>CAUJEF010000019.1 GCA_963169515.1 Bdellovibrionota bacterium
CCCCACCCTTTCCCTTGATATAAGCCAGAACTCCTTTGATTTGTTCCTCTGTGAGGGCCTGGTCGGGCATAACTATCTTGTATTCATCAACAAGCGCTTTCGCTACGGGGTCTCCGGAATTAACCATTGCCTGGGACGATTTTATCCATTTAATCAACCAGTCTTCCGAACGCCGCTCAGTAATTCCAGCCAAATCGGGGCCAACAAGACGTCCGCCACCTATATTATGGCACGCCGCACAGTATTGTTGATAGGTCGTACCAAAATCTTCGGCGAAAACAATTTCCCAAATTCCAAAAACGATAAGGCACGCCACAATCACTGTCCGGCGAGCTGCGCATCCCCCGTTGTTCATGCTGAAATCCTTTCGAATGTGCTTCTCAAGCCCTTGCCCAAATTTTTTTAAGTGCCCTAGAATATCCTTCGTTGATTACAGTCCGCTTACAAATGTAAAGTTTATTGAAATCTTAATTGATGCTTTAATTTTGAACAAATTTTGTTTCTAGAGCTCGATGTGTGCGAATAAATTCAGCAGATGGCTCCGCGCCGATGTCTTCTTTAAATAAGCGCAGACACTCAAGGCTTTGGCTGTACGCTTCCTTGACTCGTCCCATTTTTAAATAAATCGCAATCATGGTTTGGTGCAAATCTTCGCGAAGAGGATCTGCCTTGAGGGCCTTGCGCGTGAAATTAAGAGCTTGTGGCAAATCGTCTTGACTCAAATAGGCTTCAGAGAGTTTTGCCAGAATACTGATAAGCTGGTCTTGTGCTACCGCACGCTCCCCGCTGCACCATTCGGCGTAAGGGTCATCCTCAAACAGCCCTCCCCGGCAGAGTTCTGTTGCGGCGATCAAATTTTGAATCATTTTTATTATGTCTTTATTATTTTTTGAGAATTGCTCTGCAGAACGCGCGAGTTCTCGGAATTGGTGCAAATCCACGTAAACGTCGGCCCTCGGGTTGAACAAATAATTCTCGCCTTCGCTCAGAATATAAATACAATTTTCCTTTTCAGAATTTGGTTCGATTGCGTGGCGTAGGGCATGAATAACCCCATAAAGACGATTCAATCGAGCTTCTTCGGCTTCTTCTGTTGGCCAAAGCAGATCGATCAGACGATTCCGATGAATCGGCCTCCCCGCGTTCAAAACTAAAATTTTTAACAGCAAGAGCGCTCTGCGCCGGGAGAATGCCTTCGATGGCAAAACATTTCCATTAATTCGCACCTCGAAGTGTCCAAAACAGCGAATCTCTAATCTCGGCGGCACAGGCTGTGGCGTCTCATGTCGATCCTTCAGTCTTAGCGCCGTCTCGTGCGCAGCAACCTGGAGTGCGGCAAGCGCATGAATGGGATGTTTAATGCTTTTCTTATCGAAGCCTAAAACGGTTACTCCTTTTGTGTTTTCTCCAACCTGGAACGATATGCAACACGCGCCTGAGCCGTCGAGAGAAATCTCCTCGCATCCCACGAAACACTGCTTTGTAACGCCTTGATGTGCTCGGCCAGTTCCCACTGGACACGCAGGCATTCGTTGCGACCTTTCGGCTGCCTTGAGTGACACACACTTGGGCGACGCCCCCCCCATAGAAATATTTTCTAATACTGTCTCTGTTCTTGAATCCCACATTACCAAATGTCCTGTCTGTGCGCCGCTCGATTGCAAAAAAGCTTTTAAGGCAAATTGAAAAGGACCCGGCTTTTCAGTCTTATTCGCGGAATCCAGCTCTTGGGCGATCTGCTCGCGCAGCTTCCAAAACGATCCGCTTATCAGATTGCCCAGCGGCTGAACTATCAGCATTAAAATACGATTCAAGTTTTCACGGTGTATGTCTTCGCGCCGCCAGGCCAAATCAAGACAACCTATCGGCACCCCTTTATGCCCAGGAATGGGAACGCTTGCAAAAGTCTGCACGCCTGATGCCGAAACCGCTTTTTTTCTTAAAAATTTCCGTTCTTTAACTATTTGATTTGATACCAATATGCGATTTTCAAAAAATGCTTTGCCAGGGAATCCCTGCCCAGATTGAAATCGATTTTTTTGCAAAAAGATGTCTTGCCCGACGCCCGCACACGCGGAAAGGAGCAATTCATCCTTTTCGCCGACCAAAAACAGTTCCCCATAGTCTGCACCAAGTTCCTGTCTAATGTGATCTATTGACCATTCAAGGCCGAGCTGAAAATTATTCAAATAAATTGGGGCCCCAGCAAGTGCGGCAAAAACCCTGGCTAGGCGGACTTTTTTTCTATTAAACAAAAAGATTGTTTCGTCTATGAAAGAACATTTTTCCGACGGAAAGGATTCTTTGCATTTTTTTTGGCAAACCTGTAGTTTTTTGAAAAGGCACTCGTGCCCATTTGAATCAGTTGTCATGCCCCTCTTGGAATGCCCGTTCCCTTCAATTTTGTCTACATTGCTCTTCATTCAGAATTGATATAGCGTGAAGATTTCAAAAACAAAAGAGTTCTTGTTTATCATTTTTATAAAACTGGCTCAGGCGGCAGGGTTCGAACCTGCGACCAACCGGTTAACAGCCGGTTGCTCTACCACTGAGCTACGCCTGAACATAGAGGGCTCTTGGTAAGAGCTCTATAAAAACGATTTGGCATTATTTTGTCAAGGAAGGTCTATTTCCTAGAAATCATTGTTTTGAGGGTATTTATCATCTCAAGGAATTGCCGTGAATAAAAAGCCTTTTCCCCAAACAGGAACGCTGGGGTTTCTATTCCAAATTTTATCGTTTGCCCATCTACGTAATTAAAGACAATTTGATCTGGGAAAATATATTTTTTGGTAGAGGTTGCCAGATCAATCCGCCGCTCAGCCTTGACCCTACACAGCAATACGAGCCACTTTTCCATGTCGACGGGTGGCAATTCCAATTCGTTTGCTTTCCAGGTTTTCCCGCTATTCTGTATGTTATATGATCGGCCATCCCATTGAAATTGAACGTCTTTAACTCGCGTTATACACAAGTCAAATTGGGGAAGGATAGAAAGGTCATTTTTGCTGTACTGAGCATCTCCATCCAAATGAAAAAGCTCCTTGCTAACTCCCCGTGTATTAAGCTGCTTCATTGCGTAAAACACTCCGCCAAGGGCGCCCAACATCAAAACGATTCTTAGTATCCAACCCGCATTTTTCATAAAGATGTTTTCCAATTTTTGTCTTGTATAGATCAAGCGCGCACCGGAAATCAATCAATATGTTAGCGCTTTGGAAGCTCCATTTTGTTCCAGGCCGGTGGATCACTGGCAGGAAATGATTGCCAGGACGCTTCGTCCACAGCGTCTCGGCGAGGTTCCTCTCGTTTTAAGCTTTGTGATTGTTTTTTCTTATGCCAAAGGTGTCTGACGGTTAAAAAAACGGCCGCCCCCGCCAAACAACTGAAGATTGCAATAAACTTTTTTTGTTGAAGCGGGTAAGACCCGCGAAATGTCAGCATTTCCATATCAAAAGCGCGTGCAAGTCGCGTACCCTCTCAAAAATCTTCAGTATTGAGCATTTTGCCCCTTCGGGGAGCTCCGCCCCCCATAAAATTAGAGAGCACCCAAAGGCACTGTAGGCATACTGTTTGCTCTGTACAGTTGCAGCACTATGCGCACAATAAATATATTACTTTGCTTGTCATTACTGTCACAGATTTCATATGCACAAGAAAAAAACCCCTCGGGCGTCAAAGCTGTTTGTGTAAGGCTTTTTGACTGGGTCCGTGGGAAATCGTCAAAAAAAACAACAAACGCTTCTCCCCACGTTCCCGTCCCGTTCAGACCGTTCTCCCCCGCATTTGGCGTTGACCAAGAGGCGCCCTTGGATGCCTTCCCCACGATTTCTCGCGCATTGTACGATGTTCATGACTATATATCTGAACACTACAATGAGCGAAAAGATCGCCCGAACTGGGCTCAGATCTTTGAAAAATATCTTCGTCCTGCAATACGCTCTGGCTCAAAAGAAGTCATCGTTTCCATTATCGGCCCAACAAATGCAGGAAAATCCAGCCTGTTTAATTTTATTCCGTCTTATTACCGTCACTCAAAATTATCCTCGCCCGAAATCTCTAAAGTCACTTTTCACATGGGAACCACCGCTCGTCCTGTGATTATGGCTAATCCGAATTCCGTAGATGGACCACGATTGACGGCTCGCTTGGGGCCGCTAAAGGCGTGGGAAAATGCGGAAGAGAGCGCACAGAGCGGGCTACCGGTTATCTACCCCATTCCCGATTTTTATAAGAAATTGGTATTTGTAGACAATCCTGCCTTCGACTCTGAGAAACGAATCGAAGAGGCGAAAAAAACCTTTCTGTGGTCTGATGTTGTCTTGTATGTATTTTCTTCCCCAAATGACTGGAACATTGGATTCATGCGAAGCCTTTTTAATGAAATTGGGGTCCGACCCGTCATTTTGGTGTTTCGGGGAAGCCACCATTCCAGTCAAAGTGAAGCGACTTACAACACGCAAGAAGTATCAAGGGCTATTTTCCCGAACACCCTGTTGAGCACAGAAACGGGCCTTCCTGTTCCGGTGGTTGGTTCTTATGTTATTCACGAGTCCGAAAGGAAGGATGGCCGTCCCATTTCCGTGTGGCCTGAGCCCCTCTTGTCTTCGCCCGAATTTTCATTTTTATTAAATAACATGGATAGCAATTTTGAACGGGTTCGTCAGCGCTCGTTGCGGAGCGCGTTTGTTTTTGCCTTGCAGGGCTATACAGAAGAGCTTCGAGAAAATAAAAAAAAAGAGGAGCACCGTCAGTTAATTCAAGATTTGCTCGAAGTCGTTCTGGCCCAGTCTGTAACTGAAGCCGGAACAAAAATTCCATCTTTTGGTCTTACAAAAGAGCTAGAAAAATTTTGGTTAGGACATTCTAGTGGAATTAGAAAACTTGGCCGCGCAATCGGGTTTTTAAAAACTTTTAGAACGAAACCCCCTGATTTTAATCTGTCGGCAAAATCTCTTCAAGAAATTCAACTCTTCCTTCAGGGCTATGTTGATAAAGCAATTTCACAGTTTTTGCTTACAATTTCCAGGGGGCGGATCGAAATTAATACGAAAACCCCAGGCGCAAACACCCTAATCAAATTAATTGATGACTATAGATCAGAATTTGGAATTGCCACCGCGGCCCCCCCATACGTTCAACACATAAGTAAAGACGAGGTCGTCATCGCCATTGCAGAACCCAATCAAATTCAAAAAATTATGGAATCTAACCTGAACCGCGATTGGTCTGCTATTACCGCCGCCGCGAAAAAAGATATTATTGACGATTTCAATTCTTTGTCGGCCGTAATACAGGGTGAATTCCTCACCGTCGCACGAGACCGATTTAAATCTGCAGGAATTTCTGGGAAAGCTGCGCGCCTAATTCTTCCTTATTTGGCCGTCACTCCTGCTGTCGTTGCCCTGTCTTTGATATGGTCACAGGGCCGAACGCTTATAGATGTGGGGTCTTGGCTCATGATTGGTGGCGCAATGGTGGGGGCCCATTATATTTCTAAGTGGGACGATATGGTCTTAAGAAAAGAATGGGAACAAATAATAGACATTTGGTTTCAAGAAAACCAACAGCCGCGATTATTTAAAATTTTACGAAAGCACATTTTGGATCGAACATCGAATCAAGCCCACCAAACCGGGCAAGACAGCACTTTTCGTTCAATCGAATTAGCAGACCAAGCAATTGAAGAGCTCACACAGCAGCCAACATTGCTTTTAAAAGAAAAATTAGAAGAAAAGTAGAATCAATCTCTATCGGCAAGCGCTCCCTGAGTGTTTATATTGATACGCATAGCGCTTTAACATTGGTTAACTTTTGAATATTTCAAGATAGAAAACAGAAGAGGGGGTTGATTGATCACGGGGCCGTATTTTTAATCTCTATCATGGAGACGAAAGGCTGCGTTACAAAGCTAGTATTTTTGGGACTAATAAATTGGCGGAAGGGGGGGGATTTGAACCCCCGGTACGGGTTTAAGCCCGTACGACAGTTTAGCAAACTGCTGGTTTAAACCACTCACCCACCCTTCCAGTAAGAAACCTTTGGTTTAAGCTAACACTTATACTACCTCGTATTCTCAGGCAAATTGTGATTGATCAGACAAGATGTTATTGCTTAAAATTTGCCTGTTGCGGCGCAATAAATTTAGTTGCCTCAGCGGCCAAAAGACTCTAGAAATAAAATTCTTTTTGTGCGCGCTCGTAGCTCAGTTGGATAGAGTACATGACTACGAATCATGTGGTCGGTGGTTCAAGTCCTCCCGAGCGCGCCATTTTTCCTATTTTGAATTTTTTGAAAGCACGTGTGTTCGCCATTCTTTGCTTACGATCAAGCGCGCCCCTCGCCCGAATGTGATATACGACCAGGCCCAGCTCAAAAAGACAAAAAGGCGATTTTTAAATCCTATCAAATAATAAATATGAACAGCAAGCCACATAAACCAAGCAACGATTCCGACAAACTTTGCTTTGTTCATTTGTCCAACAGCCGATTTCCGGCCGATTGCTGCCATCTGCCCCTTGTCCACATAGTGAAATGACGGGCGCGGTTTGTTGTCTATGTCTGCTTTTAATATTTTTACCATGTGTCGTCCCTGCTGAATTGCAACAGGCGCAAGGCCTGGCAAAACTTCTCCCTTGTCTTCAAAATGCGCTTGATCGCCCAATACAAAAACCTCAGGGTGATTTTTGATGCTTAAATCGGACTCAACAATAACTCGACCCTGTTTATCCAATGGAACCTTCAGGGTCTTATTTACCGATGATGGCAAAACGCCCGCCGCCCAGAGCGCCGTTTTTGTTGGTATAAGTTCTTCGCCAACATAAACTCCGTCCGCTGTTATATTTGTCACGCGACGATTGGTCCAAACCGTCACGCCGCGTTTTTCAAGATCTTTAGCCGCGCGCGCGGACAGATCTTCTGCAAATGAAGGCAATAAGCGAGGCCCTGCCTCTATTAAAATAATACGAGTACTCTTTGAATCTATCGCGGTAAAATCTTTAGCCAAAGTAAATCGACTGATTTCACCCAATGCGCCAGCAAGCTCAACGCCCGTAGGCCCGCCACCAACTACTACAAATGTTTGTAGTAGTTTTTGCTTCTCGGCGCTTGTTTCACGTTCTGCAAGCTCGTACGCCAAGAGCACACGCCTACGAATTTCTGTTGCTTGTTCCAATGTTTTAAGTCCGGGAGCATTTTCTTCCCACTCATCGTGGCCAAAATAACTGTGTTTTGATCCGCAAGCTAAAATCAGATAGTCATAAAATAGCGTTGCGAAATCTGTCGTTACTGTTTTTTTGGATAAATCAACAGAGTGTACATTTCCCAAAAAAACTTTAACATTTTTATTCCCCGAAAGGATTGTGCGAATCGGGGTCGCAATTTCCGCGGGACTAAGCCCCGCCATAGCAACTTGATACAATAGTGGCTGAAACAGATGATGATTTCTGCGATCGACAATTGTTATTTTAAATTTATTGGCTTTTGCTAGCGCCTTGGCCGCATTAAGCCCCCCAAATCCGCCGCCGACAACCAACACATGCTTCATAGGGGAACTCCTTTTTTTACTTGGCAAGCTTTGAAATGCTTTTTTCCTCAAGGCGATTAATAAGCCATCCGGACATCGGCTTTGCTCCAAGCCTGTTATAGAAATCAATGGCTCTCGTGTTCCAATCGAGGACGGCCCATTCCATGCGGCCACATTTTTTTTGTTTTGCAATCTTTGCGAGTTCTTTTAGTAACTGCAGCCCAAACCCATATGATCGATATTCTGGTATTACAAACAGATCTTCGAGATAAAGGCCCGGACGCCCGAGAAAGGTCGAAAAGTTAAAAAAGTAAATCGCGTAAGCAACGATTTTGCCCTCAATCTCGCCAAGAATTGCATGGGCAAATCTCTCTTTACCAAACATTGACTGAATAAGAATTTTTGGCGTCAACACCACTTCGTTCTCAAGCTTTTCGAACGCGGCAAGCTTTTTGATAAGGCTAATTATAGTTGGCACATCGGCCTTTGTAGCTTTTCGAACTTTCATTTTCACAAGCGTCAACTTAGCCTTGCCGCAACGCCTCTAGCAATTCAATAACTCAGAAACGGTTGAATTTTTCGCCCACCACCACTACTTTCTGATCCCGGAAAGCTGGCAGAGTGGTTGATCGCACCGGTCTTGAAAACCGGAAAGCCTTCACGGGCTTCGAGGGTTCGAATCCCTCGCTTTCCGCCAATTAAAAATTTATTCAAATTCATTTTTTAATCTGAAACCGGCAACAACAGATCCTCCAGAAAAAATGCCGACAGCTCTGAGCGCCCAGAAATTCTTGCTTTGGAATAAATTGCCATTGATTGTACTCGCGCCGTTTTTTCGGTTGTCTCCCTCGTCTCGGCAATTTCCTTGAGGCTAAGTCCCTTCAACAAAAGAAAGGCCACTTCCTTTTCTGCAACGGTTAGCCCCCACTTAGAAAGCTGTTGGTCAATCGCTTTGGCCAAGCCGTCCACGTACTTTCTGGATTCTGCGCGCCACGCGTCTGCCTCGCGCCGGAAAACAGAAAAGTCTTCCTTCTCCCTTTCAAGTCGGCGGCGAAGCGCGACCGTTCCCCTCAAAAGGTAGAACACCCCAACAACGGCAACAAGTCCAATAATGCCCTCGACAAGTACATGCCAAAAAGCAACCCCCTCGATAAAATCGGTAAAAATATCAAAGCCCACAAGAACAGCAACGACCACCAGAATTCCAGTAACAATAAATCGCTCTCGCTGCTTCATAAAAATTCTTCTTTAGTCTTTGTGACTATGATCTTTTTCATTTGCCTCTCCAAGCTCAAGCGATTTTCCAAAAAATTTGAGTTCTCGTTTTTGGCTGTCAAAATTTATAACAAGATAGCCTGCAAACATTATCATCGCCCCAACAAATAATAGCGCAACCAACGGTCGCGAATTTGAAATAGTTTCGTCAATAGGAACTTCTTTTTTTGATCCATCAATCATACTCATGGCAATACCGTCCCGATGTCGAAGAGAATGTAAGATAACTCCTGCAATATGCAGCAAAACAGCGATCAAGAACCCATTGGCAAAGAGCTCGTGAATATCTTCAAATTTTTCTTTTTGCCCGCTTGTCATCAAATAGCCCGTAAGCCCCAGTCCAATAGCCAAACCGAACATAATTACAGCCGTCCAGCTTGAGGCGGGGTTGTGTCCGGCCCATTTTTGCTTATCGCCAGAAAACATTCCTATAAAATAAGCTCCCAATTCTTTTGGATGAAGAGCAAAGGAAGAAAACTTCGCGTGCTTTGTCCCTATCGTCCCCCAAAAAATTCTTAACAGCACCACAAACCCAAGCAGTAGGCCTGCCAGCATATGATAAGTATAGGTCAGATCATCGTCGTCGACCGTTTTTGCAATTAAAAATGCTGCAATAAAAAGCCCCGCAAAGGACCAGTGAAACATTCGTGTCGGTAGGTCATAGATAAGTTTATTTCTCATATTTGCTCCACTTCTGGACGGATTTATGTTGCGCGTCCACGGGCACACATTCGTTTGGCTACCTCATTTTGGCTATTGCCCAAATGACCTAAGAAGGCATTTTGAACAGAATGGGACATTTGGACAATGGCAAATCTTAGAGTATTTTGCTAGTGTTTGCAGAGCACGGGAATCAACTCGTTGCGCAAAACAGGAGAACATAATGAAAGGGCTAATTTTGATCGCTACTTTGATAGTAGTAGGAAACGCAGCATATGCGAAAAAAAACTGTACCGATCAACCAAAAGACAAATGGATGAAGGAATCCGATTTTATGAAGCGTCTTGAAGGCGAGGGCTACAAAATCCGAAAATTCAAGCAGCCTGGCACTTGTTACGAGATCTACGGCACGAATAAAGACGGCAAAAGTGTCGAGATTTACTTCAACCCTGTCGATGGATCGATAGTAAAAGAAGAAATTGAATAAATCGCCCTATAAAAAAGGCTCGGGAATTTTAAGTTCCCGAGCCCGCGGCAACCCTGTACTCTAGAGTTTATTGACTTTAAGGAGCAACCAACACAGGGTCAATTAGACCAAGGTCTTGATATTGAATCGCCAGTGGTGCTATATATTTAATTGGCCTGCAGGGCAAAATTCAGTATAAAAACCTATAAACTCCAGGGATTTTGTGAATTCATTTAGTCACCTTACAGAAGGTTATAAGTCGAATAAACAGGTATCGCTTCGGCTTGCTATTCTCGGCGCCCCAAGCGCGGGCAAATCAACGCTTGCTGCAGGGTTATTGTATTTTAGTAAATTATTTTTCTTTAAAGCTGACGCTGTTCCGGAAGTGGCAAAATGGCATTATTACAAAGGAACAGACTTTACACATCAGGACTTTGAAGAACGTAAGTTCAATGAGCAAAAAGAACTTGAAGACATTTACCCAAACAAACGGGATATTCTCATTTGTGAAGCGCCACTTGTGATTAGCGCCGTTTATGCCTCGTTTTATTATGATGACGAACACCCGCTGACAAAAAAAATGTTAGAGCTCGCAAGGCAATCTAAACATCGCTATACGCACTATATTGTGTCTCGAAAACTCGTCCAGTTCGAAACATTTGGCCGAAATGAAAACGAAGAACAATGTGAGGCTCTGCACCTGCGAACACTTCAGGTTTTGGAAAAGTTAGGGCTAAATTATATTGTCGTAAATCGATATGATGAACATATACCACTACAAATACTTTCCATGGTGGGAGCAATCCATAAATATAATAGCGATGTCATTGAAACACAGCCTCGAGGTTTAGATTTATGAACAAAAATAATGACAGCCATAATCTTCTTATTGGATATTTGGCTTGGATTTTTGGTTTTATGGGTGCACATCGATTTTATTACGGAAAGCCTAAATCAGGAACGCTTTATTTTTTTACACTCGGGCTACTCGGGATTGGGTGGGTTGTTGATTTCTTTTTGATTCCTTCTATGGAAAAAGAAGCCGATCGAAGGTTTGTTGATGGACCAACGGACTATTCCATAGCGTGGCTATTTCTTATTTATCTTGGAATTTTTGGCGTTCACAGAATGTATATGGGAAAATGGGTTTCTGGCTTCGTGTACTTGCTGTCTGGAGGCATATTTGGCATCGGATGGTTGTATGACCTTTGGACCTTAAATTCTCAAATCAGCGAAGTAAATGTAGCGAACAAAACGTAGCGAAATCTCTATTAAAACTTGATATTAATTCTTTTCGGCTTGGGCTTCGATATAGACGCGGGGGCCCTGTCCGACTTTAATGGCTTTAGAGATTTATTTTGTACGTATTTTGCCGGATAGCAGATGCTAACCTTTGCCGTACAGCCATTGGAATCCATGATCTCGCGTATTGATCCAAGCTGGTCTGGACACTCCCGAATTGATTTCCCGCTTGCATTCCCTTTTCGAATATCACGTTGAAAATCTGAAATAAATTTTTCCAACTGTGTATTTGAGCCATCCGAAAGCTCAAGGCGACAAACAGGGCCGTGTTCTTTAAGACTGTTGCACGCCTTAAAATATTCTGCATGGACCGTAACGGGACCTTTAAGGTCATCGTAAGACGTGGCACACTCATACATATACTTGCGGCTGGCAACTTTTTTGACTGAACGAATGCGTGCTCCTTTTGAAGCCTCGGCCCCAACTTCGAACGCAAACAGAATCAAGATCAAGCAAAGAACTAATCTCATTTGTTTATTTTTATCGGTTTAAATAGAGTTAAAACAAAGCCCCTTTCGGCTGCCTTGTTTCATTCTGAGACAGAAAGTTTTTTATTGATATCAGAAATCAGCACTTTTAAGTTATCAAAAAGTGCCTCAATGTCTGCAAAGTCATTTTGTCGTGCTTTGATTTCTATTTCTGCGCAAACCTCATAGGCCTTAACAAATCCACAATGACTTAAGTTTAATTTAAGTGTTTGCGCAGAAAAAATAAGTTGATCACGCCTTTTAAAACGTATGGACTCATGAATGTACTTCATGTGCTTCCCATGATCTTGGTTGAATTTTTCAAGCGGCTGTCGCGTGAAAAGATCTTCTTCTAAGGTGTGTTCAAGCTTCTTAGCCTTAATAACAACCCTCCTCGTCGATTCCGACGACTACCCCACACGTTTTTATTATAACTTATCGGAAGATTTTTAGAAGTCGCATCAAAAATTAGTGTCTCAAAATATGTCTATGCAGAATTATGTTGCCCATAGGTTCTACAAAAATTTCAAGATGCGCTATTTGATTTCTTTAAATCCATTCATATAAGGCGCCAATACCTCAGGGATTTCAACGGTGCCGTCTTCCCTCTGATAGTTTTCTAAAACTGCAATCCACGTTCGGCCCACGGCTAAGCCAGAGCCATTGAGTGTATGAACAAACCTTGGCTTCCCCCCGTCTTTTGGACGAAAACGTATATTTGCTCTGCGCGCTTGAAACTCTTCGCAGTTGGACACCGAGCTGATCTCTCGGTATGCGTTTTGTCCAGGAAGCCAAACCTCAAGGTCATATGTTTTTGCAGACGAAAATCCAATATCTCGGGTGCACAGAGCCACAACTCGATATGGCAAATTTAGTTTCTGTAAAATATTTTCTGCGTTTTTCGTCATTTTTTCGTGCTCTTCGTAGGAGCTCTCTGGGTGGGACAGCTTCACGAGCTCGACCTTGTGGAACTGGTGTTGTCGAATAAGGCCCTTTGTATCTTTTCCGTAACTTCCCGCCTCAGATCGAAAGCATGGCGTAAACGCTGTTAAGCATATTGGTAGATCTTCTTCTTTTAAAATTTCATCTTGATGGTAATTGGTAAGGGGAGTCTCTGCGGTCGGAATCAGATGGTAGTCTGTTCCTTGTAAGTGAAAAACGTCTTCGCGGAATTTAGGAAATTGCCCGGTTCCAAACATTGCGTTCGAATTCACCATGTAAGGCGGAACCGTCTCTGTATAGCCGGCCCCGGTCTGTTCGTCGATCATAAATTGAATCAGTGCGCGCTCTAGTTTAGCGCCAAGACCATTTAAAATTGCAAATCGTGCTCCCGCAATTTTTCCCGCTCGTTCAAAATCTAATATTTTAAGCCTTCCGCCAATCTCATCATGCTCTTTTGGTTTGAAAGAAAACTTTCGCTGTTCCCCCCACCGCCGAACTTCTTTATTGTCTACCTCAGATTTTCCAATGGGAACTGTTTTGTGAACATGGTTCGGTAAACTGGCCAGATAGCCTTTGATTTCCTCTTCACTTTTTGTCTGTCGTGCCTCTAATTCTTTGATTTCATCGGAAAGCCTCTTCAGATAACCCAGTTTTTCTGTCGCATCTTGTTTTTCTTTTTTTAACCTGGCAATTTCTTGGCTGGCTCTATTTTGTTCTGCTTTTTTTGTTTCGACCGCCGTGATCGCCTTTTTCCGTTCCTGATTCAGAGCAATAATTTGGTCCAATATGGAAACATCTCCGCCCCGATTTTTCAAACTGGACTTATAGTAATCCAAATAGTCTGTCTCAAGAGCTTTTAAATCTAACATCTAATTCCCTGGGGCTATGTGAATATAAAGTTTTAATAAAAGCCCTATTAACAGGCAAATAAAAATGAAGACTCCAGTTCCTGTTAATTTCCAAAACTTACTGAGTTTCATGAATACGGTCGTCGTAACCATAATTACAAACCAGAACAGAAACTGCCCATAATTGAAAATTTCTTGAGCAATCATGGTGAGCGCAAGACCCAAAATAAACCCTGTAAAAAGTTTTAAGCTGATCAACCCAATTGTCGCAGAACTTTTTTTTATTTGAAATTGCATATTCTCTAACATTTGACCCATCCTTACCCCCCCCCGACGGAAAGATTTTCCATTTTTTGTTGTATAAACCCTCTATCGGCCGCGTTTGGCTTTAGTTGTAAATACTTTTCATATGCCGTTGCTGCTTCGTCAATTAAACCTTTTTTTTCAAAGATCGCTCCCTGTTCCTTATACACCTCTGGATTGCCCGACTCTTTGGATGCTGCGATTTTTATCATGCTAATCGCAATATCAATTTGCCCTGCCAGTCTATAAGACCTTGCCGCCAAAATATAGAGGCTTGCGTCGTTTGGTTGCAATTTTATTGCGCGTCCAAATTCTTGTGAGGCCGACAAATAGTTTCCCTCAGCCATTTGTGCCTCGCCAACTAAAATATATGCCTCTGGAAGATTTGGATTCATTCTTTTTTCTTGGGTCCCAAACTCGATAGCCTTTTTGTTATCACCCATTTTTAAAGCCGCCTTTCCCATATAATAATAGGCAAGGGGATAATTTGGATTCACACGAGCTACTTTTTGAAAATATTGAATTGCTTGACTCGCTGTTTTGTCGTTTTCGCTATAAAGAATTCCTATCAAAAATGTTGCTTCGGCATTGGATGGATCAAGGCCCCCCGCTTGAAGATATGATTTTAGAGCTTTAGTAATATCTCCTGTGGCTTTATAAGCATTTCCCAGTAGTATCAACGCATCTGCATTTTCTGGCTCAAGTTGTATCACGCCCTCCAAAGTTTGTGCCGCATAATCATATTTTTGGTCATTAAAATAAATTTTTGCCAAGGAAAATCTGTAGGCAGCCACGCTTGGGTATGAGCTAATCAAGCCCTTCAAGTATTCTTCTGCCGCTCGAACGCTTTGTGCTTGAGCCAAAACCATGGCGTATGTTTCTTGAACATCGAAATTCTTCCCTTCAAGCTCAAGCGCTCGGGCTGCGTATTGGTAGGCTTTCCCATACTCTAAAATTTTCAAATGTGCTTTTGCCAAAATCAAATGGGACACTATGTCGGTGTCATAGAGTTTAATGGCCTTTTGAGCTTGAGGTATTGCTCCCTTAAAATTATTCCTACGATATTCAAGCTGAGCCAGACCTCGATAAATCAAATAATGGTTCGGAGACTGTTTAATTGCCTGGCTTAAATAATTTATGGCGACCTTAAAGTCATACCGTTGTGAATAATAATCAGAAATTTCATAGTACGCTTCAATAAACTTTGGGTCGGAAACAATTGCTTTTTTGGCCCATTCAATGGCCTCTAAGCTTTGATGAATTTTCCACAAGCTCTGTGATGCTTTTAAAGCCGCCTGAGCGTTTTTATGATTAATTTCGTAGGCAGATTTAAACTCGGCCTGGGCGGCAAGGTAATTTCCCGTCTTCATATACTGCTCGCCAAGCGCCATCAATTCGTCTTCCTGTGATTGAAGACTGTTAAGCTCCCCCTGGCCCCCGATCTGCACGATCAAGTCTCTCATATCAACATTTGTCGGATCCATCCGGAAGGCCCGCTTTGCATATTCCAATGCCTTTGTTTTCTTATCTGTCCTCTGATAATACGCCGCTAAGGCAGAGTACCCTGCAACGGCCGTTATTCGTGAAACTTTATCTTCCTGCAGTCCGGCAGAGATCAAATCCAGAGCTTGATCAGGATGTTGAAAATCAAATAATTCTAAAATTCCCAGTTGAATTTTTGCCTCTGCATGTTTGGGGTTAGAGCTTAAAACAAATCTTAAGATCTTTGCTGATGTCGCCGCATCCCCTGCTCGCTTTCGATATATTGCCTCAGCAAAAAATGGTTTCAGCCACCCCGCCCACAACGTTTGTGTTTTTTGTAAGTTTTGAATCGCCAGCTCATAATTTTTTTGATCCCCAAGCAATTCACCCTTCATTTCGTAAAATACTGCCGCCATCGGTTGCTCTGCCAACACAGATTGAATAATCGCATCTGCATTCTCATACTGTCCTCGCACTATCGCTTGAACGGCTCGGCAGGTGGCCCCATTTATCCCCGCTGGATCATAACCAACCGCTTGTTGAACCGCTTGGGTGAGAACGCGTATATCATCTACGTCTTGATGTGAAAACTCCCACAACTCACGATACGTTAGGCACAAAACGGCCCAGGCCTCTGACAACGACGGCTCGCTTTCCAAAACACTTACGAGAATGTTTTGTGCCTTTAGATAATCTTTAAACGAATCATTTTGAAAATTAAGATATGCAACCCGTAATCGTTCTTTTTGTTTTGCAACAGAAAGTCCGCTGCCCTTTTTTTGTGGTAAAATCAAGTGTACTTTTTTATCTATATCCACAGGACTATCGTCGTCATTTATAAAAATCCCCACAAGAACAGCAAATAGCCCGATTATTAAAATGATCCGCACAAGGTTATCTTTTACAGCGCGCGTCCTAATTTCCATAGAGCTTTTTAAATCAATTGTTACTGCGTCTAAAATATGCTTCTTTTTTTTCTTCTTGCCTCTGTTGTCCTGTGGCACTGCATAGCTTTTTTTTAAAGGCCTCGTTGGTGCGTCTGCGACCACAGTTGATCTTTGAGTATCGCTTTTTATGCCAGTATCTAAAATCTTTGTCCCGGAAATAGAGGATGTGAGTTCTTTTTCTTTTTGGGCTGCTGTTATTGTGTCTGATTCATTGGCCAGAGCTTGAATCAACGTATCGTAAAATTCGACGTATGCTGAAATCATCTTAAAGTCGTTTGTCATATGGGGGGCAACGAACTCGTCCCCATCCACAACGCCCTTCCTTATTAGCTCTTGAAGTTTTGGCGTAACGAACGGACCATATATGCGGCCATTACTATCTTTTAGTGTCCACTTTTTTTCATCCATTACGCAAACTTATGACCCATTGTTTGTTTTGCCAACAAGTGTACGTGCAAATGAAAAACCGATTGCCCGCCCTGTTTCCCTGTGTTGATAACCGTTCGAAAACCATCTTCTTTAATTTTTTCTTTCTCTGCCACTTTTAAAATTGCTGAGTAAATATCAGAAATGACGCTTAGGGAGCCCACTTGTGCTAAAGAATTCACATGGTTTGTCGGTACAAACAGATAATGAAGTGGCGCCAATGGTGATAAATCTTTAAACGCGAGCACTTTTTCATCGCGATAAACGATATCTGCTGGGATGTCTCCCCTAATGATCTTACAAAAGATGCAATCTGATTTTAAGTCCACGATCGCCTCCGAGGGTTGATCCGATGTTATACACATTTATTGTTTCATTCGAAAATTTTGAAGTCAATTAACCTCTGATTCGGGACACTTTTGCTCCCAAAGATTCCAGCTTCTTCTCGAGACGTTCATACCCGCGATCAAGATGATAAACACGCGCCACTTCGGTCTCCCCTTCAGCAACTAAGCCTGCCAAAATCAGAGACGCGCTGGCCCTTAAATCGGTAGCCATCACGGGCGCCCCCTTGAGTCCGCCCTTTCGTCCGCGGACAACTGCGACTTGTGTTCGGTGGGCAATGTTTGCATTGAGACGATTTAATTCTTGAACGTGCATGAAGCGATTTTCAAAAATACTCTCAGTTATGATGCTTGTTCCTTCTGCTTGGGTCATGAGCGCCATAAACTGTGCTTGCAAATCCGTTGCAAATCCGGGGAATGGAGCTGTTGTTACATCGGTCCCGTTCCAGCCCTTGCATCTATGTACTGTGATTGTATCCGCCTCTGAAGAAATATTAAATCCGCTTTCACGCATCTTAAATGTTAGAGCCTCAAGGTGTTGCGGAACACAATTGGTAACCGTGACCTCGCCCCCGGTAATAGCTCCCGCAATTAAAAGTGTTCCGGCTTCGATCCGATCTGGGATAACGGTGTGTTCCGCTGGACATAGCTTTTCAACGCCTTGGATTTTTAAAATACTTGTCGTGCGGCCTTGAATTTTTGCCCCCATTTTATTGAGTAAATCTACAAGGTCCGTTACCTCTGGCTCTTTTGCCGCGTTTTCAATAATTGTTTCGCCTTCGGCAAGAACTGCCGCCATAATTACATTTTCGGTCCCCCCCACCGTTACACCATCAAAAACAATATTCCCACCTCGCAATTTTTTTACTTTGGCATGAACATAACCATCTTGAATATCAAGTTCTGCGCCCAAAACTTTCATCGCATCAAGGTGCTTGTCAATTGGCCGGGTTCCAATGGCGCAGCCTCCTGGCAGGCTGACAATGGCTTCTCCATAACGAGCGAGTAGCGGCCCCAAGCAGAGAATCCCTGCACGCATCTTTCGAACTAAATCGTAAGGGGCTCTGTGATCTCTGACATCTTTTACGCTTACAATATATTTATCTCCGTCACGAGCCGCAATCGCACCCAAGTGCCCCAAAAGTTCTCTGGTTGAATCTATATCTTTTAAATCAGGAATGTTTTTAAAAATAAATTTGCCATCACAAAGCAACGTAGCAAACAACAACGGAAGGGCCGAGTTCTTTGATCCGCTTGTATGAACTTGGCCATTTAAAACTTCCCCGCCTTGTACAATTATTCTATCCATAAAGCTTCACTCCAGAAACCATCCGATCCTTTCCAGAAAGATCTTTTGTAATTTTAATATTATTAAATCCTGCGGTCTCTAGAATTTTATAAGTACGTTCTGATTGAGTGTGTCCGATTTCTGTCGCCCAAAACCCACCCTTTTCCAAAAGGTCCCACGCCTTTAATGACCATGCTCTAATTTTTTCATAGCCGTTTTCCTCTGCAAACAAGGCCTCGCCCGGCTCGAATCTTTTCACACTTGGATCAATGTCTAGATCGTGGTGAGCGATATATGGCGGGTTTGCGACAATGCAATTAAATTTTTGTTCCACAGATAAATTTTCAACAGACGCCAGCTTTGTCTTCGTGCGATTTGCAATCCCCAACTGCCTTGCATTATCCTCTGTTATTCTAATCGCATCTTTAGAAATATCCACGGCCGTAAGAAAAACATTTTTAAGTTCGGCCGCAATACTTAAGCCTAAGCACCCCGAACCACAACCCATATCTAAAACCTGCACAGACCCTTGGTTTCCCCTTAAATGCTCAATTGCACCCTCAACAAGAAGCTCTGTTTCCGGCCGCGGAATTAAAACTCCCGGCGCGACTTTAAATGTGTGTTTATAAAAATCTTTTTCTCCCAGTATGTATGCTGTAGGAAAGCCCTCTGCGCGCTTTGCAACCTGTTCTTTTATTTTTTTTAAAATTTTGTCGGAAATAATTTCGTCCCCGTGTGTTAACATTTGCGGGCGATCAATGGACAAAATATTACAAATAATTAGCTCTGCATCCAAACGAGGAATTTTTTTTAAACTAAATTTTAACGCGTCAGCGAGCCTCATATGTCTTTTGTTCCTTCATCATTTCGGCTTGGAAATGGGTAATCACGGGCTCGATAACAATTTCAAGTGCGCCACTCATAATATTATCCAGTTGGTGGCTCGTAAACCCGATCCGATGGTCCGTACATCTTGATTGCGGAAAGTTATAGGTCCGAATACGCTCAGAGCGATCGCCCGTTCCTATTTGCGCAAGTCGCGCTTCCGACGCCGCCTTTTGTGCTTTTGCCTGTTCCATATCCAATATGCGAGACGCTAAAATTTTTAAGGCCTTATGTTTATTTTTAAGCTGCGACTTTTCGTCTTGGCAAGTAACCACAAGCCCCGTCGGAAGATGGGTCATGCGAACGGCCGAATCGGTCGTGTTCACACTTTGTCCGCCTGAACCGCTTGACCTATAGACGTCAATTTTCAAATCATTGGGGTTAATTTTGATGTCTACCTCGTCGGCCTCTGGCAATACCGCAACGGTTACTGTTGACGTGTGAACGCGACCTTGTGTTTCCGTGTCAGGAACGCGCTGAACACGATGCACGCCGCTTTCGTACTTTAATTTACTGTAGACTTTTTCACCCGAAATCAGGGCGATGGCTTCTTTATAACCACCAACATTTCCTGGCGCTGCCGACATCAATTCCACCCGCCACTTATGATTTTGGGCAAAATAAGTATACGCACGTAAAAGCTCTTCTGCGAACAGACTTGCCTCGTCCCCCCCGGCGCCCGCTCGAATTTCTAAAATGATATTTTTTTCGTCATTCGGATCTTTGGGCAAAAGAAGCATTTTCAGCCGTTCTTCTAATGCCTTTTTTTCCTTTTCAAGGTCTGGCAACTCACTTTTCGCTAAATCGCGAAGCTCTTCGTCAGATTCGTTGTGTATCAAATACTTGATTTCTTCGAGGTGTTTTTGATTGCGCTTGTAAGATTGGTAGACCGTAACGATCGATTCAAGATCCGATCGTTCTTTCATCAGTGCCATATATTTTTGGGTATTCGCCGTTACATTCGGATCCTGGAGCTGCCGATCGACATCTTCAAATCTGCGCTCTACATCATCTAATTTCTTAAACATGACAAATAAGCTCCATTTGCACCAATTCCCATTTGTCGTAAGCAAATCGGGTTAAGCAAATCGAGTTGCTACTTGCTTTTTATTGTCGCTTTTTTGGCAGAAAAGTTCGCGTAACGCTTATTGAATTTATCTACACGACCTTCGGTATCTAAAAGTTTTTGTTTCCCCGTATAAAAAGGGTGGCAGTTGCTGCAAATATCAACGCGCAGTTCTTTTTGTGTTGAGCCCACGGTAAAGGTATTTCCGCATACGCATGTCGCAGTTGCTTGGCTATAAGCAGGATGAAGCCCTTCTTTCATGTTTTACCTTTCCTTTTGAAAACATTGGTTTTTATCAATTTTTACATCCCTTGTCGAGAATGAATTTTTCCACAGAGTTATCCACTGGCGCAATTTGCGCGCAGCACAATTCGGCCAAGACTAGCGGATAGTTTTTTATCAACAAAAACAATAGTAATTTCAGATATTTATTTCCCGCTCATCGAATTTAAAAAATCGATATTGGTTTTTGCCTCACCCATTTTGCCCAACAAAAACTCCATGCTATCCACAACATTCATTGGCGCCAAAACCTTACGAAGAATCCAAATTCGCATTAAATCGGCTTTATCGACTAACAAATCCTCTTTTCGGGTTCCAGATTTGTTGATGTCCATACACGGGAAAATACGCTTTTCCATTAACTTTCGATCTAGATGGATTTCAGAATTACCGGTGCCTTTGAACTCTTCAAAAATCACTTCATCCATTCTGGAACCCGTATCTATTAATGCTGTCGCAATGATGGTCAGGCTGCCGCCTTCTTCAATGTTTCGAGCCGCTCCGAAGAATCGCTTTGGTTTGTGTAGCGCATTTGAGTCAACACCGCCCGATAAGATCTTGCCTGATGGCGGAACAACTGTATTGTAGGCGCGCGCTAAACGCGTAATCGAATCTAGCAAAATAACTACGTCTTGTTTGTGTTCCACGAGGCGCTTTGCCTTTTCAATTACCATCTCTGCCACCTGAACGTGACGTGTTGGCGGTTCGTCGAACGTCGAGCTAATAACTTCACCCTTTACATTTCGCGACATATCCGTCACTTCTTCTGGCCGTTCATCAATCAAAAGTACGATCAATGTTACTTCCGGATGATTCTGGGAAATAGCATTTGCAATTTCTTGCAGCAGAACTGTTTTCCCTGTGCGCGGGGGCGCCACGATAAGGGCCCGCTGCCCCTTCCCGATCGGGGTCATCATGTCAACTACGCGTGTTGTGTAGTTTTTAGGGTCATATTCCAATTTCAATCTTTGCTCTGGATAAAGTGGCGTCAGGTTATCAAATAAGATCTTTTCTTTCGCCTTTTCTGGATTTTCATAATTAAGGGTCTCTATCTTCAAAAGCGCAAAGTATCTTTCGCCATCTTTCGGTGGACGAATCGTTCCCGCAATTGTATCCCCTGTTCTTAAACCAATTCGTCGTATTTGCGACGGGCTTACATAAATGTCATCTGGCCCCGGTAAATAATTATAATCTGGGGAGCGCAAAAATCCGTATCCATCCGGTAGTATTTCGAGCACGCCATTGCCATAAATATCTCCAAACCGCGCCGCTCGCTTTAAGATTTCAAACACCATATCCTGCCGTCGAAGTCCTGCGGCATTTTGGATAGCTAGTTTTTTTGCCAATTCGGTAAGATCATGAATGTTTTTCTTTTTAAGATCTTTTGAGTTAAGCTCTCTTCTTTCTTCTTCTGTAAGCTCGATAATTACTTCTTCTTCGGGCTGTCCATTTTCGTTGTTTTCTTCCTGGGGAATATTGGGATTGGGTTGAGAAAGCTGCTCTGCTCCCTGACTCCTGGCCTGACCATTTTGGTAGTTTTCTTCTTCGCTATGACTGTCATTGCGATCACCTCGGTCATAGCGGTCATTCCTGTCGTGTCTTTTCATGTGGCTGCGCCCCCCTGTGCGAACTCTTCCGCCCCCATGATCATCATTATTTCTGTGGTTTTTATGGAAATAGCGCCGTTTCCCGCCGCCCTCTTTTTTATCATCCGATGTATCGTCAGACACCTAGAACTCCTGTTAAAATGTTGTGGTTTTTTAGATTTACCCTATATAGATTAATAATCAGTTTTGATTGTTTTTGAAGGTATATTTTTGTATCGGTATAGCCCACAATTATCTAAAATCTGAGTTTTGTCAATGAATCATTCTGTTACAATCGGCCTAAAATTCTCGTCTCAAACTAAGACAAAATTTCTTTCATAACTACTTATTTTCCCTGAGAGAACTCAATTCTCGATACCCGCTTGCCGATATATTATATAGAGAACGGGGGCAATATCATGAATCAGCAGGAAGCCATGCCGGCACCACGGGTGCCACTAAATCTGCAAATTGAATTCAAGAAAAACTATGCTCGCCAATCTGAGAGCGGAAACCTGTTTAACATCAGTTTAACAGGCGCTTTTTTAAAGGCAGACGCCGCTCTTTTGTTACCAAAAGACAAAATCACTTTATACTTCGAGGTCAGCGGCCGTAAACGAAAAATTCAAGCTCGAATTGTTTGGAAAAACGGTGCTGGGGCTGGAATTTGCTTCCAGCCATTCAACAGCAGAGATGTCCAGATTGTAGATGATTTGATTTATTTTATCGAATCTTCGCGCGAAAACAGGCGCGCCGTTCTAAATACAATATTCAAAAAAGTTTCGTAATTTGTTTCACATCATAGGCAATAAAAAAGGGCCCTCTGGGCCCCTTTTTTGTTTTTCAATCTAAATATTATTTATACTTGTGTGTGAGCGTTGATACTCATTTTGCGCGCATTGCTTTTCTTGCGGGCGGCAAGGATTATAAACATACCCACGATCACGACAACCCCCGCAAGCATCATGAATTTCATGTTTTTGTCCGCGCCAGCAGAAGCGATGTCCTTGCCTGGGCGCTTTTTCAGCCCTACAGGCGGAGGTGGTGGTTCATTGCCAACGGTTCCCGGCATCCCGCCGTTCGCCATTTGGTCTGACGGTGGCGGCATATTCGCATCGGGCATTGCCGGCGGTGGCATTTGAGCAACCACTGGCGGAGGTGGTGGTGGCGCAAGAGCCGGATCTGGCATTGCTGGCTGAGCCGGAGCGGCCTCTGCTATCGGAGCCGTCGCTCCCTCATCGCTCGTCCAGTATCGAAGCTCCGTCCCCTCGGGGATCACGTCTTTTGATTCAACACCAAAGTTTGATGCCCAAACCTCTTTCCAAGAATTTTCATCCCCCAAAAGCTGTTTTGAAACAACGCGAATGTTATCCCCAGCCTTTGCTACGTATGTTTGTGCGGCAACACCTTTGTCTTCAAAGTAAGTTAGCATTTTTTCTGAATCTGTTGGGCGAGACGGTGAGTTGTAATAGACTTTGTCTCCTACTTTAACTCCTCCGGCAAGGTTGGGATTAACCTTTGCAAGCTCCCCAGAGCGATCCTCTCCATAAATTTTTTGACTGATCGTTGCAAGGTCTTCGCCTGGCCGAGCCAAATAAACAGTGTTTGCCAAAATGCCGTTTTTTGTAAAAGGAATGTCTTTGATTTTTTTGACAGGAATCCAGGTTCTCTCCATCGCGGTTCCCGTATCCGCAACAACCGCGTCTTCTACGGGGGCTTCTTCCGTCATAGCGGCCACGTCTGTTTCAGGAGCTGGCGGCTCTTCTGCTGCCGGGGCCTCTGGGGCTGCCGCTGGCGGCTCTGCTGCCGCGACGTCCGTCGTCTCATCAGCGCCCTCTCCGAAATCCGCGTCTTCTAGGTCGTCAAGTTCGTCTGTTTCTTCTTTGTTTTGTGCAACAGCGGCCGCTTCATCTGTAGCCACTTCGTCGCCCTCACCAAGATCGGCTGTAACCTCTTCTGTGGCGGGCTTTTCTTCAGCCGCGACTTCTTCTTCACTGTCCAGTGAGTCTTCCGCTACTTCCTCACTATCTAGTGAGTCTTCCGAAGTTTCTTCGCTTGCCACCCCTTCGTCCGTTGATTCGCTTGCTGCCGGATCAAGCTCTGTTGCTGTTTCAGAGGTCTCTTCTGCGGCGACTTCATCCGTCGCCTCGGCCCCTTCGTCGCTCGAACTGCAGCCCGTAATTACAAACAGACTTGAAACAAAAAGAATTGCTAACAATAAACGTAGTTTCATATGCGTTACACCCTCTTTGAAAGTTTCAATCAAACCTTCATCGTCATTAATTAATTAGAACATAATTGGAAAATGGAGGAAAGGGAGATTTTTGCAAGTCGCCGAAGACTGACCTACGTCTTGACATACACACCAAACGTCTTATTTGGGCGGGAACTCCAGGCCGTCCCCTATTTTTATTTTTTTTTCGCTGAACCAGCCTTGAGGCACTTCAAGAGCGTATTGGGCTCCTAAGTCGCTGTTGTAAATCCTCAAATCGAAATCAGATACTCCTGGCTGTGGGTCCATATCCAGAATTCGAATAAGCTTTTTTGTTTTGTCGAAATATCCTATGCTTAATGGAATCAACGTATTTTTCATCCAAAAGCCCCGGGGACTTTCGTCTGGGAATATAAAAAGCATGCCGTGCCCAGGCTCTAACTTCTTTCTAAACATCAGGCCTTGAGAGCGTCGCGGCTCCGTGTCGGCAATCTCCACGGCCAGTGTCGTTTTGCCTACCTTAATCTTTTTCTTCAAAAAATTTTCTTCTGCATAAGCATACAGGCTCGCCATTAATATAAACGCGGCAATAAATTTCACTTTGTTCCCCCCTGGGCTAAGGCTAATCCATATCGAACCCCCCGGGTCGAAACACGAACGGACCTAAAGCCAAACTTTTCAGTGACCATTCTAAGAATTATTGTCCCCGAGAGAATAACGTCCGCACGCTTTGGCTCCATGCCAAGAATTCGCTTTCGCTCCTCAAGCGAGGTGCTTGCAAATTGCTTTTCCATCTCCCGAAGGTCCTTTACTGTCAGCTCGCTGTCTTCCGCCCACGAGGGGTCAAATGGTTTACCTCGCTTTACGCAAGCTAAGGTCGTGGGAGTTCCCGCAACGGCAACAACTTCTTTTACTTTTGGCGTCTCTATGCGCGCTAATTCCTCTTGAACAATTTCGTAAAATTTTTTAAGTTGCTCGGCAGAGTTTTTTTCTACATCCAAATATTTTTCTGTGTGCCGCACGCATCCTAAATTTAAGCTTGTAACTCGTATTTGCTTTTTCTCATAATATGCAAACTCTGTCGACCCCCCGCCGATATCAACAACTACAATTTCTTTGTTTTTATTCTTCCCAGAAAGGACGCCGTTAAAAGTATACTCGGCCTCTTTTTCTCCCTCAATAATATCAATTGGAATCGAAAGATTCTGACCAATTTTTAATAATTCCGCACCATTTGAAGCGTCTCGAGCCGCACTCGTCGCGACCGCTGCGATTTTTTCTACGCTCGCTTGTTCAATTTGTTTTTTAAAGTTCTTTAAACATGCCTCTGCACGCTCAAGCGCGCCTTTAGAAAAGGCCCCGGTCCTTTGCACGTTTTCGCCAAGGCGAACGATTTCTATGTGGTCTTCGACTGGAATCACTTCTTCGCCGCAAACTTCTGCGATTAGACACAAGAAAGAATTTGTTCCCAGGTCCATGGCGGCGACTTTCATTTAAAACTTCAAGCCTTTAAATAATTTTTTAATGCCGTCATTTTTCAATTTATCTACCTCTTTTTTAAGAAACTTTTGCCCTTCTTGCTGCGCAAAAGCCATTGCCACTGGCTTCAGCGTTGCGTCCCAGTCCACTTTCGGATCATTCACTCGGCCCTTAATTTCGTAGGGAATCTTCCCCCGCCCATCACTGGTCGCCATTTTCTTTGGAACCTGTCCCATTGGAGCCACGACTTCGCCCCTCATGTTCATGTCTTTAGTAAAGGCAATAAACCCATTTAGCGTCACCATTGTGTTGGCGCTTTCCATCTCCATAATTCCATTTTGAATATTGAATCGTCCGCCACCGATCGTAAAATCCGACTTCAAAACTTTAAATTTGTCCGTTATTTTAATTCCCGAAACAGCCTGTGCTACCTTTGGAATGGACTTTAGTTTTTCGCCAATCATTTTAAGAACGCCAAGCCCCGACCAACTCCCGTTTTGAACATTCATGCTTCCTCGGCCGGCAAGGTGTTTATTTAGATCTTCGAGGGTCACGCCTACCCCATGCACCTCGAAGTTTGCGTTCGCCATTCCAGTCAATGTTTTATCAAGTTCTTTGAACTGGCTAACCATCGCCTTGTTTGTATCAAGTTTTTGAACCTTGGCCTTAAACGAATACACGGGCTTTTTTTGAGAGAAATCAATGCGAAGATCTGTCGTGCCACTACCGCCAAATGCTCCGAACAAAGCATTTTCCATTGTAAGCACAAGCCCATTAAATCTCACTGGCGCCTTAACGCCAGCAATCTCTGCGCCTTTTATGATGAGGGAATCAATTGTTGTCTGCGCACGAAGATTCATGTTCCGTAAAATTGGATTCTTTTGGATTAGGGTTATTGGCCCCTCTAATTGAGCCAATGACTTTTCAAGAGCCCTCGGGTCTTCTGACGGCACCCCTTCTGCCGCTTTTTGCTTTGATGGTTGCGGCAGCATTTCATCCAAATCAAGCTTCTTCGAAAAGTAAGTTAAACTTATCGCTGGGGCCGAAAAATTTTTTACAGTTCCGCTCAAACTCAAGTCGCTTGACCCAATTTTTATTGCTGCCTTTTGAATCGAAAGCTCGTCCGTTTTAACATTTAGGCTTGCTGTAACCTCCGTTGCCCGCGGAACCAATCCCGGAATCTTCATTGATGAATCTTTTAAGTCAAAGCTGCCAGAATATTCTATTTCCCCTGGCGCCCCTAAAATAGCCAGGTCAAATGTTGCGTTGCCCTCGATATCAAGCTCTTTGAGTGGCTTAATGATTTTTTTCCATTCCTGTAGCTTAAGCTGGTTCGAAGAGATTTTGACGTCCACGTTGGGGTGGTCGAAGTTTGTTACGGTTCCTGCCGCCTTAATTTTAAATGTGTTTGCCAATAACTCAACACTTTGCAATCGCAGAGAGTCTGAACTTGCAACAACATCTGCATCAACTGACAGCGGTATTCCTTTCCCTTTATTTAAAAGCCCCAAGTACTCAATTTCAAGATCAGTTAAATCAAGCCTCGATTTAAATGACAGCCCGTCAAGTTTTTGTCCGCTCGCTTCAATTTCTGTTTTCCCATCAAAGCTCAATTTTCCTTTCAGTCTTATGTCCTTTTTATTATCTACGGATAGGTTTGCAGAAATGGTTGTTTCAAATGGCTTGCCCAAGCCTATGTTGTGTGAAACAAAGTTAAGCTCATTTATCTTATACTCTGCTCCCGATTTTTTGTCTTTAAACTCTATGCTTGCGTCTGTAATATCTGTTGAAAAGGCAACGCGCCCCAGGCCAAACGAGGATTCCGCTCCCGCCGCCGTCGCCGCTCCCTGCTTTGCGGATTCGTCGCTTGTTTTTAGAAGCTTTGATACGTTTAATTTACCCTCCTTATCCTTATTCAATCGAATTATCGGGCGGTGGGCGTTCAAAGTAACGGAAAGTTTCCCCGTCAAAAGCGACAGTATCGGGATTTTTAGCTTGGCGTCTTTCATTTCAAAAAAGACGTTGTCATCTTCGTTTTCAATAATTCTTAAAGACTCAACGCCAACATTAATTCCAAACAGCGCGCTCAGAGAAAGCTTTCCTATCTCTACCTTTGCGTTGAGAGACTTCTCTATCGCCTTCTGAATTTCAGGCTTAAGTTTTGTGTTCACATCATAAAATATCGGCACGCACGCAAGCCCCACGATGACAATGACGACAAAAAATCCAAATATTTTCAACCCAGCTTTCATGCTTGACCTTTCAGTTTTTTAATTAAAATTTTATTTACGGCCTCTGGATTTGCCTGTCCTCCAGAAAGTTTCATTGTCTGTCCCACAAAAAAACCAAACAGCTTGTCTCGCCCCCCGCGATAATCTTCCGTTTGTTTCGGATTTCCGGCAATGACTTGGGTCACCCACTTTTCAATTTGAACCTCATCTGAAATTTGTACAACCCCCTTTTCTTTGACAATTGCGGATGGGCCCCGCCCGGTCCTGTACATATCTGCAAACACGTCCTTTGCGATTTTCCCAGATATTGTTTTGTCATTTATTAGCCTGATCAACTCTGCGAGCTGCTTTGGATTGATTGGGGATTGCGAGATCTCCTTGTCTGAGTTTTTTAGTTCTCGCAATAGCTCTGTCATAATCCAATTCGACGATGCCTTCGGGTCATTAGACTCCTTCTGAACCACCTCGTAGTAATCTGCCAACCCTTTTTCGCGTGTTAAAATGTCTGCGTCGTACTCTGGTAATGCGAACTGCGTTTGAAACCGTTTTTTCCTTTCCTCTGGTAACTCCGGCAACTCATTTCGAATAGACTCAATCCAACTTCTTTTGGCCTCTAGCGGCAACAGGTCTGGGTCTGGGAAGTATCTATAATCATGGGCCTCTTCTTTGCTCCTCATAGAAAACGTTTGGTTTTTGGTCGAATCGTACAGGCGCGTTTCTTGAACAATTTTTTTCCCCGCTTCTATGCTATCGATTTGGCGCTGAATTTCATAATCTATAGCCTTCTCGATAAAGCGAAAGGAGTTTATGTTTTTTAATTCTGTTCGTGTACCGAACTTCGCCTCTCCTTTTCTTCTTACACTGACGTTGCAATCGCATCGCATGGATCCCTCTTCAAGATTTCCATCGCACGCGCCCAGATAAATTAAAATGGCTCGCACCGCGCGCGCATATTCCGCCGCCTCTGTGGGCGACCTCAAATCTGGCTCAGAAACGATTTCAAGCAAAGGCACAGAGCTCCGGTTCAAGTTAATGAGCGTGTATTCTCCGTAATGAAGCGATTTTCCCGCGTCCTCTTCCATGTGGGCGCGAGTGATGCCAATGCGTTTCTTTTCTTTATTTATGATAATATCGACATAGCCCTTTTCACACAATGGCTCGGAATACTGAGAAATTTGATATCCTTTTGGCAGATCTGGATAGAAATAGTTTTTTCGTGCAAAAATGGATTTCTCATTGATTCTGCAGTTGAGGGCCAGTCCCACCCTAATAGAGTGTTCAACGGCCTTTTTGTTAATAACTGGCAGCGCCCCGGGCATCCCCGTACAAACGGGGCACGTGTTTTCGTTGTCTCCAGCTCCAAACTGGGTGGAACAACGACAAAACATTTTGCTCTTGGTTTGAAGTTGCGCGTGAATTTCAAGCCCAATAATCGACTCGTATTCCTCATATCCCATCTGGCATTCTCTTTTCAATTTTTAAGTTTTCTTCCAATGCTTGGGCAATATTGAACAAGGTCTGCTCTTGAAAATGATTTGCGATCAACTGCACCCCCACAGGCAACCCATCTTCAGTTAGCCCGCCCGGAACGCTTATTCCAGGAACACCGGCAAGATTCACGGGCGTAGTAAAAATATCGTTGTAATACATTTTTACCGGGTCTTCTATTCGCTCCCCGATTTTAAAGGCGGGCGTTGTTGTTACCGGACAAATAATGGCATCACACTGTAGAAATGCTTTCTGAAAGTCATTTAGAATCATCCGCCGAACTTGGCCTGCTTTTTTAAAATAGGCGTCATAGTACCCGCTAGAAAGCGCAAACGTACCCAACATAATTCTTCGCTTTACCTCTGACCCAAAGCCTTCTCCGCGAGACTTTTTGTACAAATCATCAATTTCTTTTGATTGGATTCGATGCCCAAAACGAATTCCATCGTAGCGCGCCAAATTGCTCGACGCCTCAGACGTCGCAATCAAATAATACACAGGAACCGCAAATTTAGTGCTCGGCAAACTCACTTCCTTGATTTTTGCCCCTAGCCCCTTCAGCACATAAATCGCTCGCTCCACCACTTTGCGGATTGCAGGATTGAGTTCGTCAGAAAAATATTCTTTGGGCATTCCTATCGTCGTGTTTTTTAAATTTGAGTTAATATTTTCTGCCCAGCTTGGCACGGCCTCTTTAGAGCTTGTTGAGTCTTTTTCGTCAAAGCCCGAAATGCTTTGAAGCATAAGCGCACAATCTTTTACGGTTGTCGCAAAGGGCCCCGCTTGATCCAGGCTGGACGCGTATGCGACGATTCCATATCGACTCACGCGACCATAGGTCGGCCTGATCCCCACCAGTCCACAAAAAGCCGCGGGCTGTCTGATCGATCCACCAGTATCTGTACCTGTCGCGCCCAAAACCATCCGCGATGCAACTGCGGCCGCAGACCCGCCGCTAGATCCACCGGGGACGTATCCTGTCTTCCACGGATTATCAACACGCCCAAACCGAGAGTGTTCGTTGCTTGATCCCATGGCAAATTCGTCACAATTGAGTTTTCCCATATTAATGGCTCCCGCCGCATCCAAGCGCTCTACAACCGTGGCCGAATATGTGGGTTTAAATTCACCAAAAATATTTGAGCAGGCTGTCGTTCTCATTCCTTGCGTACAAAACATATCCTTTATCCCAATTGGGATCCCCGCCAGGGGGCCTACCTTTTCTTTTTTTTTAATTTTTCTATCGATCTCTTCCGCCTTTTTTAAGGCGTCGTCTGCAAGAGTTACAAACGCATTTAGCTTTCGATTATGCTTTTCTATTTGGTTGATGCTTTCGGTAACAATATCCGCGGCCCTCACTTCTCCTGATTGTATAAAACGACTTACTTCCAAAATTGACTTTTTTAAATATTTCATCTGATACCCTTTTATTTTAGCTAAACTACAGGCGGGACCTTGTACAGGTTGCCTGACTTGTCCGGCGCGTTTGAAAGTAATTCTTGTGCCGTCTGTTTGACGGCGTCTTCTTGCATATATGACTCTATCGGCGTCGGCGTCACGAGCGGCTCAATACCTTTCGTGTCTAGTTGATTTAGCTCTTCGAAGTGTTGTAAAATAGCAGACAACTGTTT
>CAUJEF010000020.1 GCA_963169515.1 Bdellovibrionota bacterium
TATTTGGCGGCTGCGTGGGTCGCTAAAATAGGATCACGACGTTCGTCGAGTAGCGAGTTGATCGTAAGTCCATAACGACGACCAGTTGGCGTAATAAATTGCCAATACCCGACGGCACCAGCGTGGCTGCGCACACTCGAAGCAAAGCCTGATTCAATCATTGCGAGATAAACCAGGTCTTCTGGGAGACCATGCTCTTTTAAAATTGATTTCATGAGCGGAAGATAACGTCCTGATCGTTCTAAATAAATTTGCATCCATTTACGGCCCTTGCCTGTGAAATAATTAACCCACTGTTCCACTTTACGATCGTCTTCATGGGGAATATCAGGGAAGGACTTGATATTGTCACTCGCTGTATCTAGTACGGCTTGGTTCTCGTCATCTTCGACGATTTCAACCTCTGGAACATCAACAGCCACGTCATCCCCCGCTGGAATGCGACCACTGCCTCTTAAATTAAATGTTGAACAACCTGTCACAAACAATATCGCTACTAGCAAAAGACAAAGCCGCATCCACCCTCCGCAGGAAAGTTCAAATTATGTTTCTATAATCAGGGTACTATAACTGTTTGGTTTGTAAAAGTTTAAATTTTTTAAGGAGTGCCTAAAAATAGGGCGACCGCATGCGCCCGACTATTGTTCAGGAGAATTTTTTTTGTTTTCCGCAACCGCAGGCGTAACAACCGCGCCTGACCACACGGGTTCAGACACAACATATTTTCCCTCTTCAAGAATTTTATAAATAATCCAGTTTCGCAAAATGGCTTTGACGTAAAAACGTGTTTCAGACCATGGCAATAAATCAATCCACACGTCGTATTCATATTTCGAAGATGCTTGTGGCGCCATTTTAAATGACGACATCCATTGCTTCACTTTTGTTGGCCCCGCATTGTACCCTGCAAGAGCCAGCGGAACATTTCCTTCCATTTGTTTAATCACGCGGGCCAAATAATACGTTCCAAATTTTACGTTCACTGTTGGGTCAAACATAGTATCTGGCAATTTTAAGCCTTTATATCTTAATAATCCACTGACCTCTTTTGCAGTTGGCGGAATCAGCTGCATCAAGCCCAATGCCCCGCTCTTGCTCACTGCTTGGATTGCGAATGCGCTTTCTTGTTTAATAACGCCCCATACAAGCGGATATGCCAAATTATTCTTACCCGCGTGCTCTTTGATCACTTTTGAAAATTCACGCGGAAATGACACTTCGACAAATGGAAAGCTCCGGTAGGTTTCGTTTTCATCCCATACCTTATTTACGAGCTCAATCGCCTTTGGGTAGGCAAAGCTTGCCGCAAGATAGCGCGCCAGCAGCGCTTGCGATTCCAAATCTGTTGGAAGCGAAATTGACAGTAATTCACTTTGCGCCTCTTCATACCATCCAGCCGCTATTAAAATCTTCGCTCGCTCCCACGCATCGTATTCCGTCTGCGTTAGACTGATTTTTGCATTTAAAATGATGGGTTTTTTAAAATTCGGGAACTCAATTACATTGCCATTTGTTTCGGCCTTTGCGAGCAATCCATAATAGGAAAATGGAAACTGAGTTGCTATAATATCTGCTTCTTTTTTTGCCCGTTCTTGATCCGTGTTTTCAAGGGCTCGCCACAGCCAGTAGCGCGCCATCAATTCATAATCAGTGCTCTCGGGCTGGGCCAAGAGTTTATCAAAGGCAGATATGGCCTTAACGTATTCCTTGTCCAGAATTCCCATAAGCCCGGTATAAAACATAGCCTGTAGGGCGCTGTCTGTGCCACCGTGTTTTTCAATCAATTCTTTAAAGTATTTATGCGCCTTCGGAAAGTCCCGAGAATACAAATAAGATTTCGCAGCAAGCAATAATAAATTTGTGTTCGCGCCACTACCTTTCGATTTTTCAATTCCCTGCTCAGAAAGAGTTGCACAATCACTATAGAGCTGCATGTTAAAAGACTTTGTGGCCCATTGTTCGATGCGTTTACCGTCTGCTTCGCCCATAAGCGATACAAGCTTTTCCCGCATCGCTGCGTATCCATCGGGCTGACGACTTGAAAGATTTGCGTAAACCTCTGTAATTCTGCCAAAGGCCCACTCAGCGTGAATGCTTCCTGGATAATTTTTTATAATCTCAATCCCATCTTGAACGGCAGAAATCAATTCACCTGCTTTTAATGCAGTTGTCATGCGCTCAATAACCTTTCCCGAAATCTCTTCGGTAAGCACGGCAACGTCCACAGCCTCCTGTGGCTTTGGCGGCGCAAGTTTTAGCAGGCCGTCTACTGCTGCAATTCTGGATCGGACCTCAGAATCTTCAAATTCATTTACACTGCGATTGAAATAATCCTTTGCCGTCTTTAAATCTTGTTTCAAGTAGGCCAATTCACCTAATATGCGATACAAACGGCCTTTTTCCTCTGTCGATAGCCATTCTTTATATTCAAAGACTTTTTGCGCCAGTACGGACGCGTCTTGATTTTTTTTTGCAAATTCCAATTCGATGACAGACATTTGGGCTTGAATAAATATTTTTCGCAAGGGTATTGCTGAAGGTCCCGCGAGCATCCACTTGGGGAATCCTTCCACCCTTGCGATGAGACTCTTTAATGACTTTGCCCTTTCTTTGTCGGGAAGGGAAAGGGCACATCGGGCTTCGTTCAGTAAAATCCAGGGGCGAATACTTACGGCATCAGACCATGCTTTTTGCGCCAGTGTCAGACATTCCTTTGAGTTGCTCTGGATGCTTGAATATTTCATTTTCGCCAGAGTCAGGGAAACGCCCTTAAGCTGCGTTGGAGCCCCTTCGTATACCCATCGTGTTTTTGGAACGCCAATCTTTGTAGACAATGGTATTGTTTTTAAACTCGCTTGCGCTGAATTTAGAAGCAATAATATTGCACTAATCGATAGCATAGATTGCGACCTCAGGTGATAATGAAATGTTTTTTAAAGTTCTCCATGGTTGATTTTCAACCTTGAATTCTTCTTTTTCTCGCGGCCCCCAATAGATATGTGTAATGCCCATTTCTTTTGCTAAATCTTTCCAATTGGAATCGCCCTTCAATATTTTTTCAACCTTTTCTTTCCTATTACCATCTTTTAGACCATGGGACCAGATATGACCATCGTAGGCATACGCAACTTTTTTACCAAAATAGGTCAGTGCGTGATTAAAAGTTGGAAGCGCTGCAAACACAGAACTCAACGGAACTTCCTTCATTGGAGTCTGAATCGCATTAAGCTCAACCATGCTGTAAATGCTGTGGCCTCTATTTTGTGCGTTGCTAAATGCAATGACACATACGAAGCCTGAAAATCCCAACACCATCAATAACGGCACCTGAATTTGTTTGTGAACATAATCTGCCGTAACCCTACCCATAACATAGACCATAAGTAAGTATGGCCAAATTAAGATTTTAATATTATCCCACTCCCACGGAGCCATCATGACAAACTGGAAAACTATAAAAATCGCAAGTCCAACAAAGAATATTTTTGCATCGTTGCATAAATGCTTTTTTATAACAACGTAACCCGTGTACAGGCACAAATAAAACCATGGGCCATAATTCCAAAATAAATTTTGCCATATTGTTTTTCCGTCTAGGTTCCAGCCTTTTTGAATATGAATAATGGATGCTTTTTCCAAAAATCCGGTCAATGGAAGAATCCATGCCATAGCAATCACAAAAGAAGTCAAAGAAATAGCCAAAACGTCTTTTTGTTTTTAACTCGCAAGCACTTTGCGTCGGGCTTCAGAATGCACCAGAAAAAGTGATCCCAAAATCAGCGACACTGCAACAAACGAATGCATATGGAAAATTGGAAGCATTGCCCACATAAAGCCAACGATGTTTCGAGTCTGCTTTGTCCAAGATTTATTAGTGAAAGCGACGTCGATACATTTTTTCAAAATGTATATCCCAATCGGAAGACCAATTAAAAATCCACGTTGTGGGATCAATAAGGTTAAAAAGAAATTCTTCCACGCCCAAGTGCCTTGATAATCTTTGAGCATCCCCGTCCAAATATACTCGTATCCTTGCCAGCCACCATTAAAGAAAATGGCGATTACCCCTATGATTCCAAGCCACCAGTAAGCGGTAAAAGCAAGGCACAGCAGCAAGACCGCCGCAGTAAAATACAGGTGGGTCTGCGTTGGAACACCAATGGCTTCCCAAAGTGCATTATAAAGATCCACTCCGAATGGGTACTGCAACGGATGACCTGAAAGAGAAACAAATTCAGGCCAAAATTTATCACCAGACGCAATATTTTTTAAAATCCCAATATGCATCGTTAGATCACCATAATTATTGGCGTTCAATGTTTTTATGTGTGATTCAATCTCATAAAATAAATATGTTGAATGACGAAGTACGATCAAGCAAACCACAAAAAACACTGTGCCGCCAAAAAAAGTGTCTACGCAAAGTTTTGGCTCATCATCTGATTTCCATTTACACGAATAAAACGCAATCAAAAATCCTGCCGCTAGACTTGCTCCCGCGATTATTGGAGAGATATGGCCAAACAAAAATCCAAGAAGGCTTGCCACAAACACACTTATAAGCACATGCAGAAGTATCCCACGAATCATTTAGTGATCTCCTTACCAACGATGTCACCTGGTTGCATATACTTTTCAAAGGTGTCTTTGTAGAAATACACAAAAATGTCATCCATATGATGGCGCAGCCGCATTTGATATTTTAAATATTTCCCCTGGAGCTTACTTTCCAGAAGGTCTTTGCGACTTCGGTCCACAACAAAGAAAGCGACATTTTTCATATCAATATTTTCGAATCCGTATTTGATATTTGGAAATTTTTGAAATTGCCAATTGAGTGGCCAAGGGCTTTCCATTTGAATCACGAAAGTCATATTTTTCATCTCGGGTTTATCGTGAATTAATTTTTCAACAGGCTTAGTAATTCTATAGTAATCTTTCGTGGTGTGAACATAGACATACATTTCGTCATTTGACGTATAATTCACATAATTCACATTAACGAGTTGATAGACTTGATAAATCAAAATAATTGGAACCAGGAATACCGAAGTCCATTTGATCCACGATTGCCCCTTATCTATAACCATTCCAAATAAAAAAGGTGCAAATGCAAATACACTAATAGAGCACCACGGGGTCTTGTAACGAATAAGAGAATAGACAATCAAAGTCCCGACAAAATTAATATAGAAATAATTTATCCACGCATTTTTTTTGAAAAAATAAATAAATCCAAAAAGTAGACTAAACAAAACCCAAGGTTCATATCGTATGGCGATTTGAAGCCAATAATACCAATCCTTTTCATGCCCCATCCCTTTTGTGCCAGTTTGCATCCACGGCAGGAAACCTTTGAAAAAATCCGTGAATTGATCAACCTGAAGTCCAAAACCGGAATAGACGATAAAGATCGCTATCAATACCCAGGTAAGACCGATAAACACGTCCTCAGTTGTTGGAAAGTTTGCTTTGTTAAACTCTTTTGGAAATTTCCACAATAGATAACCAAGGCTCAAAGCCCAGACAAAGAAGTGAATGACGGCCGTTTCTTTATTTAAGAGCGCAAGCGCAATACCTGCAAAAACCCAAAACTGCGACCAAAAATCTTTTTTGTGAAACCAGCGCATAAAGCCATAGTTCACAAGCACCAAAGAAAATGGAAGCCATGCTTCGTGTATCGCATATCGCCCCATGAACATAGCGCCTGGACTTAATGCAATAACAAGCGCAGCCCAAATCGCCGCACGCCCAATAAATTCTCTATGTAAAAGAGTCACAAAAACCGTCAACACGGAAAGCGTTGCCGTAACCATGCGAAAACTTCCGATGCTACGGCCAAAGAGAACTTCAAACATTTGTAGAAAATAAAAATGCAACGGGCCGTGATAGTTTGTCGGGTCATAGTCGTAAAAACCCTTGGCCCACATCTGGTCTACAAAAAAACCGTTTATACCCTCGTCAAAATGGGGCGGTCGCAGCTCGATAAAAAGGAAGCGTGTCAAAAATGTAACAGCAAGAATAGCGTAAACATACCACTCTTGCTTAAGATTTTTCTTCATAGACTGAAATCGCCTTCTGTAGCAGTTTCTTAATGTCTTTTAAATTCTGATCTAACATCCTTGGGTCTTGTAATTCCGCAAGTGCGGCTTCTGGCGCAAAAGCTAATTTTTCAAAATATTTTATCGATTCCGATAGCGAGCCATTCAATTCCTTTTTTACGCTCGGTGGGGTGGCGTTGAGCAATTGATCGATTGAATCATTATCTGTTTCCAAACTACTCATTTGATTTAATATGTAATACACCGTGTTCACTGTCTGGGCCCCGATCTTTCGAATTTCTTTCTTCGGTGATAATTTTGAAATTTCACCAAAGCGCGACGCCAAAACCATCGTCAATGTCTTTTTCACTTCGCTTCGCCCCAATGTCCTGACAGTTGCAATACCCATGTAAAGAATAAAAACGGCAAAGATCGTAGCCCATAACATATATTTGTATTTGTTGAGCGTCTGCCAAACGTCTTCACGGTAAACAAGCCCTGGCAATTCGAGCACGCGGGGCTGGTCCACTTTCCGTTCCGATTCTTTTAGGCGTTCGGGCTCCTCAGAACCCTGATTTCGGCCTTCTGTAATTTTAAAATTTAATGGGCTTGAGTGGGTAGTTACGTATCTTTTTGATTGGGTATCGAAATACGAAAACTCAAACGGCGGAACAGTCAAATCACCTTTCGCCCGCGGAACCAAAAACAATTCAAATTCTTTGTAGCTTCGGCCATCAGGGAAAAATTTGGATTCATTTTTTGCATCGAATTGCTCGACTGTATCCGGAAGCGTTAACGTCGGCGCTTCGATGACCTTTGCATTCCCGCGCCCCTCATAACGAACTTTGATACTGAACGGCTCATTCGCGGGAACGGTATTTTTCTCGGCTGTGACTTTCATCTGAAAATTTCCTACGGCCCCGGTAAAGCTTTTCGGTTTATCTATCGGCAATGGAAGGACCGTAATCTTTATCGGTTGGCTGGCTTTAGTGAACGTGTATGGCTGCCCAAAAAAACTTCCAAAAGTATTCCGAACAAGGACCGTGCAGCGTGCTTTGTATTGATCTATCGTGGCCGTACCGGCTTTCAATGGAAATAATGCATAAGACGCAAGCAACGCTTTACGATAAGCAATTCCGTTAATAACCTCTGTTGTGAAATTCAAATTGGTAACAACTTCAATGTCTTCTTTCCAAAATCCAGTGAGGCTTGGGTATTTCAGCGTATCGATATTTCGAATATCTTCTTTGGTGTACAGATACCAACTGGCGGTGACTTGCTCACCTTCATAGGCTTTTTCTTTATCCGCTTCCGCCTGTATAAAAAAGGCCTCATTTGGATTAATTGGCTGAGTGCCCGCGCGTGGAGCGATTTGTCCACGACGTTGTAATAACTGATCGAAAAGCTCATCTTCAGCCTCACCAGGACCAACGTAATCTTCCTGTTCATCATCGGCAAAAGGATCTGGGCGCTTGGGCTGCTGCTGGCGCGGCGCTTGTCGTGGAGCTACAGAGCCTGCATTGTCGACCGTAATCGTAATGGGTTTGGTAGAATGAGTCTGTCCCCCGACAACGACGTCAATGCCGCCTATTGTAATTTTACCCGTTCTCTCTGGGGATAAGACAAAGCTATAAGTTTGCGTGCGAACAAATTGAAAACTTCCGTTTGAAAATATGCTTCGCGAACTCATAGAGCTTGTTCGATTTACAAGCTGCAAGCCCTGAATATCAGGTAATCGTGGTTCACCAATGGAACTGCTGTCACCTGTTGTAACGCTTACACTTAAGACAAATGAATCACCCAGCGGCAATTCGTTGCGATCCACGGTCGCCTGCACCTGGACTTCCGCAGATGCAGCGACGCCGATGCTTAGAAAAAATATTATGTTAAAAATTATTTTACCAATCTTTTCCAACTTTACGTTCCTTCGGCTTTCGGTCTAAAAGTTTACCACGTATTTTGTCATCTTGTCTTTGCACTTCTTCAAATATCCTTTTTACGTCTTGCGGGGTAAGGGCTTTACTTTCGAATTGTTGCGGCCTCTTTGACTGCTGCGATTGCTTTTGGCCTTGGTTCGGATTTTCCTTGTCCTTGTCTCCTTGTCCTTCGGACTGCTCTTGGCTGTTTCCCCCCTGGCTCTTAGACTGCTCACCCTTTTTACCACCTCCACCGCCACCTTGTTTCATCAGCAATTCGATATTTGTTTTTGTTTCGACAGAATCAGGGTAAATCTCTAGAGCTGCCTGGTAATTTTGCAACGCTTGAGCTACTTCCTTTTTTTCACCGTATAAGCGAGCTGCGTTAAAGAGCGACTGAAATTTTAATTCACTGTTTTTGGAAAGTTTTGAGGCCGCCTGATATTCTTTGATAGCATCGTCAAAATTTTCATTCTTTTCATATGTCTGCGCCAAGTTATAATGAAATTCGCCACGAAGCGCATTATTCACAACAGAAGTCTGAAGTTTTTTTTGCGCTTCTAATGTTCGATCCTTTTCAATCAATTTAACGGCAGAATTATTTTCTCGAACCGTAACCGGATCATCCGCATAAACAAAAGTCACAAGGAAAATAAAACTAAGCATCTTTCATCATTTCCGTTCTATAGATTTGTACCAAATTCTCAACTTTTTTGCGCTCGCCCAGCGCAAACTCCAACAGTGCAATCAGAAACGCCGCTAATAAAATGGGCTGATAGCGTTCGTTGTAATTACTTACAGTTTCAGTTTCGAAATCAGATTTTTCAAGCTTGTTGAGATCTTCTTCTATCTGGCCAACCTCTGTTCCTGAAAACGTCGCGTGGTAGTATCCGCCACCGCCGGCCCTCCCTAAGTCACGCAAAAAATTGTCGTTTACGCGCGACAAATGGGTCTCGCCATCGTCTCCCTTTTTGTAGCCCCTCAAATTTCCAGATTCGTCGCGCATCGGAATTGGCGCGCCCGCGTCGGTGCCAACACCAACTGCAAAGATACGAATGTTTTGTGATGCAAGGTCTTTTGCCTTTTCCAAAGCCTTTCCCTCGGTTTCTTCTCCGTCAGAAAAGATAATCATAACCCGCGTTACTTTTTCTGTTTCTGTATCGTCGACGCCACCACGCTTGAAAGCGCCAAGGCCATTTGCCAGTGTGTCACGGATATTTGTCCCCTGAGTGCTGACGGAATCGGTTGATAGGGACCCCACAAACATACGAATAGCAGAATAATCCGTTGTAAGCGGCGATATGAGTATGGGGCTTCCAGCAAATGCAATCAACCCCACTCGATGTCCCGACATACGCTCTAATAAGCGATCGACTGTTCGTTTGACAAGCGCTAGTCTGTTTGGCTTTGCGTCTTCAGCCATCATACTGTTGGATACATCGATCGCAAAAACCATTTCGATCCCTTGAACTTTGACCTTTTCTGTCTTTTGTCCAAACTGAGGCCGTGCGAGTGCAACAAGCAGCAACAACATGACCAAAACTTGAAAAAACAACTTCCATCCACGACGGCGACTTGAAACGCTTAAAGTTAATATCGAGATTAATCTAGGATGAATATACCTTTTCATTAGGCGGCGCGTACGAGCCCAGGCAAACAAAGTTAAGCCTAACACCGCGAACACAAGAACGAATTAAAACCAATACTCTGCGGATTGAAAGAGGAACATTATGGCGCCCTCCTCAAGAAGGTTGTTCCAAGAGCGAGCGAAACAAAATACAACCACAGGGCCGCAAAAACATATATATGAAAATATTAAGTGTAGCTTTTGAACTGATTCACT
>CAUJEF010000021.1 GCA_963169515.1 Bdellovibrionota bacterium
AATGCGTAATCATTCGATTACGCATTGTCTCCTGAAAGGGAACGGCGTACCTTATTTATGGGTTGTGTAGATGGATTGTAGGCGTTCGATGGCGTCGTTAACGACATTGAGATTTTTGTTTACTTTAAGCGCTTCTTCTACGTCATGGCCCAAAACTGAAATCTGATCAAATCCGTATGTTTTACCCGAGCCCTTAAGTTTATGAAATAGCACGAGTAAAGATTCCGTGTCGTTTTTTAACACATATGATTGAATTTCTTTAATCTTTGTTGGAAGGGTTTCGATATATTCTTTGCGTAATGACTTTAAAAGCTCTTCTGTGCTCATGACGCCTTCATTTCTGCCAAATCGTTATACTTCCACTGTGGCAGAGTAAAAAAGAATGTGCTGCCCTCATTGGGTTTTGAATCAACGCCGATTTCTCCGTGATGTTCTTCCACAAGCGCTTTGGCAATGGCTAAACCCAAACCCGTACCTTTCACCAAGGGATTGTCCGCGCTCGTAGCTTGGCGAAATTTTTGAAATAGAACGGACTTCTGCTCTGGCGACATCCCCTTCCCGTGGTCGCGTACTTGAATCACTATCTGTTTTGACTGTTGAGCCACGACAATGACCTCGACTGGCTTCGAGGTTGGAGAAAACTTTATAGCATTGGATAGCAGGTTCGTTAGAATTTGTTGGAACCGATCAGGGTCGGCAAAAACAGAGATCGGTCGAAATTCATGCAGTTTAATTTTCACATTAGATGCCGTTGAAAACCCAAGAAGGCCTTCAATTGTTTTGTTTAGAATATCTTCGAGATTGCACCAGCCTTGTTTCAAAGGCATTTTTCGGGCCTCAATTTTTGCCATATCTAAAATATCGTTTGTCAGTCGAATTAACCGATCTGTTTCAGATTCTGCGATTTTCATAAGGCTCATAACTTCATCATTAAGCTTTCCAAGCGCCCCTGCTGTTATTAGACCCAATGAACCTTTAATAGATGTCATCGGCGTTCGTAGTTCGTGACTTGCAATGTTTAGGAAATCGGATTTTGCCTCATCCAAGGCCTTTAGTTCTTCCATGTTCCGCAACACTTCTTGCGCCATAGAGTTAAAGGTCGTCTGCAATTGACCCATTTCATCTTGAGTTGGCGTTTCAAAAGTATAAGAAAATTTTCCATTTAAAAAGTCTAACATTTTTACCGTCATTTCAAAAAGTGGCGCAAAGATTCTTGAGATAAGATAATGACGTAAAAAGAACAAACCGGAAATAATCGTCATCAGAAGAAGGCCTGCAAAAATCCATATTTTTTTTTCTTTGTACTTGATTTGATTCTGCCAATTTTTTATATAAACCTCGCTCAAATCTCCTGGAGTTTTTGAAAGCGTTTCAATTTTGGATGTATTATACTTTGAAATATCGGCGATTGAATAAGTGACAAGCCCACCAAAAATAAAAACCAACAACAAAACTGTTGCAATTATAAAAGTGATTTTGAGTTGAATCGGTTTCATGCGACTTTCTCGCCGTATTCTTTCATAATTTTTTCGATTTGTTGGCAGACAGTGGCAGGTTCAAAAGGTTTTTGTATGTAACCGATTGCTCCGACCCTAAGCGCTTCGCGGATATCACTTTCTTGAGATTTTGCACTGAGAAAAATAACTGGCACGCTCCCCTTGGGACCAGCCTTAACCGCCCTGCAGACATCAAGCCCGTTCATTTTGGGCATCATTCCGTCAAGCAAGATCAAATCAAAATCTTTTTCGTTGGCAAGTTTGCACGCGTGTTCGCCATCAAAAACCGCTGTGACTTTATGTTTCCCAATCAACTCTAAAGTCATTTTTGTAATTTTTGAAATGCTTTCGTCGTCTTCTGCTAAAAGTATTTTCATATTACGCTGCTTTTTTTAGAAATCGTTTATTCATCCATGAACGAATTTTTTGCAAAAAATTATCTTTTGCCCCAAGATAGACTGTCTTAGTTACAAAATATCCTTGATTTGTTTGCGAGGGACGAACGTTAACCACTTTGAGATGTGGAACATCCACTCGAATACTTTCAAATAAAATTCCGTTGATTTTTATAATATCGCCATCGTTAAATTTAACCGGGCTTGAAGCTACAATTCCCAACTCGCTTACGCGCTCAATCAATATATCGTTTTGAATATATGCTTTCGCTTCCTCTTCCCGAGGATCAATTACAACCTCAGGCCATTCGCGAGGAGCATTTTTCTCTAACATCGCTTTGACTTTGTCGATAAACATCAGCGGATCGATGGGTTTTACCATGTAATCATCGACGCCCATAAATACACCTTTTTCAACATCGTCTTTGGATTTTCTCGCGGTAAGGAGGGCGACAGAAATATGGCGCCAGTTTGGATTTGACTTAATTCGTTTTACAACATCGAAGCCCGAAAGATGTGGCATATTTGCATCGGTAATAACGATGTCGAATGAATATTTTTGAAGATACTCCAAGGCCTCTGTGCCATTATCAAATGTCACAACGTCATGGTTCATGTCCAAAAGCAGGCGACTGCCGATTCTTAGAATGTCGTAATCGTCATCAATCAATAGTATTCGAGCCATATAACATCTCGATTTTCTTATCGGTTTTATTCGAAACGGCTCATGAGTCCAGGAAGGGCCAGTTTTTATCTCTGGGCCCCATAGCGAGGAGTAGATCGGCCCTGAATGAGTGCGCCCATGTCTGGGCTAGCGCCAGAAAATCCATCGGTGATATTTGGAATGGCAGTGCCAGAGTTTTTCGGTGCCGTACCAGCTCTCAATTGCGGTAATGTATTTGATGTAATCATGGTCAAATGATCTGTACCCAAAGTTATTGGTGTTGCAAACGGATCGCTTTCAGAGATAACGTCGGCAAAGTGTCTGTGTGTTGAGGTGCCAAATAATGGAGTCGTTGCAGGTAAACCAGCTAGAGCTTGTGCAATTGAGTTAAAAGATCCCCCAGAGTTTGACCACCAAACCGGGCCATTCGGAAACCACGCATTATTTGTCACATCAATAGGATCATTTCCGCTGGCCTCATAAGCCAATAGAGAGTTTCCACCGCGATAAATTAGAATATTGTTTCTGTAGGACCAGTTACGGGTGGCGCCGTTATTAAACTGAACCCATCCCCAACCAGTTCGACCTTCGGTGCGCACAATCGTATTGTTGTAGATCAAAAATCCACTATTTGTATTGTTTAATTTAAATGGACCACGAAAGGTGTTTATGGAAATATTTCTAAACACATAAAGCGGCCCACCCCAAATTGGATCAGTCGATAAAAAGGTCCCAGAATTTGTAATGAACGTATCATACATTGCCATGTTTCGAGTTCCATAGTCTGCTTCAAAGGCATCATCACCTGTCATTTCAATGCGATTACGATAAAAATAAACTGCTGCAGACATCACTCCATCAATTACAGCGAGCGAATCGCCAAACCCATAAAGAGTGTTTTCGAAAGCTACGTTTCCTTCGCCTGGGATGCGAATGCCGTCATCATTCCACGTTAAGTTTGTGTGCAGATATTCGGGTTGCCATACGTTATTTCCACGTAAAGTATTGTTATAGATGAGTAGGCCAGATGTTTCGCCTGACGCAATAATGCCTTGATCTACACCGCGAATATCAAGATCGCGCATTGTAATATTGGACTGAACAGCGCCATTCCAGAAAGATATTCCAACAGAACTTGCATTTGTACCTGAATCAACACCGGAACCTACAAGAGTCATGTTTTCAATAACAACATTGGAAGCGGCTTGAATTTGGAATAAGCGGCCTGCATTTCTCAATACAACACCGTCGCGTGACTGGCCACGTATATAAATTGGCTGAGTAATGGTACCGCTTCTTGCAATGACAAGATTTGAAACATTATAGGTTCCGTTATCAAGTTCTAAAACGCTTCCTGCGCTTAAAGCATTGATTTTCGATTGAAGGTTTTCAGATGGGTTTGCACGAACAGTAACTGCGGGAGCCGCAGGTGGAAGTGCGCGGGTGGATGCAGAAGCTCTTTGAACTTGAGTTGCAGCTCCAGGCTCGGTCAAAGTAATTTCAATTTCATATGTCGTGCCGGGCGCAAGATCGAAAATGGTTCCTGCGAAACTATCAATCGGACGGACTGGTGCACTTCCTTCAACCCAGGCTGGATTAATTCGAAGCAGTGGATGAGCATCTTTCCAGGCAGTGTCTGAAACAAGCTTGTACCGTATAGTGACCTTCGAGCCTGTGGATAGGCTTCGTCGGACTGGCATATAAATACCAATTTGTTCTGGCGTGTGTTCTTCGAAGTTTAAAGTGAGCGCGTCTATTGTTCCGGTTGGCGGAGGAGGGGTAGGCGTGGGACTTGGAGGACGTGTTGGACTCGGAGGAACTGTTGGGCTCGGTTGTGGGGTCGGAGTTGTTGTTGGTGATGGACGTGGAGTTACTGTTGCAGACGGTACTGGGGTTGGAGTTGTTGTCGGAGTGGGTGAGGTGCCTAACGAGGTGTTAGATACAAAGTTAACTGATTTAAAACCTTGTCCGCAGTTATTGAATAAAACGATAAGTGCTGTTATCGCAATGTATTGAAATAGTTTTTTCTTATCCATCTTGAACCCCGCCTCAAAATGAGACACTGAATACACTCTGTGCACTAGCTAATTTGTCGACATGATTTCCCCGACGCTAAAGTGTATACACGATTTAAAATCTGGAATTTATATACTGCAAGATATACGCCGTATTATGGGCAGTATGGAAGCAGTGTAGGAGAGGAGTGGTACTATAACCGAATCGAAGAATTATTTTTTGATCGTGCTCTCTAATTCGCCGGACTCGTACATTTCCATCATGATGTCGCTGCCGCCGATAAGTTCTTTGTTGACGTAGAGCTGTGGGATTGTTGGCCAATTCCCGTAAACTTTTATCCCATCGCGGATGTCGGGATTTGAAAGAACATCAACGGATTTAAAATCAACTTTTAGGTTTTGAAGGATTGCAGTTGCACGCGCAGAAAATCCACATTGAGGCATTTCTGGAGAACCCTTCATAAATAAAACGACTTTATTAGATGTTAATACGTCTTCGATTCTTTTTTTTGTTTCTGGGGTAAGCATATATGACCTCTTTATTTTGGGGTTTGGGTTGAAATTGTAAAAGCGTGCAATTCACCGCTTTGAAGTTCGCTTTGAAACAGATCCATTACTTGCCTGTGCGCTTGAACTCGAGATTTTCCTTCAAACGCTTTTGAAACAACTGACACATGGTAGTGATCAAGGGTGCCCGTCAAATCGACCACCTCGACTGTTGAATTAGTATAATATTTTTCTAATCTGCTCTTAATTTCTTCAGGCTTCACTTTTGTCCCTGTATTTTAATAGATAGTGAATATATACGTCTTGAAGCCCTTCAACGGTACAAAATTTGGTTGAATTGAACTATTTTTATGCTACGTTCCATTTTATGGAAAGGGCTGTCTTTTACTCACCAATTGATCCCCGGGTTCTGAAAAAAGAACGCGAAAAGGCTCGCCTTTTGCGTAAAACTCCGTGGTGGGAATCTAAACTTAAGCAAGGCCATTGTTATTACTGTAACAAAAAGTTCGCGCGCGAATTTTTAACAATGGATCATAAGGTTCCGCTTGCACGAGGCGGAGTGTCCTCTAAAAACAATATCGTTGTTTGTTGCAAGAATTGTAACACCACTAAAAAGGATCGATTTTCAGTCGATTTTATTTCTTAACTTTTTTTGGAGCCTTTTCAGATTCTGCTGTAGCTTTAGCATTCATAACATCAAGCAATTCAACTTCGAATTGAAGGGGGGTGTTTGGTGGAATTGGGCCTACTCCACGTTCGCCGTACGCCATTGCTGAAGGAATCAAAAGTTTTATTTTTTCTCCGACTTTCATTCCTTTTACGCCGATGTCCCAACCTTTGATAACTTGGCCTGCTCCAAGCACAAATGAAAACGGTTTTCCTGCATCGAGTGAGCTATCAAATTTTCGTCCGTCTAAAAAAGTTCCGGTGTAGTGAACAACTGCAATCATGCCGTCTTCAGCAACTTTTCCTGTGCCTTCTTTCACAACTTGCTTTGTGAGTTCGGTCACCTGTGCTGTTGTGGTACCTGTTTGCTCAGCCTTGTGTTCTTTTTTTGTACAACTGACGCTGAGTGATAATACAATCAATAACGGGATTAGTTTTTTCATAGACTTGACCTTTTGTAGATATGTTATGAATTTAAATACTATAGTTAGTTAATTATTAATGATCTGGGCCTCCAGATCAACATTTATTAGATACGAGGATATAGCGTGGCAGCAAAGATTGAATCATCCAGCACGGCGGAATACTTCGCGAAGAACCTACAGCAGGTCGGTTTTTCATCACCAACAAAGGCAGTGCTCACCACTTTGAAAGAAGCTGTCGACAACAGTTTAGATGCCTGTGAATTTGCCGGGATTTTGCCTGAACTTGAAATTAAAGTTAATCGCGTTGGAAAGGGGTCGCAAAAAAACACAGAACTAATTTCTATTGTCGTTGAGGATAATGGGCCAGGAATTGATCCTGACGACATTGCAAAAGTATTTGGCGAATATTTAGCGTCCAGCAAGTTTGGCAAGGGGCAATGTTCCCGTGGACAACAGGGCATTGGTATTTCTGCCGCAACCACGTGGGCACAGTTGACGTCGGCATCGGGTGTCACTGTTATAACGAAAACTAAAAATATGCGAAAAGCGGTCAAAGCGATCGTTGACGTTGATATCAAAAAAAATAAAGGAATCTTGCGAACCAAAGACTCCATTGATTGGGACAAGCCCCATGGCGTGCGGGTTGAGTTCAAAATGGACGGACGGATTCAATTGAATGGCGAGGGTGGGCTTTTGACTTATGTCGAGGGAACAACACTCGTAAATCCACACCTTAATCTTCGATATAAGCTTTTGGATGAAGACTGGGTGGACAGTAAACGCGTAACCGAAGAAATCCCTGAAATTCCAGCCCCAGTAAACCCGCACCCACATACGATGAAGCTTGGCGAATTTATCACGCATGCGCATTTGTATGGTGGGATTTCTTTGTCGAAGTGGCTTAAAACTTCTTTTTCGCGTGTGTCTGATCAAAGCATAAAAGATTTCTTACAACATGGTTTGAAGAAAAATATGTTGAACACATCGGTGAACAAACTGACAGACGAAGATTTCAAAGCAATCTATAAAGCAATCCAAGACACAGAGCTAATGGCACCGTCTACAAAATCTGTTCTGACCGTAGGTGAAGAGGCGCTTAGTAAAAGTATACAGAAATTGGGCCAAGTTGATTTTTTTAGCGTATTGACTCGCAAACCAAAAATTTGTGATGCAAAACCCGTCGTGGTTGATGTTGCCATTGCACGATTTTTAAACCGTGGTTCTGAAGAGGACCAGGTCCAATTGCTTCGATTTGCAAATCGCGTCCCGCTGCAGTTTGATAAGGCGGCTTGTGCAATTACAAAGGCGATTGAAAGTGTAAATTGGCGTTCTTATGGGTTGAATCAGCCAAAAGATTCGGTTCCTTATGGGCCATACGTTTTTGCGGTTAGCGTGGTGTCCCCGTTCATTAAATTTAAAAATGCATCAAAAGAAACAATCGATGCGTCAGAGGAACTGGTTGAGGAATTGCGTTTGGCACTGATGCAGGCAGGACAAAAATTGTCTCGTCACATTCGCGCAGAGGTCCGTGCTGAAGATTTGGAACGAAAAATTCGTCATATCGAACAGTTTGGTCCAATCTTGGTTGAAGGACTTGTCCGCATGACGGGTGCCAATGAAAAACGTAAAAAGGCGGCGGAAGAGGGCCTTAAGAAGTTGTTAGGTCGTGACGCTTCGGCTGCAGAAAAGGACGTCAAAGAAGCCCATGGTAAGTTGGAAGAAATGAAAGCAAAGCAAGCTGCGAAGGGTATAGGGCACGGCACAGAAATGACCGAGGCTATTGCAGAAGAATCAATTGAAACAACTGAAAGTTTGAAAACGGAAGCAAAAAAAGAAGATAAGACAGAGAAAAAATCTAAAAAAGAACAGCCCCAGAAAACTGCAAAAAAAAGGAAGTAGAGAGTGTCTACAATTTCAATAAAAATAGGGAAAGGGAAAGATGTGGCACATCTTTCCAAAGAAGTCTGTGAAATGATGTTGAGAGATTTAGAGCGCGCACAACGCCCAGTTTTAGAGGCGACCAAATGTGCGCTGGATAATTCATTTTATAACCCGAAGGTGGGCTATCTAACCCCCGGTAACAAAAAAGTAAAAACAGAGCTGAACGTGTCGTCGGTACAAAAAATGGCGCGCGCGATATTCATGCTGGAAATTCTTTTACGAAACATTAAGGTCGGCGCGGTAAATAATAAACGGGAGCTTTATTACATTGCAAAGGGCGAAGTGAAGCACAACCCAAAATTGAAGTCGCTGGATTTTGCTGATCAGGACGAATCTGATGCGATCATCGATTTTATTTGCGAGATGTTTGAAATTTATCGGGAAGAATTGAATTGCTTTGCGAACGACCGCGGGGGACAGACCTATTCGCTGCAGTTGGAGGTGACAGAAACAATGCCAGATGGGAAAAAAGCGGTGATTGATCTATCAAAGCTTGGGACAAGTCCGTTCCAACCCAAAAATCGACCGCAAGCTTTAAAATTAAAGGCTAAAAAGAAAATCGATTTTGCTTTGATCGTCGAATCGGAAGCTACGGCAAACACGTTCGTATCAAACGGATTTACTCGACGGAACAACTGTATCCTGATTGGTGCCCAGGGAGTTCCATCTAATGCGGTTCGCGGGTGGTGCAAGTTAATTCAAGACCAGCTGCGGATCCCAATGTTTTTTTTCGGAGACCTGGACGCCTACACGTTACAAAATATTTTTCGTACATTAAAAGCAGGCTCGGCAGCGTCACTGATTCGGAACTCAGATTTTTCGGCACCCGATGTGAAATTCCTAGGCGTATTACCTGAAGATATCAAAAAATATGAGCTGCACGATTATGGTGTAAAAGAAACAGACGTGGGTGAAATGCGCGCTCTTAAAAAAGCCAAAGATGCATTAGATAATGACCCGTTTTTTAAAGATAAAAAAAATAAGCATTTATCTGAAATTTTGCAGTGGCTGTTAAAAAACAAGCGACGTTGCGAGCAACAATCGCTGTTCATGGTAGACCCAAAAGATCCAACCATGCCAGAAAAGGTCATTCTAGAAAAAATTAAAAAGGGCAGCTACATCTAAGGTCTGGTCCAGTCTGGGAACTAGACTCGAGTTTTGTCCCAACTTTAACCTTCTCTTAAATTTTTCCGATTAGCACGGTATGGCAACTGTGCGCCACGTTTGTGGTATATTAATTTTTATCGCTTCATTAGGGGCTTTCGCAGGTAACGTCGCGGAAGAGGCGGAGCGCGTGTTAGGTACGCCGGAGCGGCGTGGCCAGGATGTATATTCCGGTGATCTTAAAAAATTTCAAACTCATGGAACACCATCACAATATCCCAATATGCCTGATTTGGTTCCGCCGCCTATTCCGCCAAGGCAAGTAGAAAAAAAGGTGGAGCTAGTTCCTCAGCCTGTTGAACAGACAGTTTCAGGCCCCAAATTTATTATTCCGGCTTCGGATTCTGAGGCAGAAGCTGTGAGGCCCAAAAAGGAAATTCCACCAACAGCGGTTGTGGTCCAAAAAATAGCAGAAAGAATACCCGCAGCAACACCGAAGCCTACTCCAAAGCCTACTCCAATCGCAACCCCAGCATCCGTTGCAAAGGAACATTCAAAGTTAAGGGTATGTGGATTTGTTCCTTCGCAAGCGGATACAAAGTTTGATACTCGAACGATTAAAAAAGAAAAATTGATTGAGACTGCGCCAAAAGTCTATGATCAAGTCGTCAAATTACTTGAAAACGATCCGGGACGTCGAAAAATTGTGTGGGCAGTGAAAGAGGGGCTATCGCTTCAAGAGATTTCTATGAGAGTGTTTGGAACAACTCAGCGTTGGCGCGAAATATATATTTTGAATCATGATAATTTAAAATCTTATGATGGTGTGCCGTTGGGTAAAAAACTTACTGTTTATGAATTTATTCAACCGCCTTGCGTTCCGTGATTTAGGTGCCAACACGATATCGTTTCCGTAATTTTGACCCAAAACACGAGCCAGGTTATTGCGCAATTCCATTGCTTTTACAGGTTGAAATTTCTTGTTTGTAAAGATCGCATTCAACCATGCTGCGAGCCTGAAGCCGCCGCGTAGGATACGCTCATTTACAGAGGGACCAAATTTTTTCTGATAAACTTTGCTGATACCATTCCAATCGTGGTAAGCGTCGAGCCGCAAATCGAGTGATTCAAGCGTCCAATCCATTATGTATGAATCTTGCCAGGCTACAATTTCTTTTGCGGAGGGCTCTCGTAATTGGGTCAAATACGCTATCGTGTCGGGGAGCGTGCGCTTTGTTTGGGGCTTAAGAATTGCTGCGATAATTGCGCTATCCCAAACCGAGTGTAGATTTGTCTTCTGATTGAAATATTTCAATGAAATTGTGTTTCCCCCTAGATCTTCGGGGCGGCCCGTGTGGAGCGGTTGGTGCAAGTCACCCACAAAATGAATCATAAACCTCAGCGCCCAGCCCTTTTCTTGTTTGGAGGATGTTGTGCTTCTCAAGATGTCTTCGGCTTTGACTAGTGCTCGCAAAACATCTCCCCGTTTTTGTTGGGATGGCTTAAGAGAAGCCAGCTGTTTGAAATATTCATTGTCGTCGCTAACACCCATGTAGTGGTAAGGTGAAATATGCTTCCACATTGGATCAGATTTAATTTTGTCAGGCCAAGTAGCCGCATCGGTGAAATCCGAACCACCGAGCAGATCATCGGCAATTGCAGAAACTTCGGGTAGTAGTTGAAACTTTGCGATTTCGGCGACGGATTCATGCCCAACCTTTCCCCAGCAAAACGCGCTTTCGTAACTTAACACCAAGCCAAGCGCAAGAGCGACAGAAAGTCGAGACATCGTCACCTCCGTGTGAGAGCCCTGTTCATATTTTCCCCTGGCCGCAGGAAGCGTTCAACATCTAAGGCTTGCGAGCTGGACTTTTGCAGTAAGCCTAAGGTTTAAATTCAAGGCGTAGAAACTAAATTGCTGTTAGACCCCATCGTCAAAATTCCGACACAGTTGGTATGAATAGGCGTGACTTTCTTCGATTCGCATCAGTTTCAGCCTCAGTGGCAGCCGTCGATTTTTTGACACCGGACCACGCAGTCGCTGCTTCAACAGAAGTTTTGGATTTAAAAATTGTTGAAACTAAAGGATTCAGCATGTTACAGGGACTGACGACGGAAACGTCGACACAGTTTTCAGTGGATGTCCCCCAAAAGATGGCCGTGCATTATCAAATAATGGACGCTGCTACGGGAAGGTTCTTTGATCCATGTTTTATAAAATCTGTCTCTAGAAAATCATCAAAATGGCGCGTTGATAAAATTGGTTATATTGATCTTCCATATTTAGGAAAATTCGTATTTCGCGTTCTGGATGATAAGGGAAATGTTTTAGACGAGCGCAATCTAGCATTACTGGACACACAGAAAAAGGATGCTCGATTTGCCTTCATATCCTGTATGTTTGATGGAAATTTAAATTATAAAAAAATGTGGCCGCTTGTGGAAAAATCTGACTGCGATTTGTTTTTCTTTATTGGAGATAATTGCTATGGGGACATTCTTTTAACATTTGATGGGCCGACGTTGCTGTGGAATCGTTATATCGAAACACGCCGAAAGCTACCGTTTTATCATTGGAAAAACTTGAAGCCCGTTCTTTGCACTTGGGATGATCACGATTATGGTCTTAATAATGCGAAGGGGAATTACAAGCATAAGCATGAATCACTGAAAACATTCAACGCTTTCTCAGCTCAAGAACCGATTGCAGATTGTTTTGATCGCGGTCCCGGCATTTCTTGCTTTTTTAAAGCATTCGGACAGAAGTTTGTTATTTTGGATGGCCGTTTTTTCAGAAAGCTGCCTTACGATGGTATCGTTGGATATTTGGGCAAGGAGCAGATGGACTGGGCCTTTGCGCACATGTCTTTTTCTAATGAACCGAATTGGGTGGTTCAGGGCAGTCAGTTTTTTATGGGTCAGTCGAAAAAAAATGAATCTTATATTAATGATTCACCTCAAGAACTTGCTATTTTCACAAACCGAATTTCACAATTAAATTCTCCATCTGTGTTTGTCGCTGGTGATGTTCACTATTCAGATGTTTTCCACGCACCAAGGTCTATGTTGGGATACAATACAATTGAAATTGCCAGTAGCTGTTTACATTCAGTAGCAAGACTCTCTCTTCCTAAAAATCCAGATCGAATTTGTGGGGCAGTTAAAGAAAACTTTGTTGTGGTCAATTTGATACCAACCTCTAACGACATGGTTTTTAATCTTACTTGTGTGGGTATAAAAAAAATCTGCTTTGACAACCAGTTTAGCGTTTAACCACATTTTTAGTCAGTGAATTGCAAAAATATTCCGTGACAGAGCCTGGGCTTATGTAGTGGCATAAGAGGTGAGCTTTATCCAAGGGAGGGATATTGAAAAACATAAGCAAACTTTTGGTTTTTGTTCCGCTTTTTCTTTTAACACCAGAAATTCAAAAAATGTCGGCCATGGCAAAAATGGATGCAGCCGTTAAGAAAGCATTTCTTGCAGAAAAGTCAGTCGACGTTCTTGTAGAGCTAAATGCAAAAGCGGATCTCAGCTTGGCTGAAACGATTTTAAATCGTGAAGCTCGTATTCAATATGTTTACGACCAGCTTCGCGCAACAGCCCAGGTGAGCCAAGCACAGGTACTTTCACTTATTCAAACAAAGGGCGCTTTGCAGGTACAATCATTTTATATTATGAACGCCATTCTCATTCGTGGAGTTTCGGCCGAAACGCTACAAATTGTTGCACAATCGCCGGACGTGAAAGCCGTGCACGCAAATCCTAAGATCAGACTTGATCTTCCAAAAGACGATGGACCAACGATTGATGATCCAAACCTTGAGTCTAGCATTAAATTTATTAAGGCTGATCAAGTGTGGGGCTTGGGATTTAAGGGAAAGGGAATCGTAATCGCAGGACAAGATACTGGTTACAGCTGGGATCACCCAGCTTTGAAAGCGAAATATCGCGGTTTTGTTAACGGTATGGTAGATCACAACTACAATTGGCATGATTCAGTTCACGAATCTGTAGGTACATGCGGGTCGAATTCGCCTGCTCCATGTGACGACCATGGACATGGGACTCATACCATGGGAACAATGCTTGGTGATGATGGTGGAATCAATAAAATAGGCGTGGCACCAGATGCAAAATGGATTGGCTGCCGAAATATGGATGGCGGTATTGGCACTCCATCGACGTACTTGGAGTGTTTTGAATTCTTTTTAGCCCCATATCCACAAGGTGGAAATCCGCAAGCCGATGGGCGCCCCGATCTGGCCCCGCATATAATCAGCAATTCTTGGTCATGCCCAGTGAGCGAGGGCTGCGCCGGTGGTGAGTTTTACGATGTAATCAAAGCATTACACGCAGCTGGAATTATGGTCGTCGTTGCTGCGGGTAATGATGGGCCAGGTTGTGGTACGATAGCAGACCCACCGGCATATTCGGATGAAGCTGCCGTTATAGGTGCATTTGACCATTCTGCAGATAATATTGCGAGCTTCTCTAGCCGTGGACCTGCAAAATGGAATAACGGCGTGGGGCCTGATTTCGTGGCTCCGGGTGTGGCCATTCGATCATCAGTTCCAGGAGGGGAGTATGGTTACATGAGCGGAACGTCTATGGCGACCCCTCACGTTGCAGGAGCAGTTGCGCTTTTGTGGTCTGCACGTCCTGAATTGGTTGGGAAAATTAGGCTAACAATTGATCTCATTCGAAAAACCGCTCTTGGGAAAACGAGTCTGCAAACCTGCGGACAATATTCCGGCTCTGAGATTCCAAACGCCGTGTACGGTTATGGTGTTATAGACATTTACAAAGCAGTCACGACGCAACGATAAGGAGCTACAGCTGGGCATGAAGACCCGTTATTCCAGAAATGATTAATCTGGCTGTCAGAAAAACAATTATAGTTTTCAGAATTACAAAAAAAATTTTTTCTGGAATTTTTTCGAGCAAACGTGTTCCCAAATAAGAGCCCAACACTGTCATTACAACCATTCCTGAAAACGTACCCAAGTATGGACCCATGACAAATCCCACTGAAAAAAAGACTAAAACTTTAATAACATGGACAGCAAACTGACAAATACTTTGAGTTGCTACGATTTGTTTTTTTTCAAAACCTTCGTTTAAAAAAGATGTTCCAATTAAAATGCCAATTGTCCCAGTAAATAGACTTACGAAAGCGGCAATCCATCCCAAGGCATACCACTTTCCTGGTATTTCAATTTTCTTTCTTGGCTTCGATTTAAATATAGCCCAAAGAACAAAAATACCAAGACCGATTTTGTAATAGCTTTCGGGTATGCTAGATATAAAAAAAGAACCGCTGTATCCCCCGACGGCAGCGCCGACGACAAACGAAATTACAACTTTCCATATGACACTTGGAAATAAAATCATGGAACGTGAAAAGTTAC
>CAUJEF010000022.1 GCA_963169515.1 Bdellovibrionota bacterium
AGAGCGTGTTTAAAAATTTTGTAGTTCAAGCCAGTTTATTTTCGAAATTACCATTGAAATATTGGCTATGAACAAAAAAGATTGTGCGTTTTTCGGGTCTCGTTCGTAGTCCATGACCACCCGTCTGAAGAAGTTTAGCCATGCGAAGGTTCTTTCGACCACCCATCGTTTGGCCTCTACGACAAACCCTCGGGCACCGTCTTCGCGTTGGGGAACCTCGAATGACACCTCAAGTTTCTCTACGGCCAGCGCAAAGGTTCCTCGGTACGATTGGTCTGCCATGATTTTTTTCAGGCGAGGCATTTCTTCCGACACGCACGCCAGCAAACCAACGCCCTCGGGACTATCATGTTTGTTGGCGGCATGTACCTCTGCCTTCCAAATACGCCCCTTCACATCAACGAGTATCTGACGTTTCCGTCCGTTTATCTTTTTGTTCCCGTCCAGTCCACGCTCGACCCCAATCCTTGGAGACAACTTAACACTTTGAGAATCAACAAGCCCCAGACTGGGGGTTGCCTCTCGATCTTCCTGGATGCGCTCTACCGTGTTCAAGGATTGGCAGATCAACTCCCATGTCCCGTCTCGTCCCCATTTGACAAAGTAGTAGTGGACAGATTCCCAAGCGGGAAATTCCGTACTCAGGTTTCTCCACTGACTGCCGGTTCGGGTAATCCAAAATATGGCATCCAAAATTTCCCGAAGATCGTGCTTGCGTTTTCTTTGCCAATTAAAAAATTGTTTGATAATTTGCCACTGGTCATCGGTGAGCCGTTCAAATCGCGGTTGCATATCTCATAAGTTTGGTCACTTACAAGATACGCCGATGGCCACTTTTGGATTAAACAAAAAATTTTAAACACGCTCTTAATGTCCAATGGATATTACTATGACAGGAGAAAAAATTATCACAAAAACCAAGGTAGACCAATCAAAAAAATAGTGAGTATTCCTTATCTGGCTCAAATAATTATGTCCTTATTACACCAAAAGCCTGACTACGCCAGAGCTAGACCCTCGACATTAATAAAGAATAACGTTGATTATGAAGATATTTTTAATCTTGAATTTCCAATATCAATATATTTAAAAGCTATTCAGCTACATACGAAGGTCGAAGAAGCGCTGAGAGCATACAACAGCCCTCAACTTAGTCGAACACATATAGGCGATATCAGATTTCACGTTTCAATGTACTTAGCTGCACGCATAGGAGGTAAGACAAAAATAAGTCGAACTGACCTTGAATATCTTGATTTAGGGCAGGTTACACAGGAACTTATGAATGAAGCGATTGAAACAGTGTTTATTGTTTATGAGGCCATGGGAGGGAATAACTCTGTGGCAAAAGGGAGGGAATTCGTAAAGGAAGTGATCGAGCAATTGCAAGAAAAAATATCAAAAGGATAACTCTCTGCTGTCGCCATGCCTAAGCATCAGCACTGCGGCATTAGTCACGTTGGGCACAAGAAAAATAGAAAAACATGGAGTATTTAGATGTGACATTAGACCTTGGCGTAATATTGATTTTCATTGGTCTTTTCTTTGTTTTTATCTCATTAATTTATGGAGGTATAAGTATCAATAATATTGGCACTGCAAATATTAATGCGTCAGAAAAAACTCGAAATTTCATTCGCATGTTTGGAATAATAATTTTTGCAACAGGCATCATAACTCATTTCAATATTTTTGACATAAATGAAAAATTTGATTATGAAGAAGTAGTTGTAACTGCTGAAAGAAGCGGTTTTTTAGCTCTTAAAGAAAAGCCGCATATAAGTGCAATTAAAATATATGAAATTTCCAACGGTGAGACTATCACTATTTTTGATTGCAAATGGAAAGTTGCGCGGGATAACTATAATGAACCCGGACACTGGTGTCGTTGTAACTACAAAAACATGCAAGGTTGGGTTTTTGACAGATATGTAATCAGAAAAAATTAATTAACTATAGTTTTTATGACGTATCGATTGCCCGCTGGCACTATTTCTTTGTCTTCCGACAACACTCTAAAGCACATCTTTTAACGAAAACCCACACACTCGAACAGCGTAGTTGTATCCATACCTGCCATTTTTATGTGCAAATCCTCTTTTTTCACATTTTTTACGCTCCCCGCTGGCGCAAGGTCTTCATCGTTCGTCAAATAATTAAAAAACACCATCGCTGGTTACCGCTGGCGCAGAGTCTTCTAATTTATCTCAATAAATTAAAAAAACACCACCGCTGGTAGCATGGTCTCAGTACCTGCTACCACTATCTGTTTGTCTCCAGACAACTTATTGAAAAACACTTTTTTACATCAAAAACATCACTCGACGCCACGGCCCGCCGGCACAAAATCTTCATCCGAACGCATACGAAAGATCAGGAAAATTCGTAAATTTGCAATCGATATTAAAACCTGAAACATGTTGAACACAATAGAAATAGACAGAAGCAACCTGACCATAATGGGGGTTAAATTTTCCGACTTGAAAACATTGGAAAGCACAGCGAATGCTTTAGGGAGCAATATGTTTGAAGGTTTTATTCCAACACCGAAAGGAATTGAAATAATACGCGACTATGTGACGGGGAAAATTTCATTGAGTGAATTGCTGACATTTACTAAAGAAAAAGCCTATGTCTGACGCTTATAAATATATAGACCCTGACTACTCTTATACTGATCCTGAAACAGGACTATTAAGAAATTTACAAGACATCCCCGCTGGCACAAGGTCTTCATTGTTCGTCAAACAATTAAAAAACACCATCGCTGCTTTCCACGTGCGCTACTGCTGGTGCGATATGCAGTCGCCCAACATACTGTCGAACGTCCTTAAAGAGGGCGATTACACCTCGCTTTAAGTTGTGTGTTTTCTCATTCCCCAAAAAAGCTTATATTTGCATCAATAAAACTGTTTTGACATGGCAACGGTACTAAAAGTCAGCATAAATGATCTGAATAGCCAATTTTTCTACGACTTAGGTCAACAAATTTCAGATACCGACGAGATCGAAATTCGGATACCTGAAAAAAAATCAAAGATCGAGATTTTTTCAGATGCCGACTTTTGGCAGGTTATCAGCCTTTTTGATTGGTCGAAGGAAGCATCAGACGAGATTATGGCCCCTGCGATTAAGGAATTAGCGGGTATGCCGGTAGTTAATATCTATCTTTTCGCCGACAAATTATCCGAAAAATTGTACCAGTTGGACACTCGTTTGCATGGCGAAGCGTATTTAAAGAACGAAAGCGACGACTACTTATCGGTTGATGACTTCCTGTATATCAGGTGTGCTGTCGTTGCAGAAGGGAAAGCATATTTTGACAAGGTACTTGCAAATCCGTCCGAATTTCCTGCCGACCTTAGTTTTGAACCTATATTAAATCTACCTGACCAGGCCTACGAGCTTAAAACCGGAAGGACATTTGATTATTTTCCTACGCTTAGTTATGAGACTTACAGCAATAAAAAAGCTTGGGATTAATTATGCCGGATAACAACTCTAATCACGATATGAAACCGCACCATCTTTACGAAATTATTGATAAAGAGGGTGAAGACGTTTTTAAATACGGTATTAGTTTTGAACCTATTGGCAAAGATGGTATGTCAGGTCGTATGCGAAAACAAATCTCATTTCTAAATCGCATCTTCGAATGGGCGCGTTTCTTTGGTCGAATCATCATTTTTGACATACCCGGAAAGAAGGCTGCACGTGAAATAGAAACGAAACATATCAAAGATTATGAGGAAAAGAATGGCCGAAAACCTAAAGGCAATGTGAGATACTGAAAATTGTCAC
>CAUJEF010000023.1 GCA_963169515.1 Bdellovibrionota bacterium
GCCCGCCCAAGCCTCTACATACAGGCGCCCATTTTCTTCACGCGCTTCAATACCTAAAAACCGTCGCAAACATATTACCAGACCCTTGATCCCTGCATCAGGAACAATGACGTTTGTGCCGCCGCTGATAATTGTTATACCCAGTCGATGTTCGCGGGCATACGCCACTGCAGATTTAAGCTCTTCCAAGGAGCTTGGTTCACAAAAATGCTCTGCTGGTCCACCGACCCTCATGGACGTATATTTGCTGAGTGATATGTCTTTTTTAATTTCCATATTCATTTTTGAAGCTCAGCCAATACTTGCCTACCAAATTTATATATATCTCCTGCACCCAGTGTAAGAAAAATATCACCTGACTTTAGATTTTTCTTAAATTCACTCGCTTGAAATGCGTTCCTGTCCACATAATGCGCAGACGGATGCTTAATGTCTTTTAATAACGCTTTGGCTGTAATACCTTCAATAGGTTTTTCGCTGGCGGCATAGATGTCCCAGACATAAAGCTCGTCACAATTTACAAACGCTGTTAAAAAGTCATTCCACGAATCTTTTGTCCTGGAAAATCTGTGCGGCTGAAATGCGACTACAATGCGATGGGCTTTATACTTTTCCCGAAATGCTTTCAACACTGCCCTTATTTCTGTCGGATGATGTCCATAGTCATCATAGCATCTTATATTGTCAGCACTTCCAATCAATTGCATCCGACGATCAACACCAGAAAATTGCTCAACTCCCTCGATACACTTGATTAAATCAATCCCGCAGCTTTGGCCAACAATGATCGATGCCAGTGCGTTCAGGGCATTGTGGTCTCCATAAACGCGCAACTGAAAACTGCCAATTTTATTGCCATGAAACCAAATTCCAAATTTTTCATCCTCTTTTTTTAAGATATAATCATTCGACGGATCAAACCCGTAAAAGATCATTTTTTTATCAAAATTTTGAAATATTTTTTTTGTTTCCGGATCATCACCGTTTACGACACATACACCATAAAACGGGGTCTTTTTTGCAAACTCTAAAAATGCCATCCGTACATTGTCGATGGAACGATAGTGATCCAAATGATCGTTATCAATGTTTGTAATAACCGATATCTCTGGTTGCAGCTTTAAAAAACTGCCATCACTTTCATCTGCCTCACCAATCAACCAAACCCCAGCCCCCAATTTCGACGTACTTTTAATCAAATCCAATCGCCCGCCCACAACTACGGTGGGATCTAGATCTGCGTGAATGAACACTGACGCCAACATACTTGTCGTTGTGGTCTTCCCGTGAGTTCCCGCGACGGCAATCCCACGCTTTAGGCGCATCACTTCCGCTAAAACTTCGGCGCGCGGGATGATCGGAATCTTTCTTTGCCTTGCTGCTTGAATTTCAGGGTTACTATTTGGGATGGCGCTAGAATATACAACAACATCAACATCGCCCACATTGTTAGTAGTATGTCCTTTAAAAATTTTTATCCCAAGTGATTCTAGACGATGTGTTTGGTCATTTTCAGACTGATCGCTGCCCGTAATCGACGCGCCCATATTCAATAACAACTCGGCAAGCCCGCTCATGCCTATCCCACCGATACCGATAAAATGAAATTTCGAATGAGTAAGTCTCATACCAATGCCTTTATAACAAACGCTGCCATTTTTTCTGCCGCATCCGCTTTGTGGAATTTTACTATATTTTGCTCCATTTGACTGAGTAAATGCCTTTCGTTTTTAAGCTTTAAAACCATATTTTTAAAATATTCTGGAGTAAAACTTTTTTGTTCGCACATCATCGCGGCGCCAGATGCAACCAATTTTTCTGCATTTCGCAATTGATGCTGGTCAGTTGCGTAAGGAAACGGAATAAAATGCGCAGCCTTTCCACAGGCCGCCATTTCGGCGATCGTGCTTGCGCCAGCCCTGCAGAAAATGACATCCGCCCAATCGTAGTAATCCTTTATGGGGTCAAGATATTCAAACACTTTCACAGGGGACCCAACTCGAACCTTTGCACTGATAGTTTGAAAATCCATTTTGCCCGTCTGGTGCACGAACTCGATTCCATTTGTCCAAGATGAATCTTGTAGTGCCTCGGCAACCGTCGCATTAATTCCGTGTGCCCCTTGGCTTCCACCAAAAATCAAAACATGGAACGCGCTATTTTTCTTTGGTGGAGATTTTTTCATTTCTGAACGCACAGGAAACCCTATTTGATTAATATTTTCTGATTTAAAAAAATTCTTTGCACCATCAAACGTCACAAATGAATTTCGAACAAACATGGAAAGAATTCTATTCGTAATCCCAGGATGAGCGTTGGATTCGAACAGGGCTGTTTTTTTCCCGACTAAAGCAGCCAAAAGTGTCATGGGCCCAGACGCATAGCCACCAAAACCAAATACAAACTGTGGTTTGATGGAAAAGAGAATTCTAAAACATTTAAAAATAACGACCGGAACGCGAACTAGCACTTGCAGCCTGTGAAGAATCGAAGTTTGCAACAACCCACCGATAGGAATCAGGTGGAGTGGATATTTTTTTACCATTCGTGCCTCTAGTCCGTAAGGTGATCCCACAAAATGGATTTCAATGTTCGGGTCGATCTTTTCAATAGCATTTGCAACGCTTAGAGCAGGGTAAAGATGTCCGCCCGTACCTCCACCCGTTATGATAATTTTCTTTTTCAATCAAACTCCAATTGCACGCCAAGCAAACCTATTTGGCCCTATTAAATGTTCGGTCGATATTTAATAACAAGCCAAAAAGGATACTCACTGCGATTAAGGAGCTGCCACCATAACTTAAAAAAGGAAGCGTAAGCCCCTTTGTCGGTAAAAGTCCTAAAACAACTCCCATATTGATAAGAACCATCACCGTGAAAACAACGCTCAAACCGATTGCCACACATTGCGCATATTTGTCCTTCACCTTGGTTCCAATCTGAAAGGATCTAACCATCAGTGCCCCGTACAAAATCATCACGAAGAACACCCCAATAAATCCCGTTTCCTCACCCAGTACGCTGAAGGCAAAATCTGTGTGAGCTTCAGGCAAAAAAAACAGTTTTGACTGACCCTGTCCCAATCCCGTTCCAAATAGGCCGCCTGAATAAAAACTTAAGAGGCTTTGAATTACCTGATAGCCACCTTTTTCAGGGTCAGACCATGGATCCAAATACGACATAAAACGAGCTCGGCGATAGTCCACAGTCATTACAAGAAAATAAAATGCCGCAACAGTGGATACAGAGCCAAATATTATATAACGCCATTTCATTCCAAAAATAAAAAGCAAGGTAACTAAAACAAAAATGGATACAGCGAAACTTCCAAAATCAGGCTGCTTTAGCAATAAAAAAATGGGTAGCAAAAACAAAATTAATTTTATCCAAGATGTTTTGGAGTCTGATTTAAAAATAATATTGGCAAGCATAAACGGCAAAAATATTTTCAATAGCTCGGATGGCTCCAAACGAACCCCCGCTGGTCCCTGTAGCCATCGACTCGCCCCACCCATGCGGACGCCAATTCCCGGAATCAACGTCAAAATGATAAGTGCCAAAATACAAACCCAAATCACTGGTGATAATTTTTTAACCCAACTAAAAGGGATAAACGCAACTAAAAAAAGAGCCATGATCGCACAGGTCGTGAACAAAAGTTGTTTTTTGAAAAACAAAAGGCCATCGCCAAAGGATTCGGTCGCAAAAATAAAGCTCGATGAATACACTAAAACTAACCCGATGCCCATCAATGTAAACAAAATTAAAACCATAGGTTTATTTAAGTCGGACAATGCTGGGCGGTTTGATTTCATGAAAACTCTCGGACTAATTTTTTAAAGTATTCTCCCCTTTCTTCATAACTATCAAAAATATCGAAGCTTGGGCAGCCTGGAGATAACAAAACGGTGTCGTTGATCCTGGACTTTTGGTAGGCGACAAGCACAGCCTCTTCAAAAGTGCCAATCAAAAATGTTTCGCTGAAATCCCCAACGTCGCGGTTAATGCGCTCCTTGGCTTCCCCGACCAAAATCAAGCTTTTTACTTTTTGGCGAATCGGATCCTGCAAGTGTTTGAAATCCAAATTCGAATCCTTACCCCCCATAATTAGGATTAGGTTCTCGTCAAAACAGGCTAACGCACGTTTAACAGCGTGAACATTGGTCGCCTTAGAATCATTGTAGAAATAAACACCACCCGCTTTGCGAACATATTCAATCCTATGTGGAAGTCCTGGAAATGTGTCGATCACGTGTTGGATAGCCTCTGGCTTTGCCCCAAAATCACGAGTTGTCAAAATTGCGGCCATTATGTTTTCCGCCGAATGCATACCCTTCATTTTCATATTCGCAATTGAATAGGTTTCGATTTCTGGACCTACACGCACCTTAATTTGCTTTCCGAGAAGGACCGCGCCACCAATATTCATGATCTGAGGTTCAAGGGTTTGCTTGCGTGAGAAATAAAAAATTCGTCCTCGCTGAACAACCGGATCCCGCGCAAGATCGACGACGCGATTATCGTCAGCATTGAGCACACTGGTTGTATTTTGATTCGTATTTTTAAATATTTTTCTTTTTGCACTTACATATTCTTCCATTGAACGATAACGGTCCAAATGGTTTTCACCTATGTTCATGAACACAATGTTTTTAGGCGTAAATTCAACAACGTGTTCTAACTGAAAGCTTGAGGCCTCACAAATGACCACGTCCGCTTTTTGATCTTGGGGCAATAACGCGTATTCTATTAACGGCGTTCCAAAGTTCCCACCTAGCCAGACCTTAATTCCTGACTCAGTCAACATCAACTCAGCGAGCTTGCACGTCGTGCTTTTTCCGTTGGTGCCCGTCATTGCTATGATGGGCTGTTCGATAAAATGAAATGCAAATTCAATGTCACCCGTCACATGTACGCCGTTCTTACGGGCATACTCAAATACTTTTAGCTCTGGAGAAACGCCTGGGCTAAGAACAATCATATTTTGCTCTAACATTAATTTGGGAGTGTGCCCCCCCAAATCGTATTCAATGTCCAAACTGTCAATTTGTTCAAGCGCAGATGTTAACTCTGCTGGTGATTTGTGATCACTGACAGTGACCTTTGCACCCTTTGCAACTAAAAATTTTGTCAATGAAACTCCCGTTCTAGAGAGCCCCACAACCATGACTTTTTTACCTTCGACTTCTAACATATTTACCTCAATTTCAGTGTGCTAAGACATAAAACAGCTAAAATAATAGAAACGATCCAAAAACGAATAACCACCTTTGTCTCGTTTAAACCTTTCAATTCAAAATGATGATGGATCGGAGCCATCCTAAAAACGCGCTTTCCAGTCAGCTTGAACGACGCAACTTGAGTGATAACAGATAACGCTTCAATCACAAAAATTCCGCCTAAAAAGACAAGCAATAGCTCATTATTGGTCAGCACCGCTACGATTCCAAGAAATCCACCTAAGCTCAAAGATCCCACATCACCCATAAAAATAGAGGCCGGATGAGAGTTATACCACAAAAAACCCAAGCCCGCAGCCACAAGTGCGCCTGAAAGCGGCGTCAATTCCCCCACGCCGTTGATAAAAGGAACCTGGAGATAATTGGCAATAGTCGCATTCCCAGTCACATACGCGAATATACCCAACGTCACTACAGAAACTGTAACCGGCACAATCGCTAATCCATCTAAGCCGTCAGTTAAATTTACAGCATTGGCACACCCAACAATGACAAACGCGCCAAAAAACATATAGCCCACGCCCAAATCAAAAAATATATTTTTAAAAAATGGAACATAAAGCCTTGTTGGATAACCGTGAACATTTACCAACCAAGCAAGGACAACAAATGCAATCCCAAATTCAATAGCCAGTCGCAGCTTCCCAGGAAGGCCCTTTGTATTCTTTTTGGCAACTTTCAAATAGTCATCAATAAATCCGATGGCCCCATATAATACCGTAACCAGAAGCACAGATTGGACAAACGGGTTTGCCAAATCAACCCAAAGAAATGCGGTCACGACAAGCGACACGAGAATCAATAGCCCACCCATTGTTGGGGTTCCCGTTTTGGATTTATGAGTTTGAGGACCATCATCACGAATTGATTGTTTCATTAAAGAAAGTTTTTTAATCAATGCAGGTCCAACCCAAATACACGTAAAGAAGCCCGTAAGAAAGGCAAGGAAGGTTCTAAACGTAATGTACCGAAAAACATTAAAAGCAGAGATGTCTTCAGCGAGCGAGTGAAAAACTTTATAAATCATTTGTGCGCGTCTTCTAATTTCAGTTCAACTATTTCTCTGTCCAATCAACGGGATTCAAGTGAGGAATAACTCTTTCAAGCTTCGCGGCCCGAGACCCCTTAATAAATACGATGTCATTGGGTTGTAGCATAGATCCCACGGAGGAGGCAAGGGAATCTTCGTAACTATTTGATAATATTAATTTTTTTGAAAAGCCAGCGGCACGAACTCCGCGCTCAAAGTTTTCAAAATTTTCGCCCATAAACCAGATCAACTCAAAATTCGCTTTTCCCGCAATCCTTCCCAGTTCTTCATGGCGTATTACCGCAAATTCGCCGAGTTGTTGCATATCTCCCAAAATCAAAATCTTTTTGCCTTCTGTCTTCAACGTACTTCCAGTTTCAATAAGCGCCTTCATACTATCTGGATTTGCATTGTACGCATCAAAGATCATTTTTGCTTTAGATTGAAGCGGGATGACCTGGTTTCGTCCCCATGTTGTTTTGCATTTTGGAATCTGCTCCCAAATTTCCTGCGGCGTCATTCCACACCATAAGGCACAACCAGCCGCAGCCATAAGATTATAGACATTGTGGTGACCCACAAAAGAAACCGTCGCCTTCCCTGCGGCGTCTTTTATCATACCCTCAACAACCATCGAATCCAAAGTCTCAGACGTAACGTGTAACAAAACATCTGCTTTGTTGTTTAAAGAAAATGAAATCGCTTGCGTTGGATTTTTGCAATCCAGATACATTTTTTTCGTCCATTCATTATCCAAATTATAAACGCGGAGCGGATTATGTTCTGGATGTCTATAGATCTCACGCTTTTCGTTGGCTATAAGGTCCTTGGAACCAAACAGTCCAATGTGGGCTTCGCCAACAACAGTTACAACAGCAATATCAGGTTCAGCGATTTTAACCAGCGTTGCAATTTCCCCAGGATGATTGGTTCCCATTTCAACCAAACAAATTTCGGTTTCTGGTCTTATATTCAATAACGTGAGTGGAACGCCGATATGATTATTAAAACTTTTTTCTGATGCTAAAATGTCAAATTTATTTTCTAAAATATTTTTTAAGAAAAATTTTGTCGTCGTTTTCCCATTAGATCCTGTGATGGCGACGATCTTTGATTTATTTTTTTTGCGCCAATAGTGGCCGAGATTCTGTAGGGCCGTCAACGTATCATTGACCCTGATGGTCGTGACGTTTGCAGCTGGAATATCTTGGCTAATCAAAATGGCTCCGGTCTTTTTTTCGAGAGCTTTCGAAATAAAATTATGGCCTTTAAAATTCTCCCCATCTAAAGGGATGAAGATCTCACCTGGGTTTAGCGTTCGCGTGTCTGTGGATATCGAAGGAAATTCCTTGGCAACTTCTTTTAAAAGTTTTCCCTGGGTTCCTTGTAACAGATCTTTGACGGTGAACATTCTTAAAAGGTACGCCGCACCCTTCATTAAGTCAGCAGTTTTGTTAGAACAGTTACATCATCATAATCAATCGTATTTGAACCAATGATCTGATAAGTCTCGTGACCCTTGCCGGCAACAAGAATCACATCACCTTTTTCTGCAACCTCAATGGCTTTTTTCATAGCCGCAGTCCTGTCTGCATCAGTAAAAACTTTTTTTAGGTCTGACTTGCTAAATCCTAGCTTTATCGCTGCAATTATTTGATCAGGATCTTCTGAACGAGGATTATCTGAGGTAACTACAATATAGTCCGAATACTTTGCAGCAATCTGCGCCATAATCGGGCGCTTGCCCTTGTCCCGATCGCCACCACAACCGAAAACAGTAATAATCTTATTTTTATTGCGAATATCCGCCAAACATTTCAACACGTTTTCCAACGCGTCTGGTTTGTGAGCATAATCCACAAATGCATAGAGCCCTCTTTTGTTAGCGACTGACTCTAACCGTCCTCGCACCCCCCCGTACCCCTGCAGCGCCGTAATGCATTGTTTTGCATCTGCACCCGTCGCAAGACCTGCCCCAATCGCCGACAGAGCATTCAAAATATTAAAATGCCCTGGCACGGCAAGTTCCAAAACGTCTTTCCGCCCCCGAAAGCCTACCTCAAATTTAATTCCTGAAAAATCGTGTTTCAAAATTTTGTATGTTAAATCTGAACGATCCGTTCCAAAAGTAATTTTTGTTACCCCGTTGGGAATGGAAATCTTTGCCCCATAAGAATCACCGATATTTATTACTGCAGTTTTCTCTTTTTTTTGCGAAAACTTTAAAATCTCGCCGAACAATTTATCTTTGGCTTTAAAATATTCTTCGAATGTCCCGTGATAATCTAAATGATCGCGGGATAGATTTGAAAAGATAGCAACATTCAAATCAAGGGAGCTCATTCGATATTGATCAATAGCGTGGGAAGACGCTTCTAATGACAAGCCTTTTGCGCCCAGCTCAACAAAATCGTGCAGTCGTGAATACAGCTCTAGGCTTCCTGGAGTCGTATTATTTACATCCCAAATTTTATTTTTGAAATTGTGATTGATGGTTCCAATCACTCCCGTGGGGATGCCTAAACCATTCAGAACATGGGCGACCATATATGACGTGGTTGTTTTTCCGCTTGTCCCCGTTATCGCCGTACAAAACAGTTTTTCACTTGGATATCCGTAAAAAGCATGAGCGATTTTATCCAAAGATAATCGTGAGTTTTTAACTTGGATACACAGAGATCGCTTGTTTGTAGGAACGTCAGCCAAAGACTCCACAATAACGGCTGTTGGTTTTAATTTGAAAACTTCATCTAAAAACTGGTGACCATCGTGTTTTGCCCCTTTGACAGCCACGAATAAATCACCGCTCGATAGTTTTCTATGATCGTCACATACGTTTTTAATTTCAAGCGGGCCAGTGATTTTTGAGTTAACTATCTGATTCTTTAAAATGTCAGTTAAATCAAGCTGTTGCATGCCGCCAGAGTAGCTTAAGAGTAGAGTTTGTCAAGATTTAGCTGACCCACCTAATTATTGTCTGAGATAAACTTTAACAGCGTCTCCCTGAGGAACAAGAGAACCCTTTGAAGGCGTCTGTTCAAATACGGTGCCTGTTCCGATCAACTTCACATCAACAGGCGCCCCATGGACCCGCTCGATGACTTCCTTCACCGTCAAACCGTTAAAATCAGGAACTTCAAACATATCTTTTTCACCATAGACCTTTCGAGTTCGCGCCAGTTTTGGTTCTGCTGTTGAATTTTCCATAACATTTTTTTGTGTCAGCAAAACAGGGGCCATACCTGATTTACGAACCAAATAGGACGCAATTTTTGCAAATATCGGGGCGGCAACTTCAGTTCCGTAGTATCCCTTTTGAGGTTGATCAACGGCCACGTAAATTACATACTGGGGATCTTGCGCTGGGAAAATCCCTGCAAAACTAGAAATGTAGCCGCCTTTAATGTATCCTCCATTTACGTTGTCAGCTTTTTGAGATGTCCCCGTTTTACCAGCCACAGGGAACCCGTTGATCCGTGCGTTGGGTGCCGTTCCGTCAGTTTGCGTGACTGAAGTCAGCATGAACATCATCAGGTTGGCTTGATCCCGGGTTAAAACCCGCCGCGGTTTTTCTTTGGGGAACTCTATCGTCTCACCAGTCTCAGGGTCTTGTATCGTCTTCACAATTGTTGGAACTTTATATTCCCCACCGTTTGCAATCACTGCGTAAGCTGCGGCCATTTGTATTGGTGTTGTCGCAATACCATGACCAAAAGATACGGTTGCAAGTGTAATATCCCTCCAAGGGCGCGTAGGCATGATTCCCTTAGACTCACCCCCCAATGATATTCCCGTTTTTTCCGTAAAACCAAAATCTTTCAATCCGTTGTAAAGCGCTTCTTCACCCAACTGAAAACCTATCTTGACACTACCGACGTTGGATGATTTTGCCAAAATTTCACTCGCTGTAAGCCACCCAAAACGATGTTTTTTGTCAGCTTCTTTGATCGTTCGTTTACCAACCTTCATAAGTCCATTTTCACAAAAATACTTTGAGTTCGCATTAAGTACCTTTTCTTTTAAGCCTGTCGCGATTAAAAAAGTCTTTAGAGTACTGCCTGGTTCAAATGGATCAGTCAGCACTTTATTTCTGCGGCTATCTATTGAAAATTCATTCGGACGGTTAGGATCAAAATCAGGCACAGACGCCATTCCAATGACTTCACTGGTTTTAGCATCTAGTATTACCCCTACAGCGCCCTGTGCATCATGCTCTTGAATTGCACTTTTTAATTCCTGTTCCAAAACATACTGAACTTCTGAATCCACCGTAAGAGTAAATGTTGCGCCGTCTGGGCGCTCTGTAAACAGGCGACCATCCACAACAAGAGGGCGTCCCCGAGCATCTCTCTGCACTTGCATTTTCTTTTGCACGCCGCTGAGTGGATCATTGAATTTTGATTCAAGCCCCTGCAACCCCTGTCCATCATTACTGACAAACCCTAAGACCGGCGACAAAAGCGAATTATTTGGGTAAACACGCTTAGATTCATTGATCGAAGCAATTCCACGAATTTTTAATTTTTCAATTTTTTCTTTTTCCGTGTCAGAAACATTTCTTTTTATCCATACAAATCGTTTATCTTTTTGTTTCAATGCCGCACGCAATTCAATAGCTCGTATCCCAAGAACTTTCGAAAGAGTTTTCGCCACAGAGTTTCGATCTTTGACGATGGACGGATCTGCAAAAACAGAATGGGTCGTTACTGACGCTGCCAGCTCTTTCCCATTGCGATCCAAAATTACTCCACGACGTGGTTGCAATGTAATGATCCGACTGAACTGTTTTTCTTTTAAATCGTGAAGCTTTTGGTTTGGCAACGCTTGGATAAAGATTGCGCGAATTGCCAAGCCCAACCAAAGGGTCGAAAAAAGCGTTAGTATCAAAAAAATTCGACCGCGTTTGTATTCCACTAGTGCCTCAAGGCTATGGTTTGGCCAGATATCTGAACGATTTGCCCCTTGCTTGCACGTCTCAGGGCCAATCGGCTATGGGCATAATCTTCAATTCGATCCGGTCGCACCAGACGCGCCAAGTTCATCTCATTCAATCGTCGTTGATCCGTTCTGTTTTTATATTCGCGAGACAATTTTAAAACATTATACCCTAAGCGCCGCACTTCTGTTTTAGAAAAGGCCATCGTGAGCAAGGAAAAAAAGATCAAGATCAAACTGATGAATGGCTTGATTTCGGTACCACGGATTCTCATGATTTTGCCCTTTCAAAAACACGCAAGTGAGCGCTTCGACTGCGGGGATTCTGCACCTGTTCTTCGCGGGAAGGCTTTACAACCTTTTTTTGAACCGGCTCTCCAAGGTTTTTTAAAGTTAAAAATAAATTTTTAACTTTTCTATCTTCTGCAGAATGGAATGTGATAATCAAAAGACGCCCACCTGGTGACAATATGTTAAGAAAATTATGAATAGCTTTTTCCATATGTTCAAATTCATTATTCACACAAATTCGCAAAGCCAAAAAACATTCCGTCGCCGGATGATGGCCCTTGCGATGCCATCCCAGCGCTCGCTCAATTATCTTTGATAATTCGCCTGTCGTTTCGATGGGTTTTACTTTTCTGTTTTCAGCAATTGCCCTGGCAACTCGAAATGATTTTTTTACATCTCCATAATGGTAGAAAACATTGGCAAGCTCTTCTTCAGTCCAGGTGTTGACAATTTCTTTGGCAGAAACGCTGTCATCCGGATTCATACGCATATCCAACGGGCCATCATTGTAGAAACTAAATCCCCTTTTTGGATCATCCAGCTGCGGGCTGCTCACGCCAAGATCCATCAAAATACCGTCAAAGTGGTTCTGCGCATCCCCGTATATTGAATAATTTGTATGGATCAATTCCAGCCGTCCATCCTGAATGAAGGATGCAAACTCTACTTTCCCATATCCGATAGCTGCGGGATCTCGATCCAGGGCTGTCACCTTGACGTGTGGGAACTCTTTTAAAACTTCGTGTGTGTGCCCACCGCGACCAAATGTCGCGTCTAAAAAACTTTTAAAGTTTTCGATCGGCCTTAAGAATTCGAGCACTTCATTCAGCAGAACAGGCTTATGTTGCATTACTTTTTGTCCTCTGAAAGCTCTTTTAGCGTTTCGTCGAAGTTTTTAACAAGGTTCCCGTACAACTGCGACCATTGATCTTTCGACCACACTTCAAATTTTTCACCCATACCGACAAATAATACGGCCTCAGAGATTCCCGCATAGGAACGCAAATCTGGTGGAATTAAGATTCGCTGGGATTTATCCGGCTCTATAATTTGTCCTGCAGACAAGTAAAATCGCTGAAATGCTTGAACTTCAGCACGCAGATTTGAAAGTTTTGATATTTTTTTTTCGAGATCTTTCCATGCCGCTAATGAATACACGTCAAGGTAGCTGAAGCCCTTAGAATGTCCATTTGTAATGACAAGATCCTTTTTGGCCGTCAACACGTTGTGGATCGTGGTGGGAAGAAAAATACGTCCTTTATCGTCTAATTTTCCTTCAAAACGGCCGCGAAAAAATGAAGGCATAAACTCGCTTCCTACGATTGAAAAAAAGCCCATCCATGGGCTCTTTCAAGAGTGCTTCCCACTCCCACTTAATTCCACTTATTCCCACTTTACGCCATTTTCTAATAATGCGTCAAGTCTTGCTCTCTCTATTCTCTATTGGTCAGATATACGCATATGGTGATATGTCCCAAATGCGGATTTGACCAACCCCCCGACAGGTACTGCGCAAGCTGTGGTGTAGACCTCGATAATTACAAGGGAAAACGAAAATCAACTTTTCGCCCCGCGCCTTTGGTGTTTTTAGGCATTGCAATCGCTTTGATTCTAGTGACCGTTTTTTTTATCGACAAACTCAAGACTTGGGATCTAGGCAAATTTTACCCTGAATCTGAAATCATCGACACACAAACTTCAACAAACTTTGGAACTTCGTCTGACTTGCAACTGCAAGCCGATGAAGTCAAAACAACCTCTGACACGCGTTTAGCCGCACCAAAAACATTGGGGGGAATGCAAGGTGCCCCTCCCGCTACAAAACCAGAATCAGGTCCTCCTGCAAATTTTAAAAATGCGCCCGTCACATTCATCATCGGAGAAATAACTGACGTTGAAATCAATCAACTCATCGTAACAAAAGACACGGCCACAGAACCAGACCCCGTTGTTTGGGGTGTTTCAGATGACATTCCATTAATCCGCCGCGACCATATCGAGCGCGACATGAAATTTAATTTTGGGGAAAATAAAGTCAATTATGAAGACGAGCTGATCCACATAGATGTCGGATTCGAAATTACCTCTGTTACTGATTCAACAATCAAAGCAAAAGTTCGCTACAATAGAAATCTCGCCGGTATCCAAACCTATGCCAATGATGAACAGGCAAGCTTCGACATCACTGTCCCAATGCAAAAAACAGTTTATATAGTGGATCGCCTTCCGCGCGTGACTCAAGGACGGAATGAAATAGCCGCGACCAATTCCCTTTTGGGACAACTTTACAAGTCAAGAACTTTCCGAGAAGAAACTTCAGAGGTTGTTCTCTTAATTCAATTTGAGTAGATCTATTTTTTATAGTTTACCCGACCCGTCATCCATTTTCATTTTCAAATAACTGAAATATTATTCTACGCAGGGGGATTTCAATGGCCGGCGCGATTGAAGTTATCGTTGGTAGTATGTTTAGCGGGAAGACCGAGGAACTCATTCGCAGAGTCAAGCGTGCGCAATTGGCCCGTCAGAAAATTCAAGTTTTTAAACCAAAAATCGACAATCGGTACAGCACCTCTGAAATCACATCTCACAGCTTACAAAAAATCAAAGCGACGATCATCGATCATCCCTCTGACATTTTAAACCTAGTGAACGATAGCACACGTGTTGTCGGAATTGACGAAGCTCAATTTTTTGACAAAAGCATTGTTGATGTCGCGGAAAAGCTGGCAAATCGAGGAATACGAGTCATTGCGGCAGGACTTGATACAGATTGGAGGGGGCGTCCCTTTCACCCTATGCCTGAGCTAATGGCAGTCGCAGAATCTGTGACAAAAGCATATGCCGTCTGCATGGTTTGTGGGGAACAAGCCTGTCGTACGCAAAGAATCTCGGATTCTAGCCAGGATATCCTTATCGGTGCGCTGGACGTTTATGAAGCAAGATGTCGAAATTGCTTTGAGGCTCCGAATGAAAAAGGTGAACTCTCTCTAATCGGGGCACAAAAAGAGTTAACATAAACGACTGTTTTCTGGCATTCTGCCATAACCGTCGCGACCAGGAGACTTTATGGACAAATTTAATTTATCCACTTTGATCACAGAAAAACAAATTCAGGAAAAGATTCTCGAAATAGGAAAAAAAATAACACAACAATATCAAGGTAAAGAAGATGTCGTCGCAATCTGCGTGCTAAAAGGTTCGTTTATGTTCTACTCGGATTTGATTCGTGCGATTGATTGCGATCTTGCTTGTGAATTTTTTGGTGTGGCAAGTTACCATGGAGAAATTAAATCTTCTGGTGAAGTCAAAATCACTTTGGACTTGAACCATCCTGTCGAAGGCAAACACGTTATCTTGATCGAAGACATCGTCGACACGGGCTTAACAATGAGCTATCTCATTAAAAATATTAAAGCCCGCCATCCGAAATCTCTCACGACTGCAACTTTGTTATTGAAACCGGGTGCATTGAAAACCAAAGTAGATTTGGATCATGTGGGTTTTGAAATCGGAAATGAGTTCGTGGTTGGATACGGCTTGGACTATCAAGGCCTGTACAGAAACCTTCCGTTCATAGCCCAAGTTCAAAACATGAATTAAAAACCTGGCCCACATAATTTAAGACTTACAACGAAGCTTCCATACCAACCACCTATTTTTAGGGCTTGTTTTTTGATGATAATGTGTGTATATTATACTTGATGGGTGAGTTGTTCAGGGTCAATAATAGGATTAGAATTTTAATATATACAAATGACCATGGTCCCGCCCATGTACACGTTATAGTGCGTGCCGAAGGCATTGAATTTAAAGTGGTTCTTGCTGATCTGTCTTGTGAGCATATTACAGAGAAACAACTCTCGGCACGCGATGAGAAAATGGTTGTTAAGTTCATTGAAAAAAATAGAAGCTTTATTATGGAGGCTTGGAATGAAATCCAAAAAGGTCAATAGAAAGAAAGAAGATATTCTTTCAGAAGAAGATTTTAAGGCAGAGAATGTAAAGGTCCGAATCAATATGTTTGTCTCTGGCGATTTGCTAGAAACTTATCGTGAGGCAGCTAAAAAGCTGGGCATTGGCTACCAGACCCTCATGCAAATCAAACTCAAAGAGGCGATGGACCACACTATCGAAAAACGACTTGAGGCCATCGAATTAAAGCTTAAGCGAGCCTAATTTTTCCGGGCAGGCATGCCAGTTTTTAACCCTCACAAAGGTCCAGTTTCCACATAGGCACTGAGTGCCAATTTACATACGAACTGGTAGTAAATCTTGAAAAATGGGATGATTTTCATGGGCCTAAGGAGGGGACATGAAAAAGATTCTTTTTTCGACACTATTATTTTCTCAATTCGTTTTTGGACGTGGAATAAGTCCGGACGACAACATTTACTGGATGAAAATCCCAGCAAAAAATTCTTACGAACGAACTGAAATTTCAAACACTGGGGCCGTAATTGAATCGGTCACCGCGGAATATGTGACCGTTCTTGCAAAAGAAAGCGAAAAGGCCGAGCTCGATAAACTTGGCAAAACAGAGGTCAGCTTTTTAATGACTGCGGAAATGATGGATTTCCCGAATAACGATCAACAATTTCATAACTATAATGAGCTCTTTACGGCTATGAATGATCTTGCAAACAAACATGCATCAATTCTAAAGCTTGATATATTGGGGAAAAGTGCAAATGGACAGGATATTCATGTCATGTCAATTACAGGCGCGCAAAACCGTACGATCGAGCAAGATGTCCCAGCTATATTTTTCGTAGGAACTCACCACGCACGCGAACACTTGTCGACAGAAGTGCCCTTGAAGTTAGCTCAATATTTGGCTGAAGAATATGAAAAAAAGAACGAACGTATTATGAACCTTGTCGATGGCCGCGTGATTTACATCGCTCCATTATTGAACCCAGACGGATCTGAATACGATATCTCTACGGGAAGCTACAAAATGTGGAGGAAAAACCGTAAGAAAAACTCAGATGGATCGTATGGGGTCGATCTCAATAGAAACTACGGTTTCAAGTGGGGGCTCGAGGGGGCAAGTAGCTCACCTTCCAGTGACACATACCGCGGAACTGGTCCATTCAGCGAGCCTGAAACACAAGCTGTAAAAAACTTCGTGGAAAGCCACGCCAATATCACCTCTATGTTGAGTTTCCATACCTTTTCAAAACTTGTTCTGTACCCTTGGGGATTTACTCATAATCCAATTGAAAAGGATTTGGATCGTCAGGTTTTTGAGACTATGGGTAGAAAAATGGCAAGCTTGAACGGTTATACCCCGCAAACAGGTGCGGACTTGTATCTTGTAAGCGGCGAAATGAATGATTGGGCATACGGAGATCGCGGAATCTTTGGGTTCACGTTCGAACTGGATCCCGCAAGCATGTGGGAAGGTGGGTTTTATCCAGGTCAGAAAATGATTGAACCTGTATTTAAGAAAAATCTTGAACCTTGCTTGTACATGATTGACCTTGCAGACAATCCTTACCGTTCGGTTCAATCCCAAGCTCAACAGTTGGGTCTAAACTCGGCAATGTTCTAAAATAGGTTTTTTAAGAAAAGGCCTGCGCGAATGTATTCGTAACTTACCGATGGGTCCACTGTACCGGCTGGACCCAAAGTTTCAGAGGTCAAAAGATCTGCAGTAAAAACAGCCTCTGCCTTAAAGGTCTTAGAGAAACTGTAATCAAGCTTAAATTCGCCCGCCAACCTCTGATCCTCTCGCCTGTTCGGTCGTGAGTAGGAGCGGTATTGATAGCTTAAACGCGCAAGAGCCAATAGTTGATCCCCAAAAATTCGTCCAAATCCGATATGCATTTTTTGCTTCAAAACAAAGTTCGAATAATACGTGTCCTCTACAGTGTAATCATAACCCAAAAGAATCATGTCCCTAGGACTTCTTTCTTCTTCAAATTCCAGAGTAAAAATGGGCTCTCTGAATCCAGCCTCTTTTGCATATTCTCGAAAGAGAAAGCCGGCATAAGATCGAATTTTCATCGTTCGCGTGAGCCGCCCAACAACTCCCGATCCAACTTCTATATATTGGCTATCGTATTTCAAACCAAATTCTTCGTTCGGAGTTCCTTTGTATTTCGTACCTTCAGGAAAAATCTTTTGCCCCACCTTAAGCGCAGTAACAAGATTTGTTTCTGGTAAAAAGGAATATAAATGTTTTGCAACCATATTTATTTCATAATTTTGTTGAAAGTCGTAGCTAATCATTCCCGATGGTGGGTTAAAGCTGACCGCTTCGGTCTGGTAGTTGCCCTCTATTTCGAACCTGCTAAGCTCGGTTGAGCGCCACTGAGCCCCCGCCTCGGCCCCCATGAATTGTCTTAACGGACGATCACCTGTTTCATTTATGGGTGGTTCCGAAAGGGTCTTGACAGATGGCTTTAAAAAAAATCCAGTTTCTGTATCACTTATCGTTTGAATTTTTAGGTGCCCTTCATATTGAAAAAAATCTAAATTGGAATGTACGAAATATTTATTATATTGGGCCATCCCATAGGCAGAGGTCAAAAACCCCTTTTTCTTGCCCGGCTCATACATCAATTCTGGTTTTACAGAAATAAAAAAGTCGCCTTTGTCACTCTTATCTTCATAATAAGAGTTGGACTCGTAAAAAGTACCCACCGTAAGCAACTTATCAAGTGATGCATTCGCAGGATCCAAAATGAAAAAAAGAAGAGCTATCATCATCGCATATTCACTCGACCTTCTTTAAATGGCGATTCAACTTCCATAGAACGAAGTTTTTTAAACACCTGCGCGGATCCTACCCCATAATCTGAAAGCTCAATTTGTGCTTCTTCAGAGATGCCCGTCCGAGTTAAACAACCGTTCAGAAGTTTGTGTGTAACTCGAAAGCTTGTAAGATAGGCACGAATATTTACAAAAATACGCGCTAGCTCTGATGCCTCTTCTGTCAATTTAGGCTGGGTGACTTCGTGGCAGGTTTGTTGATATATAACAAGTATACCCCGTAGCTGTGACAAATAAACATTGAAGCATTCATTCTGTTCCTTTTGAAGCTTTTCAGTTTGTTGAAATTCCTGCAGGCGATCCAATGTATTTTGATCCACCGTAGAAACATGAGTACATTCTTTTCTAAACTGATCGATGACCGATAATAAAATCGTCTTATCCCGGTTAGGGTTTTTAAACCGTCCTTCCGAGTGAGCCACATTTGTGGTTCCAATTAATATGATGGGTAAAACACTACTTATTCGTGCCCATGTCTTCCAATGGAAGACGATCCCTTTTATAAAATGTATCATAGTAGAGCATTCTCATTTGTTGTTCATCTGAATAAACTATGGGTTCACCGACATCGCTATCGACCCGAGCTTTCTTAACAAGGTAAACAGACTTGGGGACTTTTGTGAGCTTGGGCAAAACTATATCCGGGGCCCTATCTCCTGCCAAGCCGACTGAAAGGAAAAAAAGTAAGCTAATCATTGCTTCGGTCTCCTGCCACTTCACGAGTCACGGTTTGGTACATTTGGTTCAGCAAAGGGTTACTGTACCCTAAACTCTTAATATTTTTCAAACTTGAGTAAAATTGTTGCTTATCTTGAGCCGTTTGCAAACTGACAAGCCACGAAAGATGAGCATTGTTCTGGTAGTTTTCTACTTTATTTTTTGTCCCATTTATCACATTTTCGCTCGCTAAATAGGTTTGTAACCAGAACGGCTTCCCAGATAGAGCATCCGTAACCCTCTGTTGCATCTTCTTATCTTTATTTTTTAAAGCAGTCAGACTTAAACCCACCGCAGATAAATAGCCTTCATCCAAAAAATCTAGAGTATAACCGATACGTCCATACCTCCGAAGGGACGCGTCGATGTGTGCTCTTAGTGCAAAAAGCCCATCACTATTGCCCGTATTCACAACGCCTTCTTCAAGGAGAGCTGCCGCCCATTGATAATATTTATTTTCAAAAAGTATTCTGGCCATAACCGCATACGGCAACGACTGTGCCGGATCATTTTGAATTGCAGCTTGAAGAGAATCGACAGCCTCCTTAAACTGATGAGCCTTGTAGAATTTTTCGGCATTTGCGACATAAGATAAATATCGCGGCTCAGCGATTGGAATTGCTGCCGCAAGCGGCGCTGGCGACAATGACGTTAGACCAAAAACATAAGCTAGGCTTTGCGCCTCTGAATCCCACTTCCCAGCCTTGGCAAAATCAGCAAAGTACGAGGACGCCTTCACGTCATTTCCCCATCGTAATTGGGCGATCGCTAAATCCAATAAAACATTTCTTTCATTTGTCATTTTCAAGACATTAGAAAGCCCGCTCAGACAGTTATCGAAGCGACCGGACTCACAAGCAGATTTTATACTTTCCCATGGAACATCTTTTTGTGTGGGCGCTTGAAGTTCCATCACATTCATCAAGCCCAGTCTCCAGTTGATCAGGTGTCCGATATGGATAGGCAATTTTCTTTGAGCCAAAAAGTACGCCTTTTCGGCATTCACTGCCGCTGGGTGATACGGAGTATCTTTTATGTTACTCCAGGCCTCTTCTGCAATGGCTGGCAAATTTTTATCAGAAATATTCTGTTCAAACGCTTTAATAACAACATCTGAAAGTGCTCGGCTGGTGACCTCGGCTATGCCAATTTGCCTTAAGACCTTAATATGGGGCACAAGGTCTGCAACAGAAAATGCACCTTCTATTTTTCGATCAATCTCAAAATACTGACACCAGCTTTGAGATAATTTCACATAAGCCGTTTGACGTTTTACCTGCTCAGCAACCTGGGTCGTAATTTTGCATTCGCGGTCAACACTTGCCCACATCCGCTTGTTCATAAGAGTTTCTATATACAAAGTCTTATAAAGTACCCATGACTGGATATCTTTTTTGTCAAATGCTTTTAGGTATTCCCCAATATATTTATCGTTTCCAAGATACTTTGCAGCCTCAATAAGGTCTAGAGCGAGCATATGATTTTTATTATTTTTCAATTGAACGCTAAGCAAATTAAAAACAGACTTCCATTGCAACAAATTCTTTCGAAGATTAACGGCAGAAATCAAAGCTTGTTCCTTCCATGCGTGATTTCCTGCAGTTGCAATAAATTTTTCAAAAGTTTGAGCTGCCTTTTCAAATTGCCCCAAACTTTTTTGATTCATCGCATGTATAAAGAGCGAGTCCTTTTCCAGCTTGGTGCCCTTCAATTGATTTAAATAAGCTTCTGACTCTTCAATGTTTTTTGTCCGCCTATATAAAATCGCAATGCGAAAAAGAATTTGGTGTTTAAACGAACTACGTGGATTGTTTGCGATATAGTCCTTGTAAGATTTGATTGCATCCGCATAATTCAATTCAGAAATCAGGTTTTCAACAGCCGCTAAGCTCTCATCACGTTGGAATAGCGAATTGTGCTCATCCAATACGCTAGAATCTACTTGAAGCCGAAGGGTTGGAAGCAGTTCGCTGACTTCAGTGACTTTGGACCATTCGCCTTTTAAATTATAGATAGAGCTAAGAAACCAGATCGCCTTCACGGTTGTCATTGTTGTAAAATCACGGCTTGAAATTAACTCGTTCAAAGTTTTCTCTGCCTTACCCAGGTCACCACGCGCGGCTTGAACTTGCGCGGTCTTTAAAAGTATTTTCTGTCTACGCATACCAGTTTTAACATAGTCCGTGTATACGCTTGCAGATTTCAAAAAAACGCTTTCTTGATTCGAATAGTTTGGCGTTTGCCCGCTATCATTAATTTGGAAACTCTCTGAAACAGAAAGGTTATAATTTACTTTCTTTACCATTGCCCAAAGGTAACTGTATGCCGCGCTTTCGCGGGTGGCGTTGGATTTAGTATGAGTGACAAGTTTCAAATAAAGTTCTGCCGCTTTCTCGAAGTTTGATGAATAGTATTCTAGATCTGCAAGCTCCATCATTGCACTTTCAGAATATGGGCTGAATTCATAGTTACTTAAAAATCGCTCATAACGAACGCGTGCTGTTGCCAACTGAGAGGCAGACTTGTTTCTGTATCCAGCCATCGCAAAATAGCGTGCATTTTTAAGTAAATGTTCTTCTAAAAAATCTTCTGCCCTAAATACTGCCAATCGTGAAGCATCATTTTTGTCCCACCAGTACTCAGACTTGGTCATAAGATTAATAAAATCGTCGCGAACTCTGTTCGCACGATCAATTTGCATTTCATCTTCATAACTTGCGATGATTTCAGTGTAAAAAAGTGGAATATAGGAAGCATACGGAAATTTTCGTATGGCTTCTTCATAAACGGCCCTCATTGAAGTCTCGTCTGATTTTCTTTTGTACGTTTCGCCAAGGCTCAAATAAATTTTTTCTTGAAACTCCTCGTCTAGATCAATTTTAATCCCATGAGTTTTCAAAACACCCATATATCCAATCGCTTCATCAAATAATGTTATATCTTCAGCTGTAGAGTCTTCGGTGCTATCCACAAATTGAATCAAAATCTTAAAAGCCTGGTATGCTCTTTCATAGTCTTGAGACGCAAAATAAGACGCCCCCAACTTATAAATAGACTTTACCTTGAATATTCCAGCGCTTTGCGACAGCTTCGAATAATAAAATTTTGCACTCTGATAATCCATTAAATTGAAATAGTGTTCTGCCAGACGCCAAGACACCTCATCAGAAAATACAGAGTATGGGTACTTTGCAATTAATCGCTCGAATATTTTAATTGCCTTCCCCGTCATACCCATTTCGTCGTAGCTATAACCAATAAGATAGTGGGCTCGATCGCTCAACGGACTATCTGGAAAATCCGTCAAAATCTTTTTTGCATAGTAAATGGCATTATTATAGTCAGGGACAGGCATTGTAGGCGCAACTTTAATTCGGCCAGCAGCATAGTCCGTAGCTTGTGCATTGTAATCCTTCATTTTTTTGTTAAAAAGAAGATTGGAGCCCTCAAAATACAAATGGGCAAGTCTCAATAACAGCGAATCGTCAAGGATGTCGGCGCCTTTTTCTTTCTTAAATTTATTGTATTCAGATATTAAGTTCTCATTGCTCAAAGTAAGATTCTTTTCTAGCCCGCTCAAGCGCTGTTCAAATATTTCAGATAATCGACGCTGACGCCATTTTCGAATAAGGCTTGCGGAATCTGAAAGGTCCTGTAAATACTCTTTCGCTTGAGCTTTGTATTGCTCGAACGCTTTGAACCCTTCATTTCCTGCAGAAAACTGTGCCTCTGCTGCATTCGCTGCCATAAGAATTATTAAAATGCAGAAAAACTTTTTCATCATTTACCTAAATAATCTTCTACCTGCATCACGCCAAACTTGTAATCCTCTATAACCTCGGCCAATGTTCGTTTGCCCTCTGTCCGTTCTGCCCAAAAATTTTCAAGTTGCCCCATGTTGGATTTAAACAAAAGCGACTCGATTGTCTTTTGTGAATTTAATATTCCGCTATAGGCAACCTGTGCGGTATCCTGTAGGACTCCCTGACGAATCTTCATCAACGCAGTTTTGTACGAACCCATATCTATCTTTGCTTTCCCGATCTGCTTAATTTCTTTGTTGAGCGCAATAATATAACGAATTCCATCGTCAATTCGTATTACTGTTCCGATACGGTCCCAAGAAAAAACAAACTCCCTGATTTTCCCTAAACTTTGAAATCGTTTGTTACGCAGGATCGCAATGTTGTCCACTTCTCGAATTTCTCTGAAAAGAGCTCGGATATCGCCATCCGTAAAAATATGCCTTGTTTTATATTTAACCAGGTCCGTGGATAGCTGCTTTAATATTTTTTTTGATTTTTCTGAATTCTCAGTAAGTAATTCTATATAGCCGGAAAGATATCGAGATCTGAAATAAGAACCGTCTGGGATCTCAAAATCTTTCTGATTACTTTCGTACACAGAGGCCAAAACATTTAAAAGCTCACGCGCTGAATCTAAATCCCTGCGCTTGAAATGGGTCCATGCCTGCTCCTCTAGACTAGAAATATAGTACGGGCTGCGAGCATTGATTCCATGAAACGCTTTTGTCGCATCGCCAAATTTGGAAATCATCAGTAAGCATCTGGCCTGGGACACACTTCGTAGTTCGGAATCTTCCAATGTAATTTTGGAAATTTTGATGGCCTTTTCCATGTATGAAAGACATTGATCCCGCTTTGAAGAGCTAAGACTGGCTGTTGCCTTGAGCACAAGAACCCTTACCGATTCAAAATCCGAGGGAACTGTGTCCAATACGGTCAGTGCAGCCTCATATTTTCCGGACTTAATTAACTGTGCGCCACATTCAATGGCAAACATACTCCGTTGTTTACTATTGCCAGTCAAATTTTTACAGAATGATTCAAACGCAACATTCGACGTAAGGATCTGTTTCGTTGTCACGTAATTAGAAATATCAGTATAGCTCAAAGAAATTTTTTGATCGGTGGCATAAGAATAGTAGCGAAGGGCATTGAATAGCTCTCCCTTAAGAAAACTCGACTGAGCATCATTAACCAAAGATTCCTGGCCGACAGCATGGACTGAAAAGAAAAGAGCCACAATGATGAGTTTCCGCACCTAACCTCCTGTCAAATGCACACCAAAAACTCTAACTCAATTGTATAATTTTATTTAATTTTTCGCAATTTGGGAACTAGATTCCACCTTCAGCTGTGGTCTTTCCTTAAAGTCCGTAAAAATCCATCCCTTTTCAAAAGTAGTCACGCGGATTTTTGTCGAGTCTGCAGCATCAATCACAAGGTTCAGCTTTGCTTCTCTCGTTACGCTATAATCGCGAAGGTAAGAAAAAATTCCTGAATCACTACCTTTGTATATAACTTGCACTTCAAACAGATGTGGGCCAGAAACCAATTTCGTCTCGAAATCTTTGGGCTTTCGTTGGTCTAGAGGTAAGTCCTGAACGTCTTTCGAAAAATAGGAATACACAGGCTCGCCATTGATTTTGTACACCAGCGAATCGATTGCATAACGCGCACCCATTTGATTTGAAAAGCTCACGAGTACTTTTCTTTTTTTTCCATCTAGACCTTCGTTTTTAATAAGCTCCTTAAGAATGACCATTTGAGTTTTACCATTGGTCACCTCATCTTTTAGAGCTTCAACATCATCATCAATTGCAGTCGTTTCCAAATTTTTTGGGGCTGTTTTTGGCGCTGTAAT
>CAUJEF010000024.1 GCA_963169515.1 Bdellovibrionota bacterium
TATTAAAACAGGCGATTATTATATAAAAGCTCGTTCTAAGCTGAAAAAGTATGGTTTAGAATGAAGTTTCAAAGTAGATCTTTCGTAGAAACTAATTATTATAGACCCAAACCACTTACATACTTTAATGAAGAGGCAAAACTTTTAGTCGTGCTTACTCCGTGGGGAAGCGGTGAATATAGCGAATCAGCACTTCAACAAATTGTAAACTATTTATCGTCGACTCGAGATGACCGAGAAGCCACCTCCCCTTTCCAAAAGCTTGCCAGCCTTTCCCCGCAAGCAAATGCTCTTCGCACTTCAATTTTGTTAGTAAATGACCAGCTCTATAAAAATCAAAACAGAAAAGAATATGTAGATTCATTTGAAATTTTTGTTGGAATTCAAAAAGAAAAAGAATTTTCTTGGATATCTTTTGGTCACCCTCACCTTCTTTTAAGCAGAGAAGGCAAAACAGTGATGCCCTTATCTCTAGACCTGGATCATGCTCTCGACTTACAAAACGAAAAAAAATCCTTGGCGGCGTTACCGCGGAGTCTTGTGGGCATACAGCCTCATCTTGAACTTCCCGTAAAAAGTTTTGTGCCCCAGTCAAATGATAAACTGGCGCTGATCAACCGGTCATGGATTCCAGAAAATACCCTCCGGCTTGAGTCCACAAAAAGAACTTTTGACGGCTTTACGCACTCTCTTATCGAAAAAGACGAGTCTGCGTTTTGGTTCGGATTGCTCGAATTTTAAAAATCATCAAAGTCATCGTCGCTGATTTCAGATTCTTTTGATTTCTTAAGTTTTTTCTTTTTTATTTTTTTGGCTTTAGGCTCATCTATGCCAACCTGACTAAACGATCTGTTTTTCGAGTGATCCCCCCAATAATATGTCAACCCCAAAGCCCCCTGTAGCCCCAAAAAGCGGCTCCCTTGAAAAAAGAAGGCTGGTCCAAGCTCAGCGCGGATAGCATACTTTTGCCCGTCAAACAAATACTCTGCACCGCCAAAGGCCCTCACGCCCATTTTAAATGATTCATCTGCCGTATCCTCCGATGCAAATCCACCAAAAAAACCTGGGCCATAATAAAATAGTAGGGAGTTCCAAAAATTTCGTTGTTTCCGTAGAAAGTCACGCGTGTTGTAAAAGTAAGATGTATAGTTTATAGATGCATAAAAATATTTGTCGAAATGATAGCCCACATCAAATTGCAAAGCGCTTTTCCAGTTGAGCCAAAAGTCATAACGTACGAACGACGGCTGTCCTGCAAAAATAGAAATTGCAGTTTGGCCTTCATCAAAGCCTTCAAAGCTTTTGGAATGGAGTTCTGCGCGAACAGACGTTGACAAAAAAAATGCTGCAAAAAAAATATATTTCAAGGTATGCCCCCATACATTGTCTAAAATAAATTTAACCAATATTTTTTATTAATGGCTATCTATTTTTAAATAGTCCCGACGAGTGTCCCACAGCGAACCTTTGATAAAATTGAGGCGCTGGATATCAAGATCAATTTTTAGATACTTCTGTGCTTTTAAAGCTCTTTCTTTTTCAACCGCCTCGAAAGCCTTGGGGCCCTCTGCACTCTCCCGTTTTTCGGTTTTTCCCCATGCTTCAATGTACTTTTCCGATGGTTCAATGCTTTGATAAGTGGTCGGCCCTCTCAAAAGATATGATTTATATCCTTCTATATCATAAATCTCCCACGGCGGTAGCTGAAGCGTGTCTATAATTTCAAGAGCGCGTACAATTGATTCAGTTTGCAGGGCCGTACGATAATCCAACGGATAAATTTGATTCCGATCAACCGCGGTATTATAGACTTTTAAAGTCTTATCATGAATCAATAAATAGTTTTCCAATTGAAACGCATATCGAATCGGTCCAATATCCTTCCAATATCCCCATGCTGATTCTAATATCAACATTCTATCTTTCACATTATTTCTTTCGTAATTGAGCAATTTGTTTTTTAAGGTCAAACTACTGAAATGATTCGCTGTCGCAGAAATTGGATCCTCCCCCACTATGTCAAATAAAGTACGACCTACATCCACCAGTGAAACTTGCATATCCACAACCCAAGGGTTTATTCGGTCCTTTTCCTTTTCTGGCTTTTTCACAAAGAGCGTGGCCCGTGTGTTTTCGTGAAACAAATTGAGTCCCGGAGCCTCATTCAGCCTTTCCTGTGGAGTGTGCCCATTTAACCCCATAAAAAAGATCCAGTTTTTGTTCCACTCTCCACGTTTTTTAAGTTCCTTGATCAAATATTCCATGGATTCATCAAGCTCCATCAGTTGACCAGAATATGATTGTTCCCTGGCAACGCCCTTGTTATCGACAGTTGCCGTTTCTGGAAACTGAAGGTCTGGAATATAAATAAATGAAAGATAACTTCCACTGCTTGCTTCCGATTTTTGCCAGCTTAAAAAAGCCTTAAAAGTTTCCAGAACTGGGCGGTAGAATCGATTTATATCTAATGCCAACGTATCGTCAAAAACCTCAAACCCTTGTTGCAATCCAGATCTGCGAAAAATTGGAGCACCACCAGAAAAAAAAGAGGTTCGATATCCTTTTCGAATGGCGGCCTCTGCAATCGTAGAGTATTTTGCTGAAAGAATGTCATCCCCGTTGTGGTGAACGCCGTGATCGATCGGATATAAAGCAGTTAAAATACTTGCAATAGCAGGCTGTGCTAGAATTGATGGAGTAAATGCATGTGTAAATCGCGCCATCTGATCGCAAACAACACTAAACCCCTTATTCAGCTCATTATCAGCGCACAATATTGAATTATATGGAAGTGAGTCGACAGCAATTACTATAATAGACGGTGTTTTTTCGCCCAGAGAACATGAAACGCTAGATAGCATCAATAAAATGAGAACCACTATCCTAACGCAAGGCAATCGCAAACTCCCTTGACCCTATAAAACCACAAAAGTGATAATTGTGAAAGATATGTGGTTTAACTCCGTTTTTCGAAGACAACTGGAGTTTATAATTTAAAGGATCGTAACTATGTTAACCGAAAAAATTTTTGCCGTCGCCCAAAATGGTGCAGCAACCATCCTTTGGTTGTTAATTGTCTTAAGTATTTTCAGTGTTGCAATCATTATAGAGCGGTACTGGACTTTAAGGACACTTCGTAGACAGAGTGAACAAGTTAAAACTCGCGTTTTGGATGCGCTTGGTTCTGCACAATATAGCGAACTCGAAGATATTGCAAAAGATAAACAAACCTTGGAAGGCCAAGCCCTGGCACACGCATTTCGATTTGCAAAAGAAAACGGCTCCCAAGGAATTGAAGAAGTCATAAATGGCTTTATATTACTACAAAAAACTCGGCTGGAAAAAAATCTTAATTTTTTGGCAACCTTAGGCGCAAACGCACCGTTTATTGGGCTTCTGGGGACCGTGCTTGGAATTATGAAAGCCTTCAATGACCTCGGTATCAGTCAGGGCGTAAGCCAAACAAACGCGGCAAGCATCATGACTGGGATTGGAGAGGCCCTTGTTGCAACTGCCGTCGGTTTATTCGTAGCAATACCTGCAGTGATTGCATACAACAGCTTTCAAAAACAAGTTAAAAATATTTTACAAAATTTTGATGGATTAAGAGAGCTCTGCGTGGCCTATGCAAAAAGGAAGGGCGCCTGATGGCAACTAAACTTGCTAGCGACAGCCAACCCATTGCTGATATCAATGTTACCCCATTTGTAGATATTATTCTTGTGGTATTGATCATTTTTATGGTGACCACTCCTATAATTATGAACCCGAGCATGAAAATCAACCTGCCAAAAGCAGCCTCTGGTGATGACACAGTCCCATCACAGTTAAATGTTTCCATTCAGAAAAATGGAGAACTATATTTAAACGGACAACCCTCGACCCTTCTGTCATTAAGTGACTATGTGAAAGCAAATATCGCTCAAAAGCCTGACTTACAGGCGATCATTGCCGCAGATGCCGACGTTCCCCATGGAAAAGTTATCGAAGTCATAGATGCTGTTAAAACTAATGGCGTCACAAAATTCGCCATCAGCATAGAAAAAAAGTAAAAACCCTTCCTAGGGGTGAACAGAAGCAAACTTTGTCTGAAAAAGTGAACTGATTTTATCTTTAAACAAACAAACCAGTTCAGAACGATCAACCTTCTGCCCCAGCAGTTTTTCCATGCTCACCATTGTATTGGTTTGAAAGCCGCAAGGCTTCAATCCCTGAAATGCGGACGGATCGTCTGCAACATTTAGCGCAAGGCCATGGTAAGTAATCCATTTCTTTACACCAATTCCAATCGAAGCAACTTTTTTATCTCCAACCCAAACGCCTGTCGCATCTTTTACAGAGGAAGCCTTCAGGCCGTAAGATTCAAGAACAGAAATGATAATTTTTTCTAGCATACGTAAATACAAATGCAAATCGCGACCATAGGTATTTAAGTTAACAATCGGATAAATTACCAACTGGCTTGGGCCATGATAGGTTGCGCGCCCCCCCCTTTGGATTTCGACGATATCGCCGCTCCAAGTTGTAACGTCACCAATTTCGGTAGACCGTCCCAGAGTCACAACAGGAGGATGCGAGCAAAAAACAATCGTGTCTTCGCCCCCAGTGGAAACTCTCTCTAGCGTTTCCAGTTGTCGTTCTAATGCCTTTTCGTAAGGGATTAAACCCCAATCTTCAAATTTCATACCGTTTTGTGATTCGAAGATGCCGAAGCTCTGGCGAGAGGTCTTTGTATAATATGTATTGCGTGCCCCAAAGCCGCTTCTGCCGCCTCCATTACAGTTTCGCCTAGTGTTGGGTGAGGATGTATCGTCAGTGCCAGGTCTTCGAGCGTTGCGCCCATTTCAATTGCTAAAGCCGCTTCGCTAATCAACTGACTTGCCTCTGGGCCGCAAACATGAACGCCCAGTACAATATTGTTTTTTGCATTGGCAATAATTTTGACAAAGCCATCCGTTTCCATCAAAGAGACCGCACGTCCATTTGCCGCAAATGGAAATTTGCCAATCTTAAGATCAGTATATCCTGCTTTCTTACACTCTTCTTCTGTCATCCCTGCCGATGCAATTTCTGGATCTGTAAAGATCACAGCTGGAACCGTTTTTGCGTCATATGCGCGGTTTTTTCCGCCAATCACCTCTGCAACAAGGACGCCTTCATGCGAAGCCTTGTGAGCAAGCATGGGTTGCCCCGCAATGTCTCCTATAGCATAAATACCAGGGATGTTTGTTTTTCTCTGGGCGTTTACCTTAACAAATCCCTTCTCATCAATATTTAATCCAATTCCCTTTAGGTTCGCTTGATCGGAGTTTGGCTTGCGCCCTACAGTTAACAGAATTTTATCGACCTCTACAACTTGAGCCTTTCCAGCAACCTCGTATGTAACTTCCAAAACAGAGCCTTTTTTCTTATAAGATTTTGCAAAAGATTCTGTGGTAATCGTAACGCCTTTCTTTTTTAGTTTACGCACCACAACTTGAACCGCATCTTTATCCACAATTCCAGAAAGCAGTTCTTTGGCCGCCTCTAAAACAACAACTTCAGTTCCAAAATCAGACAGAAATCCGCTGATCTCTAATCCAATGTACCCCCCGCCGATTACAACCACTTTTTTTGGAATTTCTTCCAGGGCAAGAGCACCCGTTGATGACAAAACATTTTTTTCATCAATTACAAAGCCCGGGATTTCAATGGGCCGAGACCCTGTTGCAACAATAAAATTTTTTGCAGCAATTACTTTTGAACCCTTAGAAGATTTAATCTCGACTGTCTGTGCATCTTTGAAAACGGCATCACCAAGCACCGTTTCAACCGCATTACCCTTTAAAAGTTGTCCCACGCCTCCGGACATCTTATCACATACAGATTGCTTCCACTTTTGCAAGGTTGCTGCATCGACGGTCACTTTTCCAGAAATATTAATCCCCATTTCGGCGGCATCATTATTTACACGATGAAAGAAGTGGCCCGCAGTGATCATCGCCTTGGAAGGAATGCATCCAACATTCAAACAAACACCACCCAGCTTTTCGCGTTCGATAATAACAGTCTTCAACCCCATTTGCGCACTACGAATAGCCGCAACATATCCACCGGGGCCCGATCCCACCACGCACACGTCAAATTGATTCATAATTTCTCCGAACTACATCAAATCTAACATCAACACGCCTGGATTTTCCAGACGCTCAATTAATGACCTTAAAAACCGAGCTGCAACTGCGCCATCTATTAAACGATGGTCCGCTGTTAATGTTAGATTCATAGTTTTCATTGACGACAATTCACCGTTTTTTATTACTGGCTTTTCAGCAATTTTATACATCCCTAAAATAGCGACTTCGGGGTGGTTAATAATCGGAGTTGCGTACGTTCCCGCTACACTTCCAATATTAGTGATGCTGATCGTTCCACCTTTCATATCGTCTGGGGTGAGCTTATTCGCCTTTGCCTTTTCCGCAAGAATCATAATTTCATGGGAAATTTCCATGATTGTTTTGCGGTCTGCATGTTTAATTACCGGAACCAACAAGCCCTGTGGCGTGTCTGCTGCAAAACCGATATTAAAATATTTTTTATAAACAATTTCACCAGCCTCATCATCAATCGAAGCATTTACTTCTGGAAAATCTCTCAAGGTTGTAATCAAGGCTTTCATAACAAATGGCAAATAGGTAACCTTGAGCCCAGTCTTTTCTGCCTTTGCTTTCAGTTTCTCACGCATCTCCACAAGATCTGTCACATTACATTCATCCATAATAGTAAAATGCGGAATAATATGTTTTGCTTGTTGCATTTTTTCTGCAATTTTTCGGCGAATTCCCACCATCTTTACACGCTCTTCTGTTTCGCCAGAGACTCCCTCATACCGAGGGGCTTTTAGCGGCGGGGCCGATGGAGCCCCGCCTCGATTAATAACATCTTGTTGTGTGACTCGGCCCAATTCACCCGTACCTTGAATTTGATTTATATCGACATTCATTTCACGCGCTAACCTACGAGTTGCAGGAGTTGCCAAAACGGCACTTAACGCTGCCGGTGGATACACGTCCAAGCCTGTCCCGTGCGTACCATGACCATTGCTCGATTTTGTAACTGTATTTTTAGGCACCTCTGCTTTAGGCTTTTCTGTTTTGGGGGTCGTTGCCGTTGCTGCTGCCCCGCCCGTTTCAATTGTCAGCATTGTGCCGCCGATGGGAATTCTATCGCCTGGATTTGCTTTCAAATCTTTAACCGTACCAATAAGTGGGGATGGAATTTCCACAGTCGCTTTATCTGTCATAACCTCTGCAATCGGCTGATCAACTTTAAGACTGTCCCCAGGCTTCACCAACCATTTTACCAATTCTCCTTCGGTAACGCCCTCGCCGACATCTGGTAATTTGAATTCCGTCAATGCCATATTAAACTCCTACGGTTGCCGCAGTTCCCGGCTTTATGACTTTAATTTTATTTTTCTCAATCATGCCTTTCATAAAAAACTCTCCCGCACGATAAGAACTTCGAACAAGCGGTCCGCTTGCTACATACAAGAATCCCAAGCTCTCTGAAACTTTATGCCAATATTCGAATTTTTCTGGTGTTACATACTCAGCGACTTTTAATTTTGTTGCTGTCGGTTGCAAATACTGTCCCAGTGTTACAACGTCACAGCCCACAGATCGCAGGTCCTTCAGCGTTTGCAGCACTTCCTCATCAGTTTCGCCCAGGCCCAACATGATTGAGGATTTTGTATAAATTTCGGGATCTAATTTTTTAATTGTTGTCAGAACATCCATTGTTTGTTTGTACGTCGCACGCGGATCACGCACTTTAGGGGTTAAGCGCTCAACCGTTTCGATATTATGTGCGAATACGTGTGGTTTTGCCTTCACAATTCGGGCAATGCAGTCTGTGTTACCTCTAAAATCCGGGGTTAGAACTTCAATGATCAAGCGGTCGTTATTATTTTTAATAGTTTCAATTGTGCGACCAAAATGGTCGGAGCCCTGGTCCGGAAGATCGTCACGGTTCACGCTTGTGATCACAACATAGTCCAAGGCCATTTGGCTAATTGCCCACCCTACTTTTTCTGGCTCATCCTTATCGATTGCTCCCCGTGGATTTCCCGTTTTCACAGCACAAAACCGACACCCACGCGTGCAAACTTCACCCATCAGCATAAAGGTTGCGGTTCCCCCTCCCCAACATTCGGCAATGTTCGGGCAGCGGGCCTCTTGACACACTGTTGCAAGCTTCAAATCCGCTAGCATATCTTTGATTTTTAGATAGGAATCACCTGCTGGCGGACGAACTTTAATCCACGACGGTTTTGGTTTGGAAGGGGGGGCTGACATTTTTTGCTCTCCAATTTCGACTTGTTTTATAACTTAGAGTTTAACGGAAAACCAACGAAAAAGGGAACTTGGAATGCAATATCACAGACCTTTATTAGAGGGTATCCTCGTAAAACGCTACAAGCGTTTTTTCGCTGATGTTGACTATAACGGAAAGACAATTTTGGCTCACGTTCCGAACTCAGGCAGTATGAAAGGTTGCAGTGAACCTGGCAGTCCCTGCCGTTTCACTTTCGATGACAGTCCCACGCGTAAAATTAAATACACGCTACAGATGGTGAGGTCTTCCCAGTCTTGGGTCGGGGTTAATACTCAAGTGCCAAACAAAATCGTATTCGAAGCATTTGAAAAAAAATTATTGCCACATTGGCGGAAGTTTAACTGCGGACAACGCGAGGTTGCGATCAATGGAAAAACTCGAATCGATTTTGCATTTTGGAAAAATCGATCTAGAAAAGAGGCCTCCCTTAAAGATAAGATCGAATTTAAATCTATCAACTTAAAAAAATCGAAGAAAAAGTTTCATTTTGTCGAGGTTAAAAACGTAAGCCTTTCTGAAGACGGCACGGCACTATTTCCAGACTCTGTTACCGAACGTGGCCAAAAGCACTTGAAAGAGCTGATACAACTTGTTGAGTGGGGCCATTCAGCAGAAATTTTATTTACAATTCAAAGAATGGATGTTGAAAGATTTGCGCCTGCCGATCACATTGATGCAGAGTATGGAAAACTTCTTCGGCGCGCAAATAAAAAGGGCGTGATAATCACGCCCCTTTTATGTCATCTGACCGAAAAAGAAGTTCTTCTTACCAAGAAGACTCTTCCCTTACTTCTTTAATTGTTTCTCGATAATTTTATCGAATTCATCCGCACCGTAAGCACCACGAATAGAAACGCCATTTACCAGAAACCCTGGGGTTCCTGTGAAGCCAAATGTACGTGCCTCGTCCATGTCTGCTTGAATTTGATCCTTTACTTTTGCAGAATCCAGATCCGATTTTAATTTACCCATATCTGCGCCAACTTTGCGTGCAGCTTCTTTTAAGTAATCTTCCTTTTTTGATTTCAGCTTGTCCTGATTTTCAAAAATCATGTTGTGAAATTGGTGTGCTTTATCCAGCGATTGCATTGCAATCGCTTCATAGTAGCGGGCTGACGGCATTGCCATCGGATGAAAATCCAGCGGTAAGTGCTTGTAAATGAATTTTATTTTATCACCATATTTCTTTTTAACTTCGTTTACGGTATCGAATCCTTTTTTGCAAAATGGACATTCGAAATCAGAATACTCAACGATCGTTATCGGTGCGTCTTTCTTACCCACAATTCGTGAATCGTCCACCTTTGGCGTCTTCGGATTTGCAAACTCATCTTCGCGCTCTTTTTCAGCTTGCTTTTCGCGATCTTCGAATTGCTTTTTCTGTGCATTTCGAACCGCCGTGTTCAATGAGTCCATTATTTGAGTTGGATTTTTTTCAATTGCGTTTGTTAAAATGTCTGGATTTTCTTCCAGCATTTTTTTCAACTGATCTTTGCCTGGAGTACACGCAGAAAGCACGAATGCAAGCACGCCGATGAGTATGAAATTAAAACTTTTCAAGTAAACCTCCAATATCGTAAAATGCGAACATATCTTATCTGAGCTAATATCTTGGCGAATTCAGAACACTTTTAAAAGTGTTAACACCTTATGTTAGGGAATGAATTTTTCCGACCGGTCCCCGCTCTCCCAACCTCACGCCCAGCCCCTTTTCTGCCACTGCCCGTTGTACGACACCCAATCCAAAAATCTCTCCCTCTTCTAGGCAATGAATTTGCCCCATGCTTCCGACAAGATCATTATCGACAAATAAACCTATGGCTTTATCAGATGAAATTCTTTTAATTTCGTCTTCACTTGCTTTTAATGTGAGCCGTACTAATTTTTTTGCTGGCTTCCCATAGGTGTAGATTTTTTCAACAACTTCTTGCCCAGGATAGCAACCTTTACCCCTGTCTATATACCGGTCTAGGCCCATTTCCAAAATTTGGAAGCGAGTAACAAAGTCCGATTGGGCAGGGAACCCATAATACTCTTGAACTGCGTGAAATTCTTCGAAATCAAGAATTCTTAACGCTTGCGCCCTTACTACGGACAAAATGTCTTCTGCCTCACTTGCCCCCATCAGCGCACCTGGAATTCCCCAATTATCGATGGGCACTATCAAAATACGTTTATCACCAATGTTTTCTTCGACGACTTTGTTGGTTATTGCAAATGGAATTTTATCACTTCGCAATTCAATCCATGATAGCTGATCATGAACTTTTAGCTCTAACTTTTCAGTGAAATGCACTTTGTCCAACTCTTGAAGTAAGGTCTCATAACTTCCGACAAGCGGAAATAGCTCTGCCAAACCAGGGCCCCTGTTCCAACATTGAAAAAGATTGTGAACTTCTGATTTCCCTGAGAGCAGTGCGCCAGAAAAAGATTCGTTCACGTTGGCATCAGAAAATTTTCGAGTTGTTATTCGATTTAGAAAATCCCATGCGTCTGGTCCTTCGACCATGATCGAACTGAAGCTGCCACGATAGCAGGCAAGGCCGGTTGATTTAAATTTTTTTAGATCATTTTCAGTCATAAAAAGAAGAGGTTATCTTGCCTGACCAACGTCTGTGGGACAAGTGTTTTTGGTCCCCTTTACCTTAAACGCTTGGGATAATTGAACCGAGGGGGCGAAATGAAGGTTAAAAGCGTTATTCTCGATGCAACACTTCCCACGACAAATACGTCAAACGCCTCGCTTTGGCTATACAACAACCAACATCTGATCGATTGGCAAATCAAAAAAATTCAAGCCTCGGGACGTGCGGCGATTGTAGCGATTGGAAATGACGGCGATGAAATTTTGAGGCTCGGAAAGCACTTAGATCTTTGTGATCTTGTTTTCACCTCTGATAACATTACGGGTTCGGGATTGCTCGCAGGACTTCATGGTACGGGGGTCTGCACGTTTTACCTTCCTGTTTCTGTTCCCTATCCCCCGGAAGCTATTTGGGCCGAGCTTGAAAAGCAACATATGCAACTTCCATATAATCACACAACCCATATTATAAAACCGAATTTCGATATCGAAACTTATCCGTGGCTAATCACAAAGTTGGGACGGGATACAATTCTGACATCTGGTAAATTCGACCCTCAAGACCTTGGTCAGAGAAGTGTCGCAATCGATCCCCATTTAAGTTCAAATTTTCCAACAAAAACAAACGGTTGATTGGCCCATAAGTCCTTGACAATTCAGCACTAAAATCCGATACCAACATAGATTTCAAATCAACAAAATTTCGAAAGGTTCAACCGTGGCTATAAAGCCAAACATCAAAATTTTAAATTCAATTTCAAAGCGGGCCCTTTACTATGCAACTCAAATGATAGCGATCGCCAATACTCGCGCTGATAAAGAAAAGGGAGACCCAAAAATCGGCGGCCATCCCGCCGCATCGTCGAGTGCATTACATATTTTGGGCGCTCTTCATTTGTATGTTAAATCAGGTTTTGATCATATGGCTGTAAAACCCCACGCCTCTCCTGCTGATCATTCATATAATTACTTACTCGATTTGCTTTTAGAAAACGATTTGTCAAAAATGTCGGATGATCGCTCCCATCAAGCGATGTTTGGTTTGCGCGCATACCCAAAAGATGGCGAACCCGTTTTTCAATCTTATCACTCAGCCTACGACCCAGATCATCACAACTTTTTTCCGTCTGGTACCGTTGGCATACCCCCTGTTAATGCAGGATATCTCGCCCTGGCCTACCGATATGCAAAAGACCACGGATACGCCGTCCCCGAAAACGCACATTTTTGGTGCGTGATTGGAGATTCCGAGTTTCGCGAAGGGTCCTTGTACGAGGCGCTTCCTGATTTTGCAGAACGCGAGATCGGAAATTTAACTTGGATTGTCGACTATAACCGCCAAAGCTTAGATGGCCATCGAATCACAAATAAAAAAATAATGGATGGAACAGATGATTTACGAATTATGCGAACGGCCGAGGCCAACGGCTGGGAAGTCATAAATGTAAAGCATGGCGCTCTACGCAAAAAATTGTTTGCGACCGAAAATGGAAAGCTATTTGAGACGTTTTTGGATTCAAAACTTGAAGACTACGAATTTCAAGCATTGCTGCTTTTAAAGGATCCAAAAGAGTTAAAAAAAGCGCTTCTAAAATATGAGTCACAATTAAAGCCGTTTCTCAACACCGTGAGCGATGAAGACCTCTTCCTGGCTTTTCGCGATTTAGGCGGCCATGATTTCGAAAGCCTCATCGAAGCCATGGAGTTGTCAAAAAAGAACGCTCGAAGACCGACCTTGATTATTGCCCACACCATTAAGGGTTGGGGCCTTCGCAACGCCGCGGCCCCTGGCAACCACTCTAGCCTTCCTTCCTCTGAAGAAATCGACGCCCTTCGCGAATCGCAAGGAATTTCTAAAGAAAGGCTGTTTGAAAAATTTGATTCTTCAACTCCAGAAGCAAAATACTTAAAAGAACGAGGTGAAAAGCTATACAGCGAAATTAAGGCACAAAATAAATTAAAAGAAAAAAATAAAAAGTATTTTGTGGAAACCTTTGAAAAAAGCGGCGAATTCCCAATCTCCCTCGATATTAATTTTAAGATGGCGAATTACCCCCACACTCAGTGGATGTTGGGTCAATTAACTGCCAAACTAACTCGTATTGCCAATACGGCACTTGACAAAAAGAATCTGAAAGAGAACCAAAAAGAGCTCTCCGAAACAGAGCGGCTTTTGAAGGTTCCCGCAGAACTTTTGGTTTCAATGGCTCCTGACGTTGGAACATCAACAAACCTGAATCCCGCGATGGACGGAAAAGTATTCGGTGCCGAGGTGACCCGGGATTATGAACTTGAGCTTGACGTGAAAGATCACAAGCTCCCCGATCTCGTCCCAGGAGAAGACAATTCAGATCGCTTTTTGCGTTTTGAAATTGCAGAGGGCAACGTAATGTCTTGTATGGGCTCCTTCGGACGTCTTCGCGATTTATTGGGTATTCCGATAATGCCACTGATGACCGTATACGACTTCTTCGTCAAGCGAGCGCTCGATCAATTTTTCTATAATCTGTACTGGAAATCGAGTTTCATTCTCGTGGGGACGCCATCGGGCGTGACACTTTCACCAGAGGGCGCACAGCATGGTTGGAAAAGCGACATTCAAATCCCCAATCAAGTAACTTGGGAGCCGTTCTATTGCCAAGAGTTAGATTGGATTTTTTGTCATACTCTGAAAAATCATTTTTATTTCGACAATAAAGAGCAATCGGGAACATTTATTCGTGGTACCACACGTGGGGTCGACCAAAAAGAGTTTTTGAATCGTTTAAAAAGGCACAAGACCTATAAAAAAAATGTTAACGGACATTTGTTAAACTTGGGGCAAGAAACCTATGAGACCATGAGTGAGGCAGACATTTTGAAAAATGTCCGGAAAGACGTTCTACAAGGTGGCTATTATCTTATCGATTATCGTGGTTATGAGGGATATGAGCCCGGCGATAACGTCGTGAACATTTTTGCAATGGGATCGTTAGGCACTGAAGCAATTATTGCATCCGACAAACTATTGGAGCGCGGTATTTTTGCAAATGTGATTATCGTTACCAGCCCTGATTTATTAATTGGAAATCTGGCTAAAGAAAACGACTACTACCACTTAAAACATAGTCTCAATATTCATTCACAACTGTTTTTGCGTCCAGTCGAAAGCACGGCCGATGTTATTACACTGGCTGGTCGGCGCATCCCCATCGTGAGCGTTCACGATGGCGAGCCTGGTTTACTGGATAATATTGGTTCAATCATCGGTGTTCGCCATGAATGTTTGGCTGTCCGCAAACATTCCAAATGTGGTCGCCCCAGCGATGTTTACACACTTCACGGCATTGACGCGGATGCCATTGTTGATGCTTGCGGTTTAGTCTTGTCGGAAACTGCGCTAGAGCAAATTCAAATTCCGCAGTCTGTCTTTGCAGGTATAGAAACACACACGCCAGTACAGGTTCAGAACTGGCGTGAGCTGTGGCCACAACAGTCTAAAGATTAGCTATCTGGACCAACCTACGGTTTCAGTCTGGTTCACTCAGCTTTGACCATAACACACCGAATAGTTTAATGACTCTATATGAAACGCTTATTTGTTATATCTTTATTTTTACTTGTTTGTCAGACGGCCTTCGCTCAATCAAATGATAAAGCCGGTATCGTCGTTTTCCCGTCGTTTGTTTTTAGCTCAGATTCGAGCGTAAATGAATCAAGCCGTAATCATTTTTTATTTGATTTTCGTAGTGGTTATATCAATGATGCGGGGTTGTATTTCGGAGTTCTATTCACGTCGATGACTGGAAACGGATCGAATTATTCCGTGAACCAAACAACTTTGGGAAATTCGTTTGGCTATTTTTTAGGAAATTTTGGAGCGATATTAAGCCTTCATTTGACAGCTAAGCGTAAAGAAAAATCTTTGGCACAGACGGTTACGCTCTCTGAAGGAATTGGTTTTCAGTTTGATTTTTTATATCTTGTTCCGCTCAGTTCGTGGTTTTCTCTTGATCTTATTTTAAGCTATCGAAATATTAACTTCGACAAGCAACAGATTTCTGGTGGAAACTTACAGGCCGTTTCTCAAAATACGTCCAACTTCTCACCTTTTTTGGGATTCCTCATTCACTTCTGATTGATCGCGTAGTCCATCAAAATTGCATTTGAGATTTTCAGCGTACATTTTTCGCATTAGTATCGCAGTGGAACGGCGCCCATATTTTATGAAACTTTCATATAGGACCCAGCCATTTTTTTCATTTCTCAGTCGAGATATCTCCCTATCTTCCCTACAAACCAAATCTCCTTGCTCCCAGTCACAGTTGATTCGCACCCGAGAAAATTGAAACGCTCCATTGCCCATATTTCCCGTAGTTAAAAGCGCTTCGTGAGCAAAGTATTTATCTGCATATGGGGACTGTCTTATTTGCAAATTGACTTCTACCAGTGTGCTCATGGGTAACCGACCCGAACACTCCACCAGCGCCTTGCCGGTTGTGGGCTTTGAAAGGCACATTCCGCCGCAAAAAAAAATGGTCAAAATAAGAGTAATTTGTTTCATTGCCCAGTCATTCAGCAAACCAAGTGCCGCCGCCTGCCCCCAGTTCTTTTGCTATAATGATTATGGTCAGGAGATTTTTTCCCTTTCCATCCCTTTTACGGCACATTGAAAAGGCCATAGACATTTTTGATAAACGATAGTAATTTCAATATGTTATGTTAGAATAAAATTTGCTCTATAGCCATTTCTGCTGTTTACTTGTTTCCAGCATCGCTTAATTTGTTTTGATTTGTAATATATCCACCACATCACTGGCATTGCCCTTGCTTTATATAACAGTAATCCATCCCTCCCCCTAAGCGGCGCTGGTCCCCCCACCAAGCCGCTTTTTTTTTGCAACTTGCGCCAAAATCCACAATAAGCTATTCAGAGGGTCTCTATAGGGTGGGGAATGGACCAAAACAGTCTTGTAAGCATTCGAAATCTTTCCGTTGAATTTCATACCGATGACGGCGTTGTAAACGCGGTTAAAAAAATTTCTTTCGATATCCCAAAAGGGAAGACCGTTGGCCTTGTGGGCGAATCTGGGTCAGGTAAATCAGTAACGTCACTCGCATTGATGCGCTTAGTTGCATCCCCGCCTGGAAAAATATCAAGCGGTGAAATGTTATTTGAAGGAAAGGACCTCTTAAAACTTTCTGAGTCTGAAATGAGAAAGGTTCGTGGAAAAAAAATTTCAATGATTTTTCAAGAACCTATGACGTCGCTCAACCCCGTATTTACCGTTGGTGATCAAATTGCTGAAACTTTGATTCTCCATGAAAAGTTAAGCAAAAAAGACGCCTTTGAAAAGGCTATGTCGCTGATGAATCAAGTTGGAATCCCAAACCCTGCACAAAGAATAAAATCCTACCCGCACGAACTGTCTGGGGGGCAAAGACAGCGAATCATGATTGCAATGGCAATAGCGTGCAATCCACAGCTTTTAATTTGTGACGAGCCGACAACCGCCCTTGACGTTACAATTCAAAAACAAATCTTGGAGCTTTTAGCCCAGCTGCAAGAAAAATATAAAATGAGTATGCTGTTCATCACTCACGATTTGGGCGTAATTGCTGATATCGCCGACGAAGTGGCTGTTATGTATCGTGGAAATATTGTTGAGTGGGGCCCTGTAGAAAATATTTTTGTGAAACCACAGCATCCATACACAAAAGGGCTCCTTGCCTGCCGTCCCTCTCTAAAATCAAAATCCGCACGGCTTCCAACAGTTAGCGACTTTATGAGCGAAGACGGAAAGGAAAAGGTCTTCGACATAAGGGCTCTTGGTGAAAAAAAAGTACGCGCTGTCACTGATAAAAATCCAGTTATACTGGAACTGAACAATGTCAAAAAGCACTTTCCAATTCGTGGAGGGGTCTTCGGCGGCGTTAAAAACTGGGTCAAAGCTGTGGATGGTGTTTCTTTGAAAGTTCACAAGGGCCGAACCTTGGGGCTTGTTGGCGAGTCAGGCTGTGGAAAGTCCACCCTGGGTCGTACAATTTTAAGGCTGATCGAACCAACCGCTGGCGAAATAAAATATGACAAAATAAATATCCCAGATCTTGGGGGCAACGACCTGCGAAAAATGAGACGGCGGATGCAGATTATTTTTCAAGACCCATACGCATCTTTAAATCCCCGTATGACTGTTGGAAACGCGCTGATGGAACCGATGGTTATACACGATTTGTACCAAACCAAAGAACAACGCATGGATCGAGCTGCGCAGCTGATGGATAAAGTTGGACTCGATAGGAAATATTTAAACCGCTATCCACACGAGTTTTCGGGCGGACAACGTCAACGGATTTGCATTGCGCGTGCGCTTGCCGTTGAACCTGAGTTTATCATCTGCGACGAGTCCGTTTCCGCACTCGACGTTTCGATTCAAGCGCAAATCCTGAACCTGCTACTCGACCTTCAGAAAGAAATGAATTTAACCTACATCTTTATTTCACATGATCTTGCAGTCATAAAATTTATTGCCGACGAGGTCGCTGTTATGTACAACGGCCATGTTGTCGAAAAAGCGGATGCGGTTTCCATCTATGAAAATCCTCAGCATGACTATACGAAAAAACTTTTGAACGCAATTCCGCGTGGGGTTCCAAAGCACTTGGGGAACCTAAATGTTTAAAAGAATTATATCAATTATATTATTGCTGACTGCGATTGGATGCTCCCCTAAAAAAAATGTAAATTCTTGCGAACGCGGCTTAAATGTTGAAAGTCTTTTCAACAGCCTTCGCAATTTGCCGAATACGTATACTTTACGTGAGGTAACTCAAGATTATGTTTATAGCGAAACAAATGGTGAGCCGTCCTATCTTCCACGAAATATTATTGTGCAAGACTCAGCTCAAAAATTTTTGAGAAACAGCTGGATTGGTCGTCAAACATTTGTCCAAGACTGCAAATCAAACACATTTTATACCGATGGAATTCCATGGACAATCGGGGGGGCAACACCTGAGGAACTTCAGCTTTCCACAGATAAAAATGCAAATGTAAAAATGGTGTTTCAAAAATTAACTGAGAATTCATTCCTTATTACCCAGACTTCGCGCTCTGATACACTAAATGTTTTTGAACAAAAAACACTTTTCCGCTGGGGCCTTGAGCTTCAAAACAGCGAGGATATCGATTCAGACTTTATTTTAGGGCTTTACGAAGAAGGTCTTATCATTCCACATAATATTATTGATCAGCTCAAAAAAAATCCAGAGGTTGTCCCTGTCCATGTGGATGATCTGATAGATTTACAAAAACAGATAAAATTAAGGCAAAAACGAAAACATTCATTTTTTGGCCGGATGTAATTCCATAAGGGTATTTACCGCTTTTTTAATCTGGTCCACTTCAAATGGCTTCTTGATATAATCGTCAGCGCCGACACCAAAACCACGTTTAATATCCAGCTCACTTGTTTTAGCAGAAACAAAAATTAACGGAATTTTTTTTAAGTCTTCATGTTCTTTCAAAAGCTTGGCAAGTTCGAATCCATTGATCCATGGCAATCCCACGTCTAAAATAATCAAATCAATCGGGTCATCATCCAAAACCTCTGATAATTGAGTCCCGTCTGCTGCTGTAATAACTTTGTACCCTTCGGATTCAAAAATACGCCTCATGGCTGCGCGAATGGTCTCGTCGTCATCTATAATCAAAATAGATCGCAATTGATCACGCTTTCGAAGTGAACGAAAATCATCCAATGACACAACTTCTTGTTCCGCCATTTTTGCGCGCGTGATTTTTTCAATCTTATCTATTAAGGACCGCGTATTTATTTTTTTTGGCATCGGTCCTTATTGTACCGAAAGCTTTATGAAAAGCGCAATCGTCTAAATTTCAGTTTATCCCACTGTTTTAGCGCTTTAAGTGCTGTTTTTCTAGCCAGCGCTCTGCATCGATTGCCGCCATACAGCCTGTGCCGGCCGCAGTAACCGCCTGACGATATGTTGGGTCTTGCACGTCTCCACATGCAAAAACGCCATCGACAGAAGTATAGGTGGTGCCTGGCTTTGTAATAATATAGCCAACATTGTTTAATTCAAGTTGGCCTGCAAATATATCTGTGTTTGGCTTGTGGCCAATGGCTACAAAAAGCCCGTCCACCTTAAGATCAGTTGTGGAGTTTTCAACAATGTTACGAACTTTAAGCGATTTCACAAGCTTTTCACCTTGGACCTCGACGACTTCCGAATTCCAAATCACGCTGATCTTTGGGTGGCTCAAAACTTTGTCTGCCATAATTTTTGACGCTCGAAATTCATCCCGGCGATGGATTACATACACTTTTGTTGCAAAGCGAGTTAGGAACAATGCCTCTTCCATCGCGGTATCACCCCCGCCCACAACGGCAACCTCTACATTCCTAAAAAACGCGCCATCGCAAGTTGCACACGCAGAGACACCTTTGCCCATATATTTTTTTTCAGACGGGATGCCCAAGTACTTCGCTGTTGCGCCGGTAGAGATAATAACAGTATTCGCAAGATAGACTTCATCTCCCGCCATGACTTTGAACGGACGCTTGGAAAAGTCTACTTTTGTTACTGTCTTTGGAATCATTCGCGTTCCAAACCGCTCGGCTTGTTTTTTAAAAACTTCCATCATTTCAGGACCCAGAATCCCTTCTGCAAAGCCCGGATAGTTCTCCACGTCCGTTGTTGTCATTAACTGTCCTCCCGGCTGGTCACCTTCAAACATCAATGGCTTTAAAAGTGCACGGGAACTATAAATTCCTGCTGTATAACCGGCCGGTCCGGATCCAACGATAACTACATTTTCAACATTCATATCTGACATTTTATTCTCCATTGTACGTATTGTGAAACTTACCACTTGGGGGTTCAAAAATCCACCTCACCATGTGTTGCGCAACAACTGTGGGGTCGCACACCTGCCCTGATTCGCGTGGCCAAGCATTTTTCGGTAACAAATTCGTGTCCATATACGGTGGACTGTAGAGCCTCAGATCGACCCCCGGACTTTCAGCATTCACCGAATACACAAGCCCTCGAAGCGCGTGCTTGGCCGCGCTGTAGCTGGAAGCATTCGGGTCTGCCTTATTTTCCGCAACGCTTGAGCCAGTAAAGACTATCTGTTTTAAACTCTGAAGTTTTTCTGAACCTAGCGCAAAATGAAGCAATCGCGCAGAAAATAAAAATGTAACTTCGAAGGCCCATGCGTGGTCCTTCCACTCTTTTTCTGAAAAACGACCAAACGGCCCTCCTCCAATCAAATTAATTATTCGATCAGGCTTGAAATCCTCGATCATTTCAAAAAGGCGCTTTTGATCTTCGGATTTAAAGACATCACAGGCGACAATGTCGGTCTGCACATCAGCCTTAGCAAGCTTTGCAGCACAAGAGTTCAAGCGGATTTCATTACGACCAACGATAAGCAAATAAGGATGGTGTTTTGCAAGCTCCTCAACGACACTCGCGCCAAGTCCCTTGCTCGCGCCTAAAACCAATATTTTTTCCATTTGCGTATATATAGCCCATTGATTATATTTACTCAAAGTTCATTTACCGAGAGTCATAAGTCAGCGAAAGTATTGATCTATGCCGAAGATTAGCTTTGAAAGAAACCAAAATTCAATCGAGGTCCCGAAGGACTCGAATTTGATGGACATCTTGATGGAGTCAGGGATTCCAGTCGCTAGCTCTTGTGGGGGGCAAGCCGTCTGTACCAAGTGTTTGGTAAAGGTAATTGAAGGCAAAGAGAATTTATCCCCGGAAACGCCAGATGAAGCGGATATGAGAGACATCCATGAGTGGAGCAGAGACGAACGATTAAGCTGCCAATGCACGGTTCAAGGCGACATCAAAATCGACGCCAGTTACTGGTGATCCGATATTCGGACCATTCACCCCCCCCAAATTCAATATATGTAAAATTAACGGGCCCTCGTTGTTTGCAGCTTAATCATTTCTTTGCGAAAGGATCAGATATGAAAAATCTTGTATTGGCTTTAACACTAATGCTTACGGGGTGTGGAAAAAATCAGCAGTCGACAGCTTCGACTTGGAAAGCCCCTCGCTTTAGAATTCTTCATAACGGGATTCCGCTTACGGCGAATCAGGCAAATCTCGAGGATGTATTTTCATTTGAAAGTGATCAAGACTTTTCCGGCACAGTAATATCAACTTGTGGGGACATTAGTTATGAAAAACAATTTGCGTTGAAAGAACTGGCGGTTTGGGATGCCGTTCCCCCAGATATCTTAAAAAAGGCGGGTTCCGGTCAGTCTGAATGCACATTCAAATTTGTTCTCGAATCAAATGGAAATAAAAAAATCTATTTTGTTAGAAATAAAAGAATTTCTTTGGAATTGAATAATATTTCTATAAAAATCTCTAGCGACATCGACCTTTTACGCGCACAAAAACAGGACCTTAATATATTTAGTGCGGAAATTAAGAATCCGTATCCCATAACAGTTACCGTAGGCATCGTTACAGATCTTGGGACATTTAACTATCGAATGCTTGCATTTGGCCAAAATTACTTCGATTATTATTTTTATCCGGAAACGGCTTCAAAACCAATCCGGTTGAAAATCATCAATGACGACTATCGAATTTATAAAATAAATTCGAATACACTGGTCGAAATCCCTCCCCAGGGAACCCTTCATCTTTCATATTTTTCGTCAGTTGATTTGCCCAATGAAATGCTTTATGCAACATCTGTCGTGATAGTTAATTATCGGTTTGCGGCCGGATTGGATTATTCATTCTCTAAAGAAAATCCACCACTCGTTTATCTTCTTAAGCAAACTCAAAATGGCGTTGCGCCCAGCAAGTTTTTGGGCGGCGAAATCGCAGGTATAAAAAACATCGGCCTGGGTCGCCTGTCTCGCTTTACCCCATTTAATGACGGTGCATATATTCAAATGAATTTGGAGTTATCTCGAATGACAAAAGCAGTTTTATGGAACGGAAAAGTACCTATTCCAAAACAATAAATTTATTTTTCTAAACGAATAAGATGGGTCTTTAAACCTTTGCTTGTCCAAAGCTTTTCAAAATGGGTCATAAAATTGTTCATGCCCCATTCCGAAGCGTGAAGGTCGCGCGTTAGCCTTGAAATTTTATATGGTGATTTTTTAAATCTTTCTAGCGCCCAATCGAAATACTCTGCGCTGTCAGTTTTAAACTCAAGGAACGAATCCGGTCTTTGAAGGTCATAAAGCGCGTGCAGAAAGCTCATCTGAATTAATCTGTTTTTGGCGTGCTTTTTCTTTGGCCACGGATCTGGGAAATAAATGTACACGTTGTCCAATTCCGCCGTCGCAAAGATTTCATCGATTTGTGAGGCGTGGAATCGAGCCATTCTAGCGTTTGTGGCTCCCTGTGAAACGGCCCTTCGAATAGATTGAACAAGGGTCTTATAGGTAATTTCCAAGCCCACCAAACAGCGTTCCGGCGCGACTGTCGCCCGATGGGCGTAAAAAAAACCATTTCCTGTCCCAATTTCAAGGTCGAGTGGAGTTTCGCTTGAGACATCGAACGCCTGTCTTCGCCAATTGCCCCTAAGCTCTCGTGCGGCCTCCTGATCATAAGTCCATTTTGCGTAATCGTTTTGGAGCATTTGAACATATTGCGTGGGACGGGGGAGCGATTTTGTCGATATAAGCTTCGAGTGCAACATAGTGTCCGTCGTGTATCAAAGAACGCTTGAAATTGTTACAGTTTTATTATGTTTTTTGACTAAAAGTTGCGAAAAAACTGTATTTCGGACAATATCGCAAACGAATATTCGGGGAGAAATATATGAACTCAGATATAAAACCTATAGTTGATCAAATCAAAAATAAACTTTCTGAAGCCAACGTCGAACAATTAAAACAACAAGTTTCCCAAAGCGTCGAAATCGGGCGGCAAATCGTAACCGCAAAGGCCTTAGATCTTTTAAAACAATCTAAAAATAGCAAGGTTGTAAATGAGGTCGTAATTCCTTGGCTTGAATCTGACCAGGCTCAAAAAGCTATTGATACGATGAATGACAAACTCAAATTAAAAGACAGCCCAATTATGACCAAACTTTTAAAACTGCGCGAGGACCTTATCAGCGCCAAGGTGAGCCAGGCACGTCCTGTCGAGGAACCTGCCGAGGCCACACCATCTGAAACAGTTCCCACGGAAGCAGCTACCACCGAAGAGCAAAAAAATTAATTCGCAATACTTTGGCTGTGTCTCACTTTAAGACACATTAATTATACACAACGATAGTTGTTAGGCGCTGGTTTATCTATTTGATTTTAAACATTTTTTTTAAAAACACCGCCAATGCGATTTTAACTGTCTGAACTTATAACAATTGTATATTTGCCTTTAAGTTTTAGCCGACCTGGAGGGTACCGCCTTTGCTCTAATTAAAGCTATCGGGGGTAGGTTTTGAGACGTTTAATTGCAGCCGGCACTGCGGGCTTATTGTGTGTCTCTTGTGGTCAAGGCTACAAGGCAAAAAGCTTCTCCCTTGCTTCCACTGTGGCCACTTGCAAATCCAACCCTGAAAAAACTACGCTTGCTGCCGATCCTTTGTTTTTTACAACTACAAAAATTCACAGCGAGGACTTTTTCCCAGAATCTATTTTTACTCAAAAAAATTTGACTCAAAAAAACATATCTAAAACCTTGTTCGCCAATAGGGATATTACCCTTGTTCTAGATCGAGAGTGTTATTTGCAGGATGGTCTTAGGAATGACTTTTTTGAAGTTAGCCCAGGGAAAATAAGATCAAAGGCTGAAATTTTCTCAAAAAGAACTTCTGTAAAGGCAAAATTAAAAAAGAACATTGATCTCTCGGAACTTGAATTTTTACTAGAGAACGAGCCTTGTGTTGTGGGTCTTGCACCAAATATAAAGCTTCATACAACTGCACCAAACGACGCTCTTTATAGCCAGCAAAGACATCTTTCTGCCATCAACTACAACGCAAACTATGACTTTTACTACAACAATTCCTCGGGGATTCGAAATGATATCGTGATCGCAATTATCGACAACGGCACCGACATTGATCATCCCGATTTGGCCCCTACCATATGGAAAAACCAAATCGAACTGGCAGGCCGTCCCGGTGTTGATGATGATCGGAACGGATACGTGGACGATTTCAACGGTTGGGATTTTGCTTCCCAGAATAATAATGTAAAAAATAAATTTGAAGACGACCATGGAACCCACACTGCAGGTCTTGCCGCTGCTGTAGGTAATAATCAGATCGGCGTTTCAGGCGTAATCGGAAGAAATGTAAAGCTAATGATTCTAAATGTCTTTGGTGAAGTCGATGGCGCCGACATCGAAAATATAGACGAAGCGATTCGTTACGCCGCTGACAACGGCGCAAAAGTTATCAACATGAGTATTGGTGGGCTGGGAAGAATTTCTTCTACGGGAGATGCAATTCAATATGCTGTATCTCGTGGCGTAACTGTATTTGCTGCCGCTGGAAATGAAAACAAAGAACTCACCTCAACGACATTTTTTACACCGGCTTCTTTTGCGGCGGATATTGACGGAATGATTTCTATTGGCGCAAGCAATGCTTCCAATAAAAATTCAAAATGTTCATTTTCAAACTACAGTTCTACGTATGTTGAACTCGCCGTGC
>CAUJEF010000025.1 GCA_963169515.1 Bdellovibrionota bacterium
TGCCTACAATTTTAATTTCCCAAGCTACAATTAGACCTTCGTTGCGACGGGTGTCTTTGTGGACAAGTGGGGCAATGACTTTCGGCCTTATATGCACGGACAATTTTTGAGATGAGAACTTTTCCTTTGCGAGATAAGGGGCTACATCAAAATACACAGGATCTTTTTGTTCGCCTTTGAAAATTCGTTCGGCGATTTTAGAATATTCATCTGACATTTGATGTTCAAAAAGTTCCGGCCAGGTGAAGGTTATGAGATCTCCAATTGTGTAGCTGGTGTACTGAAAATAATGCCAATTGCGAAAGCATTGGGTGTTATTCGGAAGATAAATTTCGATTACGTCTTTTTCATCAATCGTGCTCATTAAGTCTGAATTCGGGAATACGCCCAACCTTTTAAAGGTTTTCCATAGAGACTGACGGTTGTTATAAAAAGGAACACCCTGATTTATTATATCAATAATAACTGAACAATAAATGGCGAGGCTATCATAAATTATTTTTTGGTTGTGAGGTGGGTAAGATTTAAACTTTTGAAGTGCTGCGGTTGAGTATGGCTGTATATTCAAGCCAGTCGATTCAGCTAGTTTCGAAAATTTCTGAAGCAATTCAATAAGACCATCAATATAATCCGTGGGTCGGGTTGCAATGCTTGAATCAATTTCAAAGATAGGTTCCATGCTATAAAGCGCCTTTCTGTTTTGATCGCGTAGAGAGTGCATGACGCAGAATCTGCTCTTGTTCGTTCATCAGCAACCCAATGATTTCTTCGGGGTCTAATTTATATAACTGAACAAGGCGGCTAATTTTGTCCAATGGCGGTGAAGCAAGGCCGCGTTCCCAGTTCGAAACGAATTGGGGAGTTTTATACCCAAGACTTAAAGCAACTTTTCCTTGAGTAAGCTTAGCTTTAATTCGTTTTTGTCTTAGATATTCCCCGAAACTTTTCATTTCAACCTACTCTCTTTGTTTTGTTTCTATCTTGCGTTCAATTATATCATACTCTTTCAGTATACAAAATTTATTTAGTTATTTTTTTATTCGCTAACCGTTTTTTTGAAGAGCTGACTAAATCTTTAACAGGAAAATTACCTGGATGTGAAGGGTATTCGGGGTGGTTTGAAAATATTGGTGGCTCCTCCGAGAGTTGAACTCGGACACCCGTGAGAGTACACGATTTTGAGTCGTGCGCGTCTACCAATTCCGCCAAGGAGCCTTAAAAGATAATGATGTAATCATACTTGTTCAAAAATTCAAGTGACCCGAAAAATGATATTGTTATTGTAAAAAAAAAGCCCCCGAGTTGGGGGCCGATGAGGTCTTTGCCAGCCACTCGTAGAACAGAACTAAGGGGGGAGGGATGTCCGTTTTTCCGAAATGACCGGCAAGGAGTGCTATAGCAACACAGGTGCCATGGGTTTGTGTAGTAGAAACGAATTAAAGCGGTTTATAGGGAAAAAAATACAACCCATAGTGGATTTAGTTCAGCTTGGTCACTGGTGGGCATTACCCTATTCACGGAGTGTCATTTTGGACCTTGCAATTTGAAAAAAATACTTTTAAGTGTATATAAAAACATTATTTAAAATTTTAATTTTATCAATAATTTCAAATGTTTAAATTATTTTCGCATAGCGTTTGACTCGGCATATGAATTGCTCTATACCTCCTCGGATTGGAATAAGACCAGAAATATGAGGTTTAAAATGGAAATCAAAGCATTTTTTACAGCCGTCATTTTTGCGGCAGTTTTCAGCGCGCAAGCGGCAGATGAAAACGCAGTGCTAAAGCAAGAACTTTCAGCATTGCCCGCAACATTGCCTGCGGCGCAGGCAGCGCCTGTTCCTGTGCCGGTGGCAGCTACTCTGGTAGCGCCGGCTCCAGTGCAAGCAGCTCCAGCGCAAGCGCCTATTTATATCATTGAAAAACAAGCGCCAACGTATGTTGAAGATTCGCCTATTAAAGAATCAAAGGCAGATCAATTGCGCAAGACTCGGGAAGAAGTTGAACGTCAAACTGAGGAACGCATAGTTGAAAAATTAGAAGCAGATCGTGTGCGTTCGGAACAGGAACGTGCAGTAAAGGTAATGGATGCGTTTGAGGCAAAGCAAAGCCCAGCTCCTGCTCCGCTAGCACCAATTCCGCCTCAGACAGTGGTTGAAGCCCCACAGGCACCATTAGCCATTGCACCTCCACCGCCTGTAATAGAAGTAAAAACAGAGGCGCCGGTTTTGCCCCAGGAAGAAAAGATAAAAGATCATACAACAGTGTCTGCAGATGCGGGTTTTATTTCCTATCCATCTGCGGATAATGTTTCTGCCGGATTTTCCGGTGGTGTTTCCATCGGTCGTTCATTTGGAAAGCAACTTTCAATGGATCTTGGTTTCTTGTATTCAAACCTTGATGTTGAATCAGCCAATCGGCTACCGTTTTGGGATCCATTTCGTAGCGTTTGGGTTCCTAGCGTGACAGAGGTTCAACAATATAATGTTGGCGCAAATTTGAGGTACCGCTTACTAGAAGACACGACATTCTCGCCAGTTCTTGGCGGTGGATTGTCTTATACGATTCGTAACTATCAATGGGATCTTATCCCGTATTCACCAACCGTGGGTGATGCTCCAACCTCATGGGCAGTCGACCTTGGCCTGACAATTGGGTTTGATGTAAAGTTAAGCGAAACATTTAAAGTCAGCGCAGATTATCGATATATGATGAATGTGGCCTATGACCTTGAAAGCCAATATGAACATTCGCGTATTTTTTCTGGCCCTCTGTCTCAGAAGGAGCTTGAGGAAATCGGCTATCAGGTTTTCTTGGTTAAGGGAACCTTTCTTTTCTAGGAACCAAATTGTTTTAGATACGCAAAAAAGGGAATCTTAAGATTCCCTTTTTTATTTCTGAAATCTCGATTAGTATTTCTTTATGATTTTATTCTTGTTTATCTTCGAACTTGTTTTCGCGCAGACAGTCTCTGAGGTCGTGGGATCCGTCGATTCAATTGTTGTGACCACACGGGACGTTCGTGCCGATTGGATCGTTGAAAAGATCCTTTTTGAACCGACAAATACACAGCCATTTGTGGCGGATGTGAATTCGGCAAGTTTTAATAAAGATTTGAATCGAATATTAATGGAAAATGTAGTCTACGTTGAATCAAAACTATTCAAGGTCGTGAGTGTAACAGATGATCAAGTTAAGGCATCGTCTTTGAAATTTAAAGAAAAATTAAATGCAAATCACTCTCTTCTAAACGATTGGAATAAGCTCGGGCTTACGAACAATGAATTCAACGCTTTGCTGACCCGAAAACTTCAGGCCAAGAGCTTTATGGAGTTCAAAACGAAGGCATCCCTTATTCCTGTGACAGAGGCCGAGGCATTTAATTATTACAAAAATAATCGAAAAAAATTCGGTACCAAGCCCTACAAGGACTTCAAAGGGAGCATTAAAACATATTTAGCTAAGCAACAGGCGGATCAGCGCCTGAGCGAATGGTTTGGTGTTCTGAAGAAAAAGTATCAGGTTCGAAAAGTATATGTGAATTAAATTTAGATGACCCGAACGCTCAGAGTTTTTGACATAGATCAGTTGGTCCAAATAGTGATCGATTTAAAAAAGGCAGATCCAAATTTGGAAGACCTCGGCTTTTCCTGGAGCCGAGAGAGTTTAATGAACGAGCTTAAAGTGGGCTGTGGGCTTGGGCTCTGGAAAGGGAACGATCTTGTTGCGTTCATCTTATACCGTAAGGCGGGGGAGGCCCTGGAGATTACGCTCTTATGTACAAGGGCTGGCTCTCAAAAAAGGGGGGCTATGACCGAGCTCTTTGGGAAATTCTGTGAAATTAATTTGGATAAGGATATATGGCTTGATGTGCATGAAAAGAATCATAAGGCATTGAATTTATACAAGAAAATTGGTTTCAAGCAAAATGGGCGACGACCAAGATACTATAAAGACGGCTCAGCCGCAATTTTGATGATTTATCAGCATTAGATCTTGCCATTAAATTACGAATTTGATAATAATTTTCCACGTTTGAAGTTGGAAGAAGTGGGCCTTTTCGGCCCATTTTTTTTTCTTGATGGTCTTGGTGGCAAAGGACAATTTTAATGTCTTATACAGATATTTTAAAAATTAAAGAACTTGCAGCCCAGGTGTGTGAGCGCGAAGGGTGCCGCTTATACGATCTTGAATTTATTACGGGTTCGCGCGGGCAAGGGCGAAAACTTTTGATCTACATCGATAAAGATTCGGGTGTTTCAATTGACGATTGTGAGAAAGTTTCAAAAGGGGTGAGTCTTTTGCTGGATGTAGATGATGCGGTGGCTGGTGGAGAATATATGCTCGAGGTTTCAAGTCCGGGTTTGGAACGGCCTTTAAAAGAATCATGGCATTTTGAGTGTGTTGTAGGACGTAAAATATTTATCCAAACAGAAGAAGACCTAAACGCATTGTTAAATCTCAATGCGGACGTGAAAAGATTTAAAGCGACAGGAAAATTACTAGGCGTTCATGATGGTATGATCGACTTGGAATTGGACGCACAACAAATTAGCGTCCCCATTCCAAGCATCAAGAAATCGAACGTCATTTTTGAAGAAACAAAAGGCAATACGAAGAGAGGATAGCCATGGCAGCAGATAATGTATTTTCAGGCTTAAGCAGAATGATCGAACAAATTGGTAAGGAAAAGGGCATCGGCAAACAAGTAGTTGTAAATGCCATTATCCAAGGAATGCTCACCGCTGCAAAGAAAAAGTACGGCACATACAGAGAGATTGAAGCTCAGTACAATGAAGATTTAGGTGAGGTAGAGTTGTTTGAATTTAAAGAAGTCGTAGATGCCGATAAGTTTATCGATGAAGAGGTAGAAATAAAAACAGAAGATGCATTGCAACTGGATCCAGAAGCGACTGTCGGTGATTATATCGGTATTCGATTAGAAACAAAGGATTTGGGTCGTATTGCAGCACAAACGGCGCGACAAATCATCACACAACAGGTTCGAGATGCTGAGCGTGAAATAATTTTTGCTGAATTTGAAGAGCGCAAAGGTGAAATTGCGTCAGGTATCGTTCGTCGCGTAGAGCGAGGATCTGTTGTTGTGGATTTGGGGCGCACAGAAGCATACGTTCCAATCCGTGAGCAAATTCCAGGTGAAAATTACAAGCCGGGCGATCGTATTCAGGGTTTTATCGCAGACGTTCGCCAAACAACGCGTGGGCCGCAAATCATTATGTCTCGCGCATCAGAGATGTATTTAACAAAACTATTCGAGCAAGAAGTTCCTGAAATCGGTGATGGAGTAATTGAAGTTAAAGCGGCTGCCCGCGAACCAGGCGCTCGCGCAAAAGTTGCTGTGTCCAGCAAGGATCCAAATATCGATCCGGTGGGGGCATGCGTGGGCATGAAGGGTTCTCGCGTGCAGACAATTGTTCAAGAATTGCAGGGAGAAAAAATTGATATAGTAAATTGGGACGAAGATGTTACCCGTTTTGTAAGTAACGCTTTAGCCCCGGCAGAAGTTTCAAAAATTTTTATCGACGATGCGACAAAAGAAATGGAAGTTGTGGTCCCAGATCAGCAGTTAAGTCTTGCGATCGGAAAAAAAGGACAAAATGTTCGCTTGGCGGCAAAATTGACCGGATGGAAAATTGATATTCTGTCTGAGGGCAATATGGCTGCAAAAAATGCTGAAGCAATTTTCAATTTGCTGCTCATCCCAGGTATGACAGACACTATGGCGCAAAACATTTACCAGTCTGGTTTCGGTTCGTTCCAAAGCTTGGCGGCAGCAGAGGCAAAGGACGTTCAACGAATCCCTGGTTATGACGACGAGGCAAAAGCAACCGCGTTGATCGAAACAGCTCAGAAATTATTAAAGAAATACGAAGATTCTGGAGAACCTGTCCCGCAGGCCCCAAAACCTTCTATGGAAGCCAAAGAAGCTTTGAATTCTACAGATGCGAAAAAAGCAGCCGAAGAGCGATTGAAGCAGGAATTGGCACAACTGGCGAAAGACAAAACAGAATAGAGGTAATCGAGTGTCGCAACTGAGAGTATTTGAGTTTGCAAAACAAATAGGAATGGAAACTCTGGGCTTGATGGACAAGCTGAGAGAGTGGCAGATCCCTGTGAAAAACCACATGGCGACGCTTGATGAAGACACCGTAAGTCTTATTCAGAAAAAATTGGATGAAGAAAGATCTGTTAAATCAGATTCAAAAAAGAAGACGGTTACAAAGAAAAAAACTGGAGAGACGGCTGCCCCGAGGAAAGCGGTAGCAACGGCGGCAAAAGCCGGAAAGGAAGAAGAAAAACCGGCTGTCAAAGCAAGGACCACGCCAAAGAAGAAAGCCGCTGAGGAAGGTGTAAAGAAAACAGCTAAAAAAGATACGGCTGCAGCGCCTGCGCGGAAAGTGATTCGCAGAAAAGCAGAAGATCTTAAGAGTATTCAGACAGCAAAAGAGGCCGAAGCGGTAGCTATTGCGGCCGAGAATCTTGAAGATAATTTGAGAGAAGGTGCTGAAAAAACGGAGACTACAGAGAGCCAACCAGCAAAAGGTCGCAATATCGTGGGCCGGATGGATTTGAATAAAGTCCAACGAGATGCAAAGGCTAAACCAAGTCCAACGGGTTCGCCAGCCGTCGGGCCGGGGAATCGAAACCTTCGAACTGGATTTATGGTAGCGCCTGTCGATCCTCTTCATGTTCTTGAGGCTGAAGCTCGGCGTTTAGAGGAAGAAGAGAAGGAAAAAGAAAAAGAGTTAAAGAAAAAAACAAAAGCAGAGGAAGAAGAAGTTCAGAAATTCACGGCAACAGACTTCCGAAAGCGTGAAGTTATTTTTCAGCCTAAAAAGAAAAAAGTTGCATCAGCTCGTGAAGCTAAGAAAACGCAGATTACAACTCCAAAGGCGATAAAGCGCATTGTGAAAATACATGGAACTATAAAGGTGAAGGACTTCGCTCAAGAAATGGGTGTAAAAGTAGCTCAATTGATTTCTCGCTTGGGCAAAGAAGGCATCCTAATGGGGCTGAACGATGATCTGGATTATGATACGGCGGCTTTGATCGCGCCAGAATTCGGATTTGAAACTCAAAATATTTTCAAATCAACAGAAGATCTTATTAAAACTTCGGCATTTGGAGAAATGGATGCTGAGCTGGTGTTGCGCGCCCCGGTTGTGACTGTTATGGGTCACGTCGACCATGGTAAGACGTCACTGTTGGATGCAATTCGAAACGCAGACGTTGCGGCTGGCGAAGCTGGCGGTATAACTCAGCATATTGGCGCATATCGAGTAAAATTAGAGGACGGCTCTTATATTACCTTTATCGATACCCCGGGCCACGCTGCATTTACACAAATGCGCGCTCGAGGAGCAAAAGTAACTGATATTGTGGTGCTTGTTGTTGCCGCTGATGATGGTGTTATGCCTCAAACTGTTGAGGCCTTGAACCACGCCAAAGCGGCGGGCGTTCCGATCATTGTTGCTGTGAACAAAATTGATAAACAAGGCGCAAACCCGGACAAAATTAAACAGCAGCTTTCTGAATATGAAGTAATGCCGGAAGAATGGGGTGGCACTTCCATATTTGCACCAGTATCGGCATTGAAAAAAACGGGTATCAAAGAGTTATTAGAACACATCAAACTCGTCGCGGAAGTTCAAGAATTAAAATCCAACCCTAAGCGCTCAGCAACTGGTTTTGTAATCGAAAGTAAAGTTGAAAAAGGCCGAGGTGTCGTTGCAACTTTGCTAATCAAAGATGGCACATTGAAGACATCCCAATATCTTGTCGCCGGCGAAAGCCATGGTCGTGTGCGGTCTATGATGAATGATCGTAAACAAAAATTAGACGAAGCGGGTCCCGGAGAGCCTGTTGAATTGCTGGGGTTGAATAAGGCCCCTAATGCAGGGGATTTGTTTGACGTGGTAGAAAATGAAAAGGCAGCTGAAGAAATTGCGCGTTCAAGAACTGCAGAGGCAATTAAAAAGGTTGCCGGCCAGGCGAGTATGTCTTTGGACACGATTTTTGCAAAACTGAAAAGTGGAGACACCAAAGAACTCGCAATTATTCTGAAATCAGACGTGGCAGGATCCGGCGAAGCAATTCGGGGAATGTTAGAGAAAGTGTCAACGGATGATGTAAAGGTAAAAATTCTCCACTCTGCCGTGGGCGGAATCACGGAATCTGACGTTCTTTTGGCAAGTACATCAAAGGGTTTAATCATTGGATTTAATGTTCGACCAGACAGCGGTGCGCAAGCCGTCGCTAAAGAAAAGGGTGTAGAAATTAAGTCGTACAGTATTATTTATGAACTTGTGGATGATGTGAAAAAGGCAATGACGGGAATGCTGGCTCCGGAATTCAAAGACGTTACCCTGGGGTCCGCGGAAGTTCGCCAGACATTTACAGTTCCAAAAGTTGGAATGATAGCGGGCTGTATCGTAAAAGATGGAAAAATTACTCGGAACTCGTTTTTGAGATTGGTTCGCGATGGCCGTCAAATTTACGAAGGTAAAATTTCAAGCTTGAAGCGCTTTAAAGATGACGCCCGTGAAGTTGCCGGTGGGTATGAATGTGGTATAGGCATTGAGAATTATAACGATATTAAAGTCGGCGATGTAATTGAGGCATTTGAAAAACAACAGATCGCAAGGGAGTTATGATGGCAGAAGTTAAGGGGCCGTCCATCCGTATACAGCGAGTTGAAAAAGAAATTCGAGAAATCGTATCTCAATTTGTCGTTACAGAGGTTCCTGAGTTTGAAACCATTGTGAGTGTATCCAGAGTGATTGTTAGTCGTGATTTGAGAAAGGCAAAAGTTTTGATTCATGCCCTAGAGGGCATTGAAGATACCCGAAAAGCAGTTAAAATCTTAAAAAGTTACGCCCCTGCGATTCAAAAAATAATCGCAAATCAGATACGTATGAGATACTGCCCAAGGATAGAATTATATGCGGATGAGAACTATGAAGAGGTTATGAGGGTTCATAGTTTAATCGAAGAATTGCAGCGAGAGCGCGAACAGGGAATGCAGTCTTAAATGCTAAACGGACTTTTGCTTGTTAATAAACCGTCGGGTTGCACTAGCCATGATGTCGTGGCCAAAACCAGAAAAATACTGAACACCAAATCTGTCGGGCATACGGGCACTCTGGATCCGTTAGCGTCTGGTCTTATGGTGTTGCTTGTTGGGCAAGCGACCAAGCTTTCAGATTTTTTTCTGAAAGGAAACAAAGGCTATCGCGTAAGGTTAAAGTTGGGCGTGATTACAGATTCTCTCGATAGCACCGGAAAAATCCTGCATGAAAACAATCTAAACGGGCTTGCCGAAGAAAAGATTTTGGAAAAGGTTTTATTTTTGCAGGGCCATCATGTTTTGCCAATCCCATCATTTTCTGCAAAAAAAATTGATGGCGAGAAGTTATGCGATCGCGCCCGTCGGGGCGAATATGTGCCTAAAATTGAAAAGGATATGTTTTTTTATGAACTGAAAGTCATCAAAGTTGAAGTGCCGTTTGTGGAACTCTCGTTTATGTGTTCGAAGGGAAGCTTTGTGCGATCGTGGGTTCAAAGACTAGGGGAGCTGCTGCAAGTTGGCGCCTGCGTTATGGAGCTTGAAAGGGTATACTCGGAGCCTTATAGCCTTGAAAATGCAGTTCGGTTGGACGATTTAGATGTAACAAAACTCGGTGCGGCGTG
>CAUJEF010000026.1 GCA_963169515.1 Bdellovibrionota bacterium
AGGCATTGATTTAAGATAAACTGCAATTGCCGTCAAATCTTCATCACTCAAATATTTTAAACTTAAATCAATAACCTCTGCCATTGGGCCTAAGGCGGTTTCGCCTTGTGGGTTTGTTCCTGTCTTAAAAAACGCAACAAAGTCTTCGACCGTCCAATCGCTGACCGCTGCCATCGGATTTGGCGTTATATCAGGCGCTAACCAGCGGTCGACCATCCCGCCTTCAAAAGCTCTGTCTTGCTTGACACCGCCGAGAATGCTTCTTGGTGTGTGGCAGGCACCGCAATGACCGGAGCCCTCGACTAAATAAGCACCACGATTCCATTGCTCCCCTTTTGTTGCATTTGGTTGAAATTCCCCTTTGTTAAAATACAACTTCCGCCAAACAAAAAGGCCTGGCCGCAAGTTAAACGGAAATCTCAGCTCGTTTACTTTTACTTTATTTCGAAAAGGCTTTAAGGATTTCAGGTATTCAAATAATGCATCCGTATCTTCACGAGTTAATTTTGTAAAAAAATCGTATGGGAACGCGGGATAATAATATTCACCGTCTGGCGATACGCCATCATGAAGAGCCCGGTAAAAATCATCTTTTGTCCAACGCCCAATCCCCGTTTCATCATCTGGAGTCAGATTCGGCGTATACAATTCCCCGAATGGCGTTTCAATCTTGCGACCGCCAGCGTAGGTCTTTCCACCAGGAATTGTGTGACAGGAAATGCAATCCCCTTGACGAGATATGTATTCCCCACGGGAAACGTCAGCCGGTTGAGTCTGGGCCAATACAAGTGCTATGAGAAAAGTCACTTTTGCTCTCGTTTCGACGAAAAATATTCGGCCAGTTCCGAAATATCTTCGTCCGTAAGGGTCTTCGAGATGGGGGACATCAATGAATCATACCGTTTGCCCTCCCGGTAGGCTTTCAATGAGTTGATCAAATAACTTTCTTTTTGACCCGCAAGGTTTGGCCACAGAGGGGACGGGCTGATTCCCGTTTGCCCATGACAAGCAAAACAAACTTCAGCTTTTTTTTCAGCGCTTTGGGCCGCTGCAATGCAGAGATAAAAAATTAGGAATTTCAAAATCACCTCCCGTGATTATCTACTCTGTCAAAATGACGCTCGAATCAATGTCCAAAATGCATCGTCAGCTCCATTTTTTCCCGGCGATTCTGAAGGTGGCGTCGCTTTTGCAATTTCAAAACGTGAGGACACATAAACATTGGGTCCCCAATAATACCTAAATCCAATTCCGTGACGAACGAAATAGTCCGCTGGGAAATGGCGATCCAAAGTCATCTGGTCCATTTTATATGTGACAACCCACTTGGAACTGAGATCCCAATCTAGTTGAATAAGGTAACTAAATGCTTTCGAGTCAGCAACGGCTGTCAAATAGGTTGCGCCAACCATTGACGTAAGATCGCTATTGTTATTGTTTAGGTTTGTAGACTCTGTAAATTCGGCAGAAAGTACCAACGGCACCTTGATCCATCGATTCAACGCAAAGATAAGATAAGCCGAGTCAGCCCACCCCTGCTTTCCAATCGCACGATTTGCATAGTATACGCTCGTGCCGAATACAATGGGCATTTTGTTCGTTGGCGACGTCCATCGAAAATTCAAAATACTACCCCACTTACCAGATTTTTCGTTCGCTAACATATCTGGGCTTGGCCCGCTTTCGCCGTTGATAACCACAAGATCGTAATGAAGCGGTTCAAATGGATCCCCAGAAAAGCCAAGACCCACAACAAAATCATTCCAAGATGTTTGCGAAATCATGCGCGTGTATGTGCGATGTTCATCTGTTCGAAATCCAAACGGTGGTTGCAAACGCCCGACTTGGATAAAATTAACAATATGGTCTTTTAATGGATTGCTTGTCTGAAACTGAAGATACGTATCTCGGCTTGAGGCAAATCCTGTGAAACTGTGGTTAGCCACAAGTTTCAACTCAGAATTTTTTGAAGGGGTACTCAATGGGACCTGCCCACCCACCACCGCTTCCATTATTCCAGATCCATCGCGATTTATTTTTGGATGTTGCGCCTTAAAATAAAGAAAGCGCCAGTCGGCATAGAGTTTGTCTGTCTCTGTTGGAGCTGCACGATCGTATCCCCGTGCCCCGTAATATTTTCCGTTGAGATTGGGTAGCCCACCACCATAAGGACTTATGTGGCAGGCTGTACATTGTGTAATCCGATGTTTGGCCGCATACACGGGAAGGGCATGGGACTTTTGAACCAGTAGCGCTATTACTATATAAAGCATACGAAGGGATCATAAAATGTCCGCCAACAGATCTGCTTTACGAAATATTCTAATTTTCGCGAATTCGATATAGTAACAAAGGACATTACTATAAGCGTATGAAACTAAGGTTTTTAATGCTCACAGCTGTCATACTTGCAGGGTGTGCGCCGGAGGGGCCGCACAAACCAACCCTTGATGGCGGTTTGCCGGCTGAAGGCCCTGGAATGACATATGATATTATCAGACCCGTCTTCCAAAAAAACTGTACGCCTTGTCACACGTTTGATTATAGCTACAGTTCCATTGCTCCCCTGGCAAAGGATGGCAAAAATAGCTTGGTTTACAAATACATCATCGATAAAAAGCCACGAGAAATGCCGCCGCCTGACTCACAACAATCGCGTGAAATGTCAAACAAGGACCGAGAACTGATAGCAAATTGGGTTTTGGGCGGAGCACGCGGACCTAATTCCAACCCGAGAACGACCGAAGTTATTCCGGTTGTCCAACCATTAATTCCAAAAAACTCTACAGAATGTTTCAAATGTCACGGCGGCGGGGGGCGTAGTACCATTAGCATCATCCCAAGCCTCGCAGGTCTGCCGAAAGAATACATCATTCAGCAACTTATGCATTTCCGAGAGGGAACTAGAACAGACATTACGCTTGATCGGATGAATGAAATTGCCACAGGGTTAACCACCGACGAAATTGAAAAGTATGCAAGCTATTACAGTTCCATTGCGCGAACAAAAAAAGGAGTCACATTGCAGCCCCTTACTGATGAAAAAACTGCGTATGCGCAAATCATAATGCGAGCTGAAAGTTGCAACAGCTGCCACGATCCAAACTCTGGGATATCAGCCCCACAAATTATCAATCAAAACGAAGGCTATCTCAGAACTCAATTGGTTGCATTTCGAACAGGCCATCGGCCTTCACCCACGACAATGGAACCTATCGCCAAAGGCCTAACACCGGATGAAATAAATATTTTAGCTATTTGGCTTTCACAAGGCGCTCCAAAGCCGTAAAAACTAAGCGTTGGCAACCACACTCTGAGCTTCGTCAAGGCTTACGGAAACCATTTTTGATACGCCCTTTTCCTGCATTGTTACGCCATAAAGCTTATCGTTGATTTCCATAGTATGTTTATTATGGGTCACGACGATAATTTGTGAGCGCTTTGCCATTTCTTTAACAAGATCATTAAAGCGAAATACGTTTGCATCATCAAGAGGTGCATCGACCTCATCCAGCAAACAGTACGGGGATGGCTTAACGAGGAAGATCGAGAAAATCAATGCAACCGACGTTAGAGCCTTTTCACCACCCGACATTAAGGAAATATTCTGTAATTTCTTGCCCGGTGGCTTGGCCACGATATCAATTCCCATCTCATCATCGCCCTCATGAATGACACCCACAAGTTCCGCCTGTCCCCCACCGAACAACACCGGAAACACTTTTTGAAAACGTTCGTTCACGGCATCGAAAGTTTCTTTGAAGCGTCTATTACAAATACGATTAATACGATCGATCACTTTGCGTAGTGATTCTTTTGCCTCGATCAAATCGGCTTCCTGTTTTGTCAGGAATTCATAACGCTCATTGATCTCTCCATATTCTTGAATTGCGGCAAGATTGACCTCACCCATTTTTTTCAATTTATCACGCAGATCTTCAAGCTCTGCATCCACAGTAGATGCTTCATACTGACGATCTAAATATTTTGGAGCAACTTCGGCAATCAACAACACATATTTTTCGCGAACGTGATCTTGAATATATTGGACCTTCATTTTCAGCTGTTCCGCCCTCAGATGAAGATCATTCATTGTCATTTGCTTTTCATTTGCTTCTCGCTGTAGGGATGAAGCGCTTTCGCGACGTTTATATATCTCGTTTGATTCTCGATGATATTGATCCCGCATCTGGGATAATTCGAGTCGCAATGCTTCGCTGGAGTTAATCAAGCGATTCAACGCGATCATCTCTTGTTCCATACGAATCTGATGTTCATTCATCGTTGAGGTGTTCCGATTAGAATCTTCCTTCAATCGATTCAATTGAGAGTTAATATCACTCAAAGAGTTTTGAAGCATTTCATATTGGCCCCGAACACCGTCTATAGATTGATTTTTTGCAGCCCAATCTACTTTCGCTTGTGTTGCCACTTCCCGCATCGGGCCCACATTGGTGTTTGCGTTTGCGTATTCTTCATCAAGAGCTGTGGTTTTTGCTTCAAGCTCTGTTTTGCGACTTTTAAAGCTCTCAAGTCTCGAGTTTTCGTTTGTCAGACTCTCTTGGACCTTATTGTATTGCGTTTCAACGTCACGAAATTCGTTGTTCTGTCGTCCCAATGAATCATTCACATTGCGAACCTCGATCTCTGCCCGCTCCAGATCTTTCTTCACTTCGGTCAAACGAATTTCTTTTTCTACTCGCAATTTATGAGCGTTTTCTAAATCTATTTGAATGCGTTCGAATTGTTCTTCGATTTTCTTTAAAGAGGCCTGAGAGAGGGCCAGCTTCCCCGCCATTTCATCTTTGCGCTGAGACAATTCTTTAATTTCACGTCGGCGCTTCAATACTCCGCTCTCTAACCCCTCACTCGCCCCACCTGTAAGAACTCCATCAGCTGAAAGCATATCACCATCAACTGTTACAAAATTCCAACCTGGATATATTGGGCGTAAGCGTAATGCAACACGGATACTATCGACAACGACAATGTCCCCGATCAACATTGCCACTGTGGATCTAAACCGATCAGGAGAATGAACTACGTTTTTGAGTAACGCGCGAACCCCTTCTTCTGAAGATGGAGCACGTTCAAGCGCAGGTTGTGACAATACCGCTTGAGATATAAAACCTGATCGGCCAGCCCTATTTTCCTTTAAATAACCAAGAGCATTTAAAGACTCTTCATTGCTCTCACTCAATAACAGCTGCAGTTTTGGCCCGAGAGCCGCTTCCATTGCTACTTCGTATTCGCTTGGAACTTCGATTGCTTCTGCGACTGGCATCATCTCCGACACTTGGCCATCAGGGTGCATTTGCTTTTGGGATTTCTTCCAAAGCATGACACTTTTAACGCCTGCTTCAAACCCTTCAAAATTCATCTGAAGATCTTCTAGTCCATACAGACGACTTGAAACTTGGTTTAATTCATCTTTGAACATTTCAACTTCTTGACGTTTTTGGGTCACCTGTTGTTGCAAGTTTGCCTTGTTGTCTTCAAAGTTCTTCACATCATTCATGATTCCGAGTTGCATTTGGCGCTCACGCTCTAAATCATTAAATGCATTTTTCAAATTTTTCTCAAATTCATCTTTTTTGAGTCCCAAATCTGATATTATTTTTTCAATTTCGGACTTCCGCGTGCCCACATCTTGCAATCGAGCTGTAAATGTTACGATGTTCGCCTCTACTTGCGTTTTCGCTTGGGTGACCGTGATCAACTCGCGTCGAGTGGCTGTAACCTCTTCACCGATTGTTTCCAATCGCTTCAACGTGTCCTGATACTGGGCTTCTTTGATTTGATAGGTACGCTCAAGCTCTGCAACGGCCTGGTCTAAGCCGGCAAGGTCCAATCCTACCTTGTCAAATTGCTCCACAAGAACTATTTGTTTTGCACTCAATTCTTGACCAAGATTTCCTTGGGCTTGGGCATTTCGTTGAGCCTGTTCTACTTCAAAACCCAGACGTTGAATCTCGGTTTCCTTTTGCTTAACCTGCCCCTGTAACTCCTCATGGGCCAGTTGTTTTGCTTCAACCTGTTTTTCTTTTTCGAGCAACCTTAATTGAACCGATTCCATTTCGGTCTCAAAACTTGCCAATGTTGCCTTGGCCGCAGAATATTCGTCAGATAGCTGAATATGTTGCTTTTGCATTCCTTCAAGCTCGGTGTTCATTTTTGTGTATTGATGAGAATTCACCAAAAGATCCAGATCTTCCATTTTATCTTTTAATTCTTTGTAGCGTTCTGCTTTTTTTGCCTGTCTTTGTAAGCTATCAATTTGGCGCTTCAGCTCTAAAATAATATCTTTTAAACGAAGCAGGTTCTGGTCTGTCGAAACCAGCTTACGCTGGGACTCTTTTTTACGAACTTTGAATTTTGTAATACCTGCAGCTTCTTCGATCAAAACGCGACGATCAATTGGCTTTGCCGTGATAATTTTTCCGATTGCGCCTTGCTCGATAATTGAAAAACCTTTTGAACCCGCGCCCGTATCCATAAACACTTCTTGAATGTCTTTTAGACGTGCCTGTTCCTTATTGAGCAAGTACTCGGATTCGCCCGACCGATGTAAACGTCGGGTCACCATGATTTCAGATAAATTTGAATATTTGGTTGGAAACAATCCGCCGGTATTTTCTAAAGTCATTGAAACTTCAGCAAAGCCACTTGGTGCGTAGCCCTCTGACCCTCCAAAGATTACGTCTTCCATGCTCGAACCGCGCAGGTGCTTTGCAGATTGTTCGCCCATTACCCACAAGATTGCATCCACAATATTGGACTTACCGCACCCATTCGGTCCGACGATTCCAGTTACACCGGCGTCAAATAAAATGACGGTTCTGTCTTTAAAGGATTTGAACCCGACAAGTTCAATTTTTTTAATTCTCAATGCCGCACCCCTTGTTTGCCTTTAATAGCCGCCTGTGCTGCAGCTAAACGAGCAATCGGAACACGGTATGGGGAACAACTGACGTAATCCAATCCTGCCGAATGGAAAAACTCAATACTCGCGGGATCCCCCCCGTGCTCTCCACAAATTCCAACTTTTAATTTTTGATTGGTTTTGCGCCCCAATTCAACACCTAATTTAACTAATTTCCCAACACCGCCTTGATCAATGCTAACGAATGGATCTTTCTCGAAAATTCCGTGATTCACGTAAGCCCCTAAAAACCGTCCGGCATCATCGCGAGAAATGCCAATTGTGGTCTGAGTAAGATCATTCGTGCCAAAACTAAAAAAATCTGCTTCGTGGGCGATTTCATCCGCGGTCACGGCAGCTCGGGGAAGCTCAATCATGGTTCCCACCAGATAATCAAACTTCACATTCTTCTCTTTTTGAACTTGACGCACGGTATCTTCGGTTAATTTTCTTAATACCGCCAATTCTTTTTGAGTTGCTACGAGCGGGATCATAATTTCTGGAACCAAAGTATCGCCTTCGGCCACCAATTGGGCCGCGGCCTCTGCAATTGCACGAGATTGCATTTCGTAAATTTCAGGAAATGTGATCGCTAAACGGCAACCCCGATGGCCCAGCATAGGGTTTGACTCGGCCAAATTGCGTACACGTGTGCGGACTTTATCCGGCTCCATGTGGATACGATCCGCAAGCGCTTGGATTTCTACTTCAGAGTGTGGGACAAATTCATGCAAAGGTGGATCCAACAGTCGAATTGTAACGGGATAACCCTTCATCGCCTTAAAGATCTCGTAAAAATCTTTTCGCTGCATAGGAAGCAGTTCTTTGAGGGCTGTTTTTCTTTCGGTCGAGCTTTCCGACATGATCATTCTTCGAACCACGTCGATGCGGTCCGGATCAAAAAACATATGTTCTGTTCGACACAATCCAATTCCTTCAGCCCCATATTCGCGTGCCTTTTTTGCATCAGCTGGCGTATCGGCATTCGTACGAACTCCTAGGTGCCTTCGTTCATCGGCTAATTTCATGATTCGTTTAAAATTTTCATCCAAAGACGCGTCTAATGTTTGCACCGTTCCTTCAAAAACTTCACCCGTCCCGCCATCCAACGTGACAACGTCGCCCTTTTTAAATACGCGACCGTTAACAGTCATTTGGTCTTTGTTATAATCGACATCAATATCGCCACAACCTGCGACACAGGATTTACCCATTCCACGCGCCACAACTGCCGCATGCGAGGTCATACCACCTCGCGTGGTTAGGATACCTTCCGCAGCAACCATTCCGTGAATGTCTTCAGGAGATGTCTCGATTCGAACAAGGATACATTTTGTAGCATTTTTTTTGTATTCTTCTGCTTCTTCGCTTGTAAATACGATTGCGCCCGATGCGGCTCCGGGGCTTGCAGGCAGACCTTTGCATAAAAGTTTTTTGTTCGCTTTTGGGTCTAAGGTCGGATGAAGAAGCTGATCCAAAGTTGCCGGTGGAATCCGCAACAAAGCTTCTTCTACTCCGATTGCTTTTTTATCCAACATTTCGCAGGCGATACGAAGCGCAGCTTTTGCCGTTCGCTTGCCTGTGCGGGTTTGAAGCATCCATAATCGACCTTTTTCAATTGTGAACTCGATGTCCTGCATATCTTTGTAATGCTCTTCTAGTTTCTTTTGGATTTCCATCAGTTGTTTGAAAGAAACCGGCATAACTTTTTCAAGGTTCACAATTTCTTGGGGGGTTCGAATTCCGGCAACTACGTCCTCGCCTTGAGCATTTACTAAAAATTCGCCGTAAAATTTATTTTCCCCGGTTGATGGATTTCGCGTAAACGCAACGCCTGTTGCAGAATCGTCACCCATATTTCCAAACACCATGGATTGAACATTCACAGCTGTTCCCCATGCCTCTGGTATATCGTTCAACTGACGATAGGTTTTTGCACGCGGGGTGTTCCAGCTTAAAAATACGGCGCTGATTGCACCCCACAGTTGCTCGAAAGGATCTTCTGGAAATTTTTTTCCGGTAGAATTCAAAACTTGCTTTTTAAATTCTTGCACAAGTTTTTGCAGGTCTTCATCTGTAAATTCGGTGTCGTTTTTGTAACCCTTTTCATCTTTCAAATCTTCAAGAGCCACTTCAAGTAATGAACCATTCATACCCATAACCACATTGGAATACATCTGGATAAATCGTCGGTACGAATCCCATGCAAATCGAGGATTTCTGGATACCTTCTCGAGTCCAACAACTGTCTGTTCGTTTAAACCGAGATTTAAAATCGTATCCATCATGCCTGGCATCGAGGCCCGGGCTCCGGAGCGAACAGAAACCAATAATGGGTTGACCGCGTTGCCAAATTTCTTGTCCATGATTTTTTCAACCTCTGCCAAGGCCTTCAAGGTATGTTCCCGAACAGATTCTGGTAATTTTTGATTGTTTTCGTAGAACTCAGAGCAAACCTCTGTAGAAATTGTAAACCCAGGGGGAACTGGAATTCCCAACGATGACATTTCTGCGAGGTTTGCCCCCTTCCCACCGAGGACGCCCTTCATAGTCGCATTCCCATCAGCCTTTCCATCGCCAAAAAGATATACGACCTTTTGGCCTTTGGTTTTAGTCTTACTTGGGTTGGTTTGCATATCCATGCTCTCCTCCAGTTTCGCCAAAGGCGAACCAATAAATCATTCAAAAATTATCGAGTTTATCTTGGGTATATTTAGTTAAATGATCGATTCCAATACGGTCTTGTTTCATTGTGTCCCTATGGCGAACCGTGACCTTTTGATCTGTCAGCGAGTCAAAATCCACAGTCACGCATAATGGCGTTCCAATTTCATCTTGGCGGCGGTAGCGCTTACCGATACTTCCCGATTCATCGTAATCCATTTTAATTTTCTTTGCTGCCGCTGTTTTTAAAATCTGATGACAAACTTCTTGAAGTTCTGGCTTTTTCGAAAGCGGCATGACGGCCGCTTTGACTGGCGCAAGCGCTGGATGGAAGCCCAACACTACACGAGTTTCGATTTTGTCGCCGCCGTCTTCGCTTCTCACTTCTTCTTCACGGTAACTATCACACATAGCTGCCAGTAACATTCGATCACAACCCGAAGATGTTTCAATCACGTAGGGGACATATTTTTCTTTTGCCGCTTCGTCGAAGTATTCCAGATTTTTCCCCGAAAACTTTTGATGTTGGGTCAAATCGAAATCAGAACGGTTATGTATACCCTCTAACTCCTGCCAACCAATCGGAAAATTGTATTGAATATCAAATGCTGCTTTTGCATAGTGTGCAAGCTCACCATCCTTATGCTGATGAAATCGCAAGTTTTCTTTGTTGAATCCGTATTGCGCATAAAAATCGATGCGTTCTTTTTTCCAATATTCGAACCAGTCCATATCGGTTCCGGGCTTTACAAAGAACTGCATTTCCATCTGTTCAAATTCGCGCGTTCTAAAGGTAAAATTCGCGGGTGTAATTTCATTCCGGAATGCTTTGCCAATTTGGGCAATGCCAAATGGAACTTTTTTCCGCGATGTCGTTTGTACATTTGGAAAGTTGACGTAAATACCCTGCGCAGTTTCCGGCCGCAAATAGACAACAGAGGCCGTGTCTTCGGCCGCCCCCATAAATGTTTTGAACATCAAATTGAACAGGCGTGGTTCGGACATTTTTCCAGAAACACCGCACGTCGGACATTTGCTGGGATCTTTTAGCTGGTCCGCACGAAATCGCGAGCGGCAGTTTCCGCAATCAACGAGTGGATCAGTAAACCCATCGATGTGGCCTGAGGCTTTCCAAACAAGGGGAGCCATGAGAATCGCGGCATCCAAACCCACTATATCGGGCCGCAAAGTCATGGCATCCCACCATATTTTTTTCACATTTAATTTTAATTCGGTTCCAAGCGGTCCATAGTCATAGCACGCGTTGATCCCGCCGTAAATTTCGCTCGATTGAAAAATGAATCCCCGCCGTTTACACAAGGATACTAATGTCTGCAGATCTTTTAGACCCTTCAATTTCAAGCACAACTCCAATACTAATTGACGCAGTCAATTAGTCGTAACGTGAGGCTATTTTTGAGTCAATAAATCAGTAGTGGAAACAAAGTTTTTCCTTGAGATATCGCGCAGAACCAAAACATAATTGTAGGGTAAAGTAAGAATGGATTGTACTATGGCCTACGCGCTGAATTATTTGATTTTTCTCACCCTTGCCACCGCTTGGGGATCTGAGGCCCCTAAACGGGACGAAATTTGGGAATCCACCCGCCAGCAAATGATCGAATGGTCACAGCAGCTTCAAGTTACCTGTATTCATTGTCATGATGCTAAAAACTACAAGGATGGCTCCATGAAGGCTTTCAAAGTCGCCAAAGGACATTCTGAAATCGTCCAGCTTCTCAACCGCGACTATAAAAATAAAATCCCAAAGGTGGATTGCTATATGTGCCATCGCGGAAAGGCGATTCCAGATTATAAAGAAAAGACTAACCCTTTTTAATGGCGTCGAATGCGGCCTTTTGGAACTCATTTTTATCTGTTTTTTTATATGCCTTCTCAACTTCGTCAAGGGGGCTTCCTGCAGGAACTCCCAGCACCTCATAGGCATCAAAGGTCTCGCCATTAAAGTTAAACAAGACATTTAATTCTTTGCCCTCAGTTTTAAAAAAGCTTGAGGAATCAAGAGGTTTAGATTTTTTATTGATATCAAATTTACTGTTTGGTTTTTGCTTCCTGTCCTTAAAAAACAAATAAAGAAGCATAATGACAAGCGCTGAGTTTACCAGTACAAAATAACGCATGAATGTTTCCATTTAAACCGCAAAGCCCCTGTGGGCAATGGATCTTCAGATTATCTGAGAGTCAAAAATATGTCTAATCCCTTCGAACAACAAAAAGCCATTCCCGAAGTTAAACACATCATTGCTGTATCCTCGGGCAAGGGTGGGGTTGGAAAGAGCACTGTAACCGCTAATCTTTCCATTGCACTTTCTAAACTGGGCGCCAAAGTTGGTCTCTTGGATGCAGATATTTATGGTCCCAGCATTCCAAGGATGTTGGGGGCATTAAACCAAATCCCTGAAGTGAATCGAGAAAACAAACTCATCCCAATTAACCGCTTTAACATTGTCTTAATGTCCCTTGGCCTGATGGTCGAAGATAACCAAGCCATTATATGGCGAGGTCCAATGTTGTTTAAGGCACTGGAACAGTTCTTAAAAGACGTTCAATGGGGCGCGCTTGATTACCTAGTCATCGACTTACCGCCAGGAACCGGCGATGTGCAGTTAACATTGGCCCAAAAAATTCCAATTTCAGGAGCCATTTCAGTTTGTACCCCCCAGAATGTGGCACTGATGGACGTTAAAAGATCTATTGATATGTGGAATAAACTAAATGTTCCAGTTTTAGGCTTAGTGGAGAATATGTCTTATTATTTGTCCGAATCAAACGAGAAAATGTCCCTGTTCCCAAGGGGGGAACTAGACCAGTTCCTTGCGCAAACACAAATCCCGAAGATTGGCGAAATCCCTTTTGTTCCAAAGGTTGCAACAGCTGCAGAAATAGGAATCCCATTTGTCGAAAGCGCACCAGACAGTTCCGTCACAAAAGCCTTCTTAGAAATCGCCGAAGCCATTATAAGGAAATGCCCTTAATTGCATACGTCTGCTAGTTTCGAAGATCCTAATTCGCAGATGGCCGCAAATGAATCGCCGTTATCGAGCTTGAAACGTGTTTGAAATAAATGGGAATGTACCACAGGCAATTGTTCTTGTAATAAACTGACATCATAAGTTCCAAGTTGTGGCGTCAGACATTCTGGCTGGATGTATTCTTGCCTTGAGCCCATCACAATCTCACTTACAGAAGAATTGTCGCACACATAAACTTGGGCCTTTTCAATATTGCCAGCCCCATCGACAAATAAATAATGATCATAATCAAAATTCACCGACAAATTTAAAGTGTCATCCCCACGTAAAATTTTGTGATTCAAATTCAGGTGCGATATTGTACAATACTGACCATAAAAACAATTATCATCTGGGACACGCTCTACGCACACAGTTTCGTCGTGGATGTACATTACCTCATCTTCTGGCCCCAGATATTGAATTTGGCAGGTAAACGTATCTGTAATATGCACAAATGCATCGGGCTGGCGCTGTTCTTTAATTCGCGTTCGATTTGAAAACTCACCGCACGAGGTAAAAAGCAAACCCATCACTACAAAGGTCATAAGGATCAGATTTCGCATGAAGAAATGCTAGCAAAGATCCGCCGCCCGGACAAATGAAACAATGCTTCACGAAAGGGAACGGCGTACCTTTTACAGTTGGACGTAGTTGTCGGAGGTTAGAGAAAGTTGTGCTGGAACTTCTACGTAGATTGTTTTTTCAACACCTTTTTTAGTGGAAACAATCATTTTATACTTTCCCGGTTCCAGGACTTTGTAAAACTCTCCACCCACAAAGTTAAAATGACCGCGGCTCGCATTAGATAGGTACTCTACAAGTTCAACAGAGCCCTCTGTAGCCTTATCGTCAAAGCGAAATCCAGTTCCCTGATGTACGGCTGCAATAAATTCTAACAGTGCTGGACGGTTTGCTGACCAGTAAGTTGGCATTGATGAAAACGAGGCCCATTTTGTGTTCGATAGTTCAATTGTGAATTGCAGGTCATTGTGCCAATAGTAGCTCCAGTCTTGCATTCCACCGTTTACTTCGTACCAAGAGTACCCGTTAGTGATACCCTGTTGGAATTCATTTGAATTGTAGATGTACGGAACTAATTTTGAATATCGTAGGCTCAAATCTATAACCATAGATTCAAATGGAAATGCGTCCGGAAGCGTGTCCCACACATAGTTTACAACTTCAGCGCCACCGTGAAAATTTACTGACAGCGCAATCTGCCTGCCCGCTTCCCATTTCATGATTGCTTGCGTTTCAGCAGCACGGCCAACGGGAGAGTTTTGATTATCACTTGTTGAAAAATCGGGAAAATCACGATTCAAATCTACTCCACTGGCGTTCCAGCGCTGACGTGAATTGGACCCATCCGGATTCATACTTGGCATAATGTAGATTTCAGTATTGTTCACCAGGTCTGTGATTCGCGCGTCTTTCCCGTAGTTGTCGCAGATATCATTTAATAAACGCATCATCAAATCGCGCCCCGTGATTTCATCGCCATGCATAGAGGAAATATATTTAAATTCTGGCTCGGTCTCATCAATATTCGGGTTATCAGAAACTTTTACGAATAAAAGATTACGACCTTTTACGGATTTTCCAATGTTTTCAACCTGCATGATGCTGGAACATTTGGCCACCAGCACCTTAATTTGCGACTCAATCTCTTCTGCTGTTGGGTGATCTGGGCCCAGATTCGCATCTTTTAGACTTGCTTCGTTTATGTGAGGGATGTTCATTTTCGTTAAATATTCGCCTAAGCCCGCTGGCCCATAAATCTCATAACCCTCATAATTCACATGATCGATGACCAGCTCTGGCCTCTTAAAGCTTTCGATATATCGTTTATCGGAATCCAAAACACGATAGCCCTCAGCAAGCTGCGCGTCTGCATTTTGGTTAAATAAAGCCAAAGCTAAAATGAGAAGACTCATATCCCCCCCCCGGGTTTATGAAAATATCATATTGCGATCAGATTCGAGATGTCAAAAGGTTCCAGATTTTTATTCTGGGATTAAGATACGATTACCCACGTTTATTCGCGAGGAATTCCTCAGGTTATTAGCCACCAACAGTTCCTGTAGTGTTACACGGTATCTTTTGGCAATTCGGGTTAGATTTTCACCGCGTCGAACCACGTGAATTCGACTGTCATGAGCAGCTTTATTCGCAGAAGAAATTTTTCGTTCAGCAGAAATTTTTCTTAAGTTTTTCTTAGGCAACCTAACCGTAACTTTAGCGTCTCCATCAACCTCAGAATATTTTTCAAAGCCATGGCCGAGCGGAACCTTAATATACCTGCCTGCGCGAATCATGGTACTGCGACCCATATTATTTAATTCTTTTAATCGTCCCATTGATGTGCGAAATCGGCGTGCAATCGTGGACAGCGTGTCCCCACGGCGCACCCTAACTCGGCCATAGTTATTGGATTGAAGCTTTGCTAAAAAGGCCTGGTTTTCAATGTAGCTCCCCGCCAGTGCCACCAAGGCCTGTTCCTTTGTTTTTGGCGGAATACGGATCGTTAGAATTTTCTCTGAATATTTGGGCGCATACGCTGTCGTAAATTGTGGGTTCAATAATTTAATGTCTTCATAATCCACGCCCATATCTTTCGACAATTTCTTCAAATAAACGGATTTTTCAGCTACAATTTCTTCAAACTGGATCGGATCTTGAAAACCGAGGTTTTCAAAACCATAGTTTGCAGGGTTTTCAGCAATCAAACGTGCCGCCAAAAATTTAGGAACGTAATTAACAGTCTCACGGTGCAAGGCCCTTCTGTTTTCAACGAGATCAAAAAAGTTTCGAGTTTGATAGCGCACCACCGATCGGGCAACTCGGTTTTCACCGCCGTTA
>CAUJEF010000027.1 GCA_963169515.1 Bdellovibrionota bacterium
CCCGTGACAATTTCACCGTCTTTGTCTCTCATCGCAACGGCAAAGGAATACATATGTACAGGATCAAGGGGCTGACTGCCCAACACCGCCACGGGTTGGGTTACTCTTTCCACCTTTTCAATTTTTCCAGAAACCGTACGGGCGAATAAATAATCATAATATTTGAACACCATGTATCCCATAAGCGCTAAAATCAAAATCATAACCAAAAAGCCGACGGATTTTTTCATCTTATATCAACTAATAGCTAACTTAGACTTTGGCGTCACGGTTAAAGTTAGCCGATTTGAAGAAAGCGTAAATGCTGCCTCATGCTCTCATAGCATATCTGTCGCATAACAAAGCGTTCTAAGGTTTAAAAAAAGGAAGTCTGATGAAAATGCTTGGTTTTGTATTGGTTTTTGCGCTTCCACAAAGCGTCCATGGAAAAGCGGCGGTTGATATTCGATGTCTTGTGAGTCTCGCCCAACAGGTCGGACCATCTAGCAACACATTTTCTCTCGATACGTCACCTCTTCCGGTTATATTTAATTATTCTTCAAACGAAGGGAAAAAGACCGTCCTGCTGGTTGCAGAAAGGTCCGGCATAATCACGCCTGGAATCGAACGATATTCTTTGCGAAGCGCAAAGGCCGGTGACGACCCCACTGTATCCATTGTTCTAGACTTTAAAGACTACAAAGATATCGAACCACGCATATCTACAGAAATGTCTTCTGATGATGCCATCACTTCCTCAGTTGGAATGAGTCTAAGAAACTTTGGATACGCACAGGGTGTAATGGTGAAATTAAAAAAGTTTTGGGGGTTGGTAACCCTAAGCTGCCTAAGGTTGAACTAGGGCCTTTTTTTTCTATTCACATACCAAGATAGAAATCCAGACGCCGCAAGAGTTCCCAATATAAAAAGCAGGGACGCCCCAGTCGGAACATGATACCATTTTACGATCAACATTTTCGTCCCAACAAATGCGAGAATAATGGCAAGGCCCTGTTTCAAATAGCGAAACTGCGCCACGGCACCGGCAATTAGAAAATAAAACGCACGAAGCCCTAAAATAGCCATTATGTTTGACGAATAGGCCACAAAAGAGTCCTGAGTCAGGGCAAGAACTGCGGGGATGGAGTCTACGGCAAACACCAAATCCGCGGCCTCTACCGTAAGCAATACGATGAACAACGGCGTTGCCTTACGAACATTGTCCTCGTAAACAAAGAACTTTTCCCCGTGAAGTCTTGCCGTCACTGGAAGATATTTTTGTAAGATCTTTACAAATTTCTTTTCGTGAATGTGGATTTTTTCTTCCTCTTCTTCGAATAAGAATTTATACGCTGTAAATATTAAGAACGCGCCGAAAAGATACAACACCCATTCGAATTTATGAATCAAGGCCGCACCAAAAATAATCAGAACTCCGCGGGCAACAATAGCCCCCAATATCCCCCAAAACAAAACCCGATGCTGGTACTGTGTTTGAATTTGAAATGCCTGAAAGGCCATTAAAATTACGAATAAATTATCAAAACTTAAACTTAGCTCTACAACATAGCCAGATAAAAACTCCATGCCGAGCTTTGCTCCGTAACGACTCGCAAACCAGGCATTGAAACCAAGGCTGATTGCGACAACAATTGCGCTCATGGTAATTGCTGATTTAAATGTCACTTCATGGGCTTTGCGATTCAAAACGAATAAATCAAGGAACAAAAACGCCAATACTCCACCCGTAAAAGTTGTCCAAAGTTCAGGCTCAACGACTGTTGGTAGATTCAACCAGACCTCCTAAAAAATACTTATATCGTCTCAGTTTAATACAGGTGAATTTATGTCATGTCCATTTAGAACCGAAAAAGTAAATGAAGCAAGGGGGCATTTAATGTACACAACCGACAGTATTTCAGGCCTTTGTAATTTTTTAAAAACAACCCCAGAAAACGCACTTAAAAAAATGTTTGTTGCTGGTGACTTTACTGATGGCCATTTGCGCCTTATTTTAAAAGTTTGCAGGGCTGCCCCAGAAGCTGAGTTTATGACCTACTTCAATGACGAAAAACTTCCTCAAATGTTCAAGCTCAGCCCTGGTGAAAAAAAAGCTCAGGAAAACTTTTGGCCCGTTTGCAAAAAAAAATTTGAACAACTGGGCCTTATCGTCGTCGGAAAAGCAGCATAAGTTTCTAGTGGACTAAAAATTTTGATACGCTTGGTATGTCTGCAACACAGTGACCTGCCCAGGACGGATGCCAATCAACGCTTCCCCGACGAGATTTAATAATCTTCGAAAGTTTTTCGTTGCCTTCAAAGGTCAGGTATTCATCTTTCATCCCTGCCGCTAAATAATACTGTGGCGCCGTTTTTGAGTCCAAATTTTTTGCAAGATTCATTGGATCAGATGCCGCCCAATCCTGTGCTGTTGGAAAAAACGCTTGCCCCAACTGAGAAATTCCAGCGAAGGTTTGATAGATTAAATCAGGAGCCGAATCTTTTAAATTTTTCCACGCTGTGGTTGTTTCAACATAGGCCTTCACCTCTTCTGGCGTTGAAAACGGAGTAATATCGGCGACCGGAGCACAAAGTGCCGCTACACGGTCAAACAAATTTGTCCTCATAGAAAGCACAAGAGAATTCACCCCGCCCATAGATTCACCCAACAAAAGACGCCTTCCCTTTACTCCGCCAAGCTCTTTTTCAATTCGCGGCAGGAGATAGCCGACAACATATTCAAACAATCCGCTTCGCGGGCTTTGATTTTTTGGGGCCAGCAACCAAATCGGACCAAAAGAAATACTTACAACCGTCGGGGCGTGCTTTTTTCGTCGCTTCCAGTCTCTTTGTATTTCGCCTGTGTAATAATGCTCTTGCGACCATCGCAATTCATTGCCATTGCGCCCATGAAAATAATAAAGAATGTCTCGGTTTTTAAACCAACCGGAAGAATCCGTTGGTTTGTGTACGCAGTATTTTACCGGAACAGGCTGGGTAAGGGCCGTACACGCTGGTTCGCTTGCAAGTACTGGCGTCACCCACAGAATTAAACCTACAAAAAATATTCTCATATTAGCTCCCTTATTTAAGCCAGCGCCTAGCATAATCTACAAACAATTTTCTTGCTAAAGCAACTTGAGAATTGCCCCCATCAGAGCCTAAATCATCACAATGGGCCGCGCCCTCTATCACCATGGTTTCCATTTGCGGAAAAAGCTTTTCTGTAATGGACAGATTCATCCACGGATCTTCGCTACCGTTTGTGTAAAAAATATTTGAGGATACGGGGTTTAAAAGAGGCTTATAGAAAGTTCTGTTTGTTATGTCTACGTTCCCCAACTGAGTAAAGCCAAACAATCTCTTACACGCGTTTGTGTGATAAGCCGCATTGATACGCGCAGACCGAGCGCTTTCTGCCGAATTTGAGTACGCATTTTGCCAAAAACCGTATTCTGTGCAGCTTTGATATAGCCATTGGCGCATACCGATCCCGCCCGGGTCATAAGAGGTATCCTCTGCCGCTTGGACACTCAAGCCGACAAGGTTTCCAAAAAGCTGCGCGACCATGGTCGCCGCTTTGCCGTAACCAATAAGCCCTTCACTTTGAACATAATTGCAAAATTGTTCCCGCATTCCGTACTGAACAGCCGCCGCTGCGGTGTCCGCAACAAGGTACAAAAAGTCATCTACCTCGCGAAGGGGTTCTGCGGTAAAAATCTTTTTTGCGTTTTCAAACCCTTCCGCAGTTGTAACCATATTTTCAACCTCTGCCACGACAGATTTCACCGCCGCCAGACATTCGGGCCCCGCCATTTTGGCAACATGGCGATCGTATTCTTCAAAGTTATTTTCTGCCATAACTGGGCCAGAGGAAGACAAGGCCCCAACAAATTCATTCGGATATTGCGACCGAATATATGCCGCCAATATCCCCGCATAACTACCGCCCACGGCAATCCACTTGCCCGTGAAGCCAAGATTTTCTGAAGCATATTTTTTGAATGTTACTAGGTCTTCGAGCGCCTGCCGTGTGCTGAGATACTTTAAATTTTTAGTTTCAAGATTGTCAAACGGCTGGCTTTTTCCATAATATCTATGTTCAAGGGTTGCAAGGCGAGCGCCCAGTTTTTTTGCGTGGTTTGCGATGGACTGCAAATAGCTTCCGCTACATTCCGCTTCCCCGCAGATGTAGAGTAACACTGGGGCTTCGCTGTTCAAAGCATACGCGTTGTCATACCAATATCGCTGTGAAAATGTTCGCGGATCACTTGCATTGGCATGATCCAGTTTTTGCTGGATCATTCCCGTAACGGCCGTCGTAGATTCGCTTTTAATGGTCTGCTGCTGTTTCCATTTCCAATATAGAAATTCTTTTGGATCGGCCTGTGCGGCAAGCGTAAATGAAACTGCGTAAAAAATTGTAAACGAAATTAAAAGTAACTTCACTTTCCCCCCTCGTCAAAACCGTGCTGCTGCAATATAGCAGGAGCAATTTGCCGATCAAGGAATTTTGGGCTCTTATCGGTTGGTGGTGGGACGCAGTGTTTCTTCTCCATGAAGAAAGGCCGCGTTAACAATAAAGGAGTCCACAAATGAAATTCTTTAAATATTAAAGCACGAGAAAAAATTAATGACTGTTGGGGAAAACATACGGGCATCGACGAACACACTTGGAAAAGGCAACGTAGAACCCAATTTGCCCCAATTGGATTTAAATTGCCATGGGGTGGTTTTTGCATATAACAAGAAGCATGGCAAAAGTTGCTGTCATAGTTGGAAGCCTTCGCAAAGATTCTTTTAATCGCAAAATGGCAGAGAATCTTATTGGGCTTGCGCCAAAATCACTCACTCTTACAATCGTGGAAATATCCGGACTCTCACTTTACAATCAGGATCTTGAAGACAATCCGCCTGCGGGATGGGTTGAGTTTCGCAATCAAATACGCGCTTTTGACGGGGTGCTATTCGTGACCCCAGAATACAATAGGTCGATCCCTGGGGTGCTGAAAAACGCAATTGATATCGGGTCGCGCCCCCCTGCCCAAAACATTTGGGACGGCAAGCCCGGCGCAATTGTAAGCGTAACCCCTGGTTCTCTCGGCGCGCTGGCCGCCAATCAACATTTACGACTGAGCCTGTCTGCCGTTAACATCCCCGTTATGCCAAAACCCGAAGCTTACATCGGGGGCGCGGATAAGCTATTTGATAAAGAAGATAATATAATTCCAGAATCAACCCGTGAGCACATGAAAAAATTCATGCTTGCGTTTGCTGAATGGATTAATCGGAACGCGAAGCCTTCTTCTGGCGTACCTCTTTGACTTTGTCAGTGTCTTGTCTTACCAAGGACACATTATGGAATCAGGAAAATTATTTCGACATAACCGCCAAGCAATCCTCTCTGAGGTTGGTCTCGAGGGGCAAAAACGCCTAACCTCAGCCAAAGTTCTCTGTGTCGGAGCTGGCGGGTTGGGTTGCCCGGCATTGCTTTACTTGGCCGCGGCCGGTGTTGGCAAATTAGGTATCGTTGACTCTGATCGTGTAGAGGTGACGAATTTACAGCGACAAATCCTATTTAAGACCATGGACCAAGACCGCGTAAAAGTCGACGCCGCGAAAGATCGCTTGCTGGATTTGGATCCGAACCTTGAAATCGAAACCTTCCCCGACCGCCTCACGCTTGCAAACGCCACACAAATTTTCAAAGGCTACGATCTCGTGATAGATGGAACGGATAATTTTGGAACAAAATTTCTCATAAACGATGTCGCGGCCCAACTAGACATCCCTGTCGTTTTCGGCTCTGCAACAGGCTTTGAAGCCCAAATTTCCGTGTTTTGGGCAAAACACGGGCCCTGTTATCGATGTGTTTATCCCGCACCACCAAAGACCCGCATTGCAAATTGCGCTGAATCTGGCGTGATCGGCGCACTTACAGGAACCGTTGGAAGCCTACAGGCCATGGAGGCGATCAAGCTAATTTTAGGTGGCACGGGGAACAAAGAATTTTCACCCCTGATTGGGCGTCTTCTTGTTATGGACTTGCGCAATGCCGCGATTTCTACATTTCAGATCGAAAAAAAATTTGATTGTCCAATCTGTTCAACAAATTCAAAAGCAAAGTTTTTTAAAGATGATTACTTGGACGGCTGTTCGTTGTCCATCGAATCCAATATTAATGAAATGACTTCGCAGGAGCTCGAACACGCCCTTGCGACTTTGTCGGATATTCAATTAATCGACGTTCGTGAAACCTGCGAGCTTGAGCGCGGATTCATACCAGGATCTTTTAACGCTCCGCTGTCGCTGCTTGAGCGGGAAATTCCAGATTTTATAGATTCAGATAGATTGCTTGTAACCTATTGTCAAAAGGGACAAAGAAGTCTTCGGGCGGCTACCCTTTTGATGTCCAAAGGGGTAAAGCGCGTTTTTTCATTAAAGGGCGGTATCAATGCGTGGCAAGGCGACCTTCTTATCCCCGAAGATCCACCTCGAGCGAGTACCTAATTACCTTTCTCCCCTCAACAGATTCTCCCGCCAACCCCCGCTTAGATGGAACCATTAGCTTTTCTAACTGAGACTGGCTGACCCCCAAGCGAATCTCATTCGGCCGGGCCATCAGCAACAGCGCCTGCCCGAGAGCTTCATCACCAGAAACATCCACTCCCAATGTGATTGTGCTCCCTTGTGGAAGCGCGACTGTTTCGATAATTGATCCGCCATTCAAAAGCTTTTTTAGCTCTTCCGTGCTAATGCGAAAGCGAATTCCTTCTGCAGATATGCGAACATTCATTTTAGATCCTGCTCAAATCGAAGCCACTCCGCAGGGAAATTTATGTTGTTAAATGCCTCCCGATTTTGCTGGCTAAGAGAGAGAGACGTGGCGTGCATTTTTTCCAACAAAACTCGCATGGAACAAAGAGACGGATTCGCCCCCATTATTAATTCTTCGATATTCTTTTTTAACAATTCTGAAACTATATACGCCGAAGGCATTTCATAGCCCTCGATTTGAATTGCGTGCGAGTTGGTATCATAAAGTTCGATCAAAAGTCGATTAAGCAGAGACGGATTTAAGTTCGGCATATCAACGGGCACAACTAAAATCGCCGTCCCCAGAGATAAACCCGTTGCCAAAACCGAATGAAGGCCGCCAACTGGGCCGCGGTTAAAAACCCTATCCTCTATACACGGCAGTCCGGGATAAGATCCACTGACCGCAACCGTTTCAACTCCGGACCTCGCCATGATGTCAACCATGTGATCAATTAAGCGACGCCCACGAAACGAAAGGAGCGCTTTATCCCTCCCCATGCGGGTAGACCGCCCGCCCGCAAGCACAATGCCAACGCTATGCTTTATCAACTGCATGATTTTCCTTACAAAGTGCGTGCCCCTTCAGCCAAGCCGTCTCCCCATCTTCGTAATGTTCCTTCTTCCAAATGGGCGCACGATGTTTGAGCTCCTCTATTACATAGCGGGACGTTTGATAAGCCTCATCGCGATGAACCGATTTCACATGAATAAAAACACTAATTTCGCCAACTTCAAGCCGCCCAATTCGATGAATAACTGTGATCCCCAAGTCTTTTCCCCATTTTCCTTGGGCTTCTCGACAAATTTCTTCAATAATATTTTCTGTGAGCGGTTGAAAGGCATCGTAGCTGACGGCAATCACTTTTTTCCCATGATTCCACCTTCTCACGACGCCCAAAAAGGAAACCTCTGCCCCAAATGTTCCTCGATCAGCACTCAAACAAATCTCGTCGATGCTAATGGGACAATCCATAATTTGAACCTTTATACTGCTCATAAATATTCCTTCAGCCGCCACAAACAGGCGGCAAAATAGCCAGTGTGCAGGATTTTTCGATACAAAAGTCATTCGTTAATATTTTTGTATCATTGGCAATCGCAGAATCGACAACCAAGGTTTCAGAAAACTTGGGATCGTTCTCCCGAAGATATTGCGACAACAACACTCGCAACTCTTTTAGATTCGTTCCACAACGAACCGAAATTTCAATTTCTGATCCGTTACCAAATTTTCTGAATGCGCCGAACAAACGAATTGTTATGCCTACTGATTCCATTCTTACCCCCTCAACCCTGAAATTAAGGGGTAAACCTCTACAACGCTCTCTTTCGTGACCTCATCATTTTCTTCTCCAAAAACAACCCAACTGTTTGTATCTAACAGTGGGCTAATTCGATATGACTCTTGCCCGAGCAGGGCTTCGACTCTCGCCCCCTCTGGTTCTATTCGCTTCTTACCTTTATAAAAACAACGCAGTCCATCTGGTTTTTTTGTGTTGTAATCAAGCCGCGCTAGCACGGGTGATTCTATTGGCAGGGAAAGCAGGGCCCTAATATAAGGCTCAACAAAAAAACGTACCCCCACCATCGTTGCCGTCGGATTTCCAGGAAGCCCAAAAAGCACGGGGCCGGATTGCCCAATTCGAGCAAACAGAATTGGTTTCCCTGGGCGGATTGCCACCTTGTGAAACAAAATCATCCCTTTCATGTTTTTTACCGAACTCAGAACGAAATCAAACTTACCCATAGAAACCGCTCCCGTTGTCACGATAATATCGGGGGGGTCATCAAGTATCTGTGTTATTATTTTTTCAAACTCTTTCGCATCATCCGGAACTGTGCCGTGAAATGATGATTCGATCTGATAAAGGGGTAAAAGACTCTTCAAATACGGGGCCGTCGAATTTCGAATCATACCCGGAGCTAAATTATTTTCAGCATGACTGACGAGCTCTCGACCCGTCGATATAATTGCTATGCGAATTTTTCGGCGTACCCGCACTTGTGTTACGCCGTTAACAGCCAAGGCTAATACGTGGTGTGGCTGAATAAGATTATTTTTCTTTAATATCTCTTTTCCAGAACGAAAATCGCTCCCCCGAAGACGAACATTTTCTCCCTTATCCACTGGTTGTTTCAAAATAATTTCTACGTTCTTGTCATCGTCAATACGGCAGATATCCACATCCTCCAGCCTAACAACGGCATCAAAGAACTCCGATGGCATGGGGGCGCCTGTCATAATTTCCCATGCACAATTAGAAGGCGCGTGTGAAAATGTAGCTGCGCCGCCAAATCTTTCAAAATCGTCACCGGCCGCGATCGTGCCCAGCACCCTAAAGCGGACCGGATTTTTCGATGAGGCTTGTTTTGTCGCTAGGGATGAAATTGCAAATCCATCCATGGCCGAATTATCAAACCCAGGAATGTTCTCCTCGCACCGAAGGTCCTCGCCCGCAACCCTGCCGACGGCGAACTCTATCGCACACATTTCTTCTGAGATTGATTTTTCTAAGGCTTCATTTTGAAGCATAGAAATCGCTTCTTTATAACTGATCAATGAGCACCTCCCTTAAGGATATGAAGCGCGTGTGGCAGAATTTTTTTAATCGCTGCATAACCCTCCGTCGCTCCGCTGACGCTGCCGGGGAAAAGTACAACAAGGCTCATTCCAATCATTCCAGCTTCCGCACGACTGAGGCGCGACTTCGGGTGATTGCTGCTCTCACGTATAAGTTCGCCAATGCCAGAAATTTTCTTTGTCCAAAGGTCTTCGAGAGCCTCCGGCGTTATATCTCTTGGTCCGATTCCTGTTCCCCCTGTCACTGCGATGAAATCCACTTTATCCTCAAGAGCAAGCCGCTTTACAGAGTTTCTAATATTTTCAGCTTCGTCTGGTACGATTTCTTTTGAAATCACAAGAGATCCATCTTTAATTAAGAGATCTTTCAACGCGGCTCCAGATTGATCCACGGCTTCGCCTCTGGCACATCGATCACTAACAACAACCACGGCCGCTCGCACTTCAAACAGTTCTGGTTTTTTCTCGTTTTTCTCGGGGCTTAGTTTCGCTAACTCTTCCTCAAGAGGATGTTTCCAAGATCCGCTCTTGCCGCCTTCTTTGAGCTTAAGGCGGATATCGCCAATCTGAAGCGCTGGCTCAATCCCTTTTGTCAGATCGTAGATCGCAAGCAGGGCCGCTTGGACTCCGCACAGAGCCTCCATTTCCACCCCTGTTTTTGAAAACGCACAGGCCTCGCAAAAAACAATGATCGTTTCTGCGTTCAAATCGAGGTCATACCACACGCGAACCGAATCGAGAGACAAGGGATGACACAGTGGCAATATTTCAGATGTCTTCTTTGCGGCCTGAATCCCGGCAACCTCCGCCATAGCCAACACATTCCCTTTTGGCATCGTACCCGTATGAATTTTATAAAGCGTCGCTTTTGGAATGTGGATTTTTCCTTGTGCGACGGCTCGACGATGCGTTGCTGTTTTTGCGCCAACGTCGATCATTTTAAATTGAGTGTTTTCAGCCCCCGACGGATGCCAAATTTCTTGTGTTCCCATAGCGTCCCTCTTGAAGAAAGTGTGATGGTGGTTTTAATTTCAACAACTCTACAATTTTTAACATTAGTTTTTCGGCCTGGTCGGGAGACTGAAGGAGCGATCTTAGCGAATAGTCTGAATCGCCGAATAAACACAGTCGCAAAGCACCCTGATTCGTAACCCGTAATCGATTGCATCCTGCACAAAAATCTTTTGCATACGGCGCAATTAGGCCAATGCGTCCGGCATAGTCATTGTGTCCAAACTCAACCGCGGGACCCCCACCATCAGAGCGTGGTGCTTTTTCCCATCCGCGCCTGTACAAATCAGATTCGAGTTCCTTCGCCGACAAGTGCCATTTATTAAAAACGTCCCCATTTTCTCCGGTCCGCATGAGTTCAATAAATCTCACCGAAATTGGCCTGTGGCGTACGAATTCCAAAAACCGATCAAATTCAATTTCATTCAACCCGCGCAGCAACACGGCGTTGATTTTTACTTCGGTCAAAATATTAAGTGCCGCTTCAATTCCCAATAAAATCTCACCCAGCGAATCACGCCCTGTGATTTTTTTAAATCGGAGGGGGTCAAGGCTATCCACACTGACGTTTACTCCACTCAGGCCCGCGTTCTTAAGCGGCTCGATCAATTGCTTTAAGCGATAGCCATTGGTTGTCAATGTTACCCTTCTAATCCCAGGGGTCCCGTTAATTCGCTCCACAATTTCGACCAAGTCACGCCTAAGGGTTGGCTCGCCGCCTGTAAGTCGAATTTTCCATATCCCTAGCCGAGCAAAAACATTCGTTAAATTTGTTATTTCATCGATATTTAAAGGATCAGGCTGGCCATTGCATTTTTGATATCCATTCGGCAGGCAATAAATACAACGAAAGTTACAAGCATCGGTTAACGATAATCGCAAATATTCAAACGAGCGATTGTATGTGTCGTGCAATGAATTTGCTTCTATCATCCGGATCTCCTTTCCAACCTGGGAGGCTGTCCCGTTTCCGACGACAACCCTGGCAAGCATCTTTCTCGCTTGCGGCTCAACGCTCATTTTTTTTGTGGGATTCTAGAGCGTCGAACTTCGGAGTCAAATTTAAAACTGTCCTCACTATGCCACTGTATCGGCAGTGTCCGCCATAAACATCTTTATGATGTGGCGCAACATTCCGGCAAATACTAAAATCCATGCCGTCATTGCTGCGTAACCAAAAACCATTGAATACTTAGACAGAAATGGCACCCCGATTACTTCGACCAATCTGAGCGTAGCTAACGTATACATTCCCATTGGGAAGACCATACCCCAGTACTGCGGATGATATTTAAGAGGGAGCTGCCCGCCAAAATGCCTCCACATTCCTAATATTACAATCAACGGAATCCACCACGTTCCTACCGCCCAGAAAAGAAGGGTCATGGTTTTAAGAACGGGCGTGATTTCTGCCAAAAGCGTCCAATGGTCTTTCCTTAAAACAAGATCGCTGCTTGCCAGCGTCGAAATCGCAAGAGCCCCCATATTAATCCAATATGGCGGTGCAAACTGCTCTGCCTCCATTCGAAAAAATGTAAGCCTATAAAAAATTAGCGTGATAATCATAATATAGAGCATCCCTCCGGCACAAAATAAACTTAGCGCGAGGAAAAGCACAAATTGCTTCCCCTCCCCACAACTGGCAGAAACCAGTGCGCTCAATATCGACACGGATTGAGTCGCCACGACGGATGTTAACCAGATTCCGCTAATCCCGTTTTCAAGGGTCGGTTTTTTACGCCGAATTGTGATCCCGGCAAAAAAAGCATAAATAATAACCAGCCATAGCACTATCGCAATCCCAAGTAAAATTTTTGCAAGCCCAACATTGTTATTCAAAACAACAAACTGACTGCCAAGTACACAGGTTCCGGCAATGGCCGTAAAAAACCCTGCCCCGTGGATATGATCAACGAAATCAGACAAAAACTGTTTCCGATAAAATATAAACCTTAGAATAAAAAGCGCCACTAAAATGACGTAAAACATACAGTTAAGAGAGAAAAGAATCGTTGCAATCGAGGTCATACCGAACAGATGGGATACTATAGAAATCACACCTGTCGCCATTACTAATGCAAAGTATGCCGGCGACAAATCTCGAATGCCCAAGCCCAGAGTTGCTTTGACCCCACTCAGCATGTTTTATTTGCCATCGCACTTAATTCAGATGCAGAAATTAGTCGATGCGCTGACGAAAACACAATATTATCTTCTCTAAAAATATGGAGCCGGAGCAACTCAACAAGGTTTTTCCCTTGTTCAAGAGCCGCATCAAGAACGATCAGCCGGGACGCTCCATCCGGTAGGCGAAATGCGAGTCCCAAAAAATTGAATATGACGGCTGCCATTTGAATAGCTTTTATGTGATCGTCTTCCATAAGATCGACGGCAGTTTTTGGGGAATCCCCTTTGGTGTGTTCCCCTTTTTCTTTGAGCCGCCGGCTTAAAAGAGGAAAAAAAGTCGCTTCCTCTCGTCGACTGTGAATCACAAAATCATTATCGAAAAAATGAAAAAAGTGGCTCAGCTTTTTTTGTAACTCTTTAGTAAATCCACTTGCCTGAACCTCCAAAATTGCGTCTTCGAAAATTTTTATTTCATTCATAAATTCATCGTGCTCTTGCATAAATTGTTGCAAAAATGGATGCATTTCTTCGCGAGGAACTCTATCTGCTGCCGGTGGCGCAAAAGCCTCCGGGGGCCCCATTGGAGAAAGGCTCTCCCCAACAACCCCTTGATCGGGTTGCCGTTTTAAAGGATCAATTTGATTCAATTCGTTTTTTTGCATAGCTTCTTCCTTACTTACCCTTTAGTTGTTGCGTGGGCGATGCGTGCTCCACGCTGTGCGCTCATTCCTAACCTGCTTTCGATCCCAGTACCAAATGACTTGCTGATATGGGCGCCAGATATAATGAAAAGGAGCAACCAAAAAATGTACAAGCCGTGTGAAGGGAATAAGCCCGATAATAATGAACGCCCCCACGATATGCGCTTTGATTACTGTCGGCATAGCGACCACAGCATTGATCTGCGGATCGAGTTTAAATATAGACCAAAGATATGGGGTAAGGTCAGACGCAAACCAAGATGAGCCCCAACGATATCCGAGTGCAATCCAACACCCCAACACCACCTGAAGTGCTATAAGAATTTCAATCACAATATCCATCTGATTGCTCACGGTTCGGATTCGTGCGGTGCCTACACGCCTTAGAAACAGACCTGTCATTCCCACAAGTACGCTAAGTCCAAAAGTAAATGCCAATCCCTCAAGCACAATCAAACGAACGGGGTGACTATTCCAAACTAATGTTGCCGTTGGAAACAAGAAGGTCAGAAGATGCCCCGCGAATACAATCAATATTCCAACGTGGAACGCCATTGTGCCAAAGTAAAGCTTCCTCCCCTCTAGGAACTGCGAGGAAAGAGACGAATACTTAAATCCTGTTTTTCGGTAACGATAAATAGAGCCGATTAAAAAAACAACCATTGAAATATATGGCAATGCTATAAACAAAAAATTATTTAAAAAAGCCACAGGCACCCCTTCTCGTTGATCAAGAATCACATCCGCTGTTCCCAGGATTTGCATTCTTTTCTATTTCTATTTCTTTTTCAACCCGTCCAAGAAAATCTGCTGCCTTTGCAGACCAGCCCTCAAGTCGCTCCATGACTTCATCGATTTGGAAATCTTGTTTCAAAATTAAAATAAGAGCCGACAGAGCTCGTCTATAGACCGTCGCCTCGCCCCCCGGAGCCGTTTCAATAACCGTTTTATAGTGCTTCTCGTAATTTTTATTTTTCTTTTCAATCCGGTCTTCGCCAAATTCACGAATCATCAGCATCAGTCCAGGAACAAGAATTTCACTGACCAATTCTTTCAAAAGCTCCTCATCAAACTTTGGAATCAGCCGTAAAATATTTGGTAAATGATCCGCCAACTCGCCCTTTAAATCTGTCCCCGCCCGAGTTTGTTCCCGTGTCAAATTTGACAAAAGTTCGGCGCGCTTATAATCATCACCGAAAAGGACATAGCCGACATCAAGGGTTGTGATGGCCTGGACATCAAAGGTTCGTGTATAGATCTCCTGACGGTCCAAAAGCTTTTTTGGAAACCCGTCGAGAAACTCCATCAGGTTCGTCGCCGCCTCAGGATATTTTTCACGAACCAGCATCAGCGCCCGTTGTGATTTTGCCTCATATTCAGGCCCCGGGAAATCAAACAAATCTGCCAAGTACGGATAGTGCGCGTATCTCTCCATCTTTATAATCCCCTGCCCATTGTGTCTTCTTTAAAGCCAAACCCCGCGCTGCCCTTTTTGTCACCGGTAAATTCCAACATTTCAATCGCATGTTCTCGATGTGCTGCCGGAACCACAAAACGATCGTCAAATTTAGCAAGCGACGTAAGATAATACACATCCTCTGCCATTTCAGGTGTGTATCCGACGTCTTTTAAAGCATCCATCGCTTTTTGTTCGGAGATATCGCCTACTGTTTTAAATCGACGGTAAATACGGACAGCCATCATTTTTTTTAGCCTATCTTTGACTTTTTCTTCATCGCCAGCGCTAAACATACTGGCTAAATACTTCAGAGGAAACCGCGCCTGATCGACAGTCCCCCAAATTTCAGCCGTTGCCGTATTATATAGCCAGTCATCATCCCAAACCTTTGAGATTGGCGAAAGCTTTTCTGCTTGTTTTTTGTTATGTGCCTCTTTAACAGAAGCCATTACTGGAAGCAATGGCGGAACATAAAACAGCATAGGAAGAGTTCTAAATTCAGCGTGAAGCGGAAGCGCCAATCCCCATTGCTTTATAAACTTATATGTAGGTGAGTTTTGCGCAGCGTGAATCGTTGAGTCTGCGATGCCGTTTGCCTTTGCAGAAGCAATAACTTCTGGGTCAAATGGATCCATTAAAATGTCCATCTGCCGATCGATCAAATCCTTTTCGTCAGCGGACGCCACCTTATGTATAAGATCAGCATCGTATAGTATCACGCCTAAATAACGAATTCGTCCTACACAAGAATGCATACATGCCGGCGCGTAACCCGCCTCGATGCGGGGATAACAAAGAATACATTTCTCGGATTTTCCTGTGTGCCAATTATAGTAAGACTTTTTATACGGGCACGCAGTTACGCACATTCTCCACGCACGACAAACATTTTGGTTAATTAAAACGACACCATCTTCTCCCCGCTTATAAATTGCCCCAGAGGGACAAGATGCCACACACGCAGGATTCAGACAGTGGTTACAAATTCGAGGAAGATAAAAGAAGGCCATGCGTTCAAGCTGAAACATGGCTTCTTGCTCTGCTGGCGACAAGTTCTTAAAGTTTGGGTCATTGCGCGCAAAATCTGGAGTTCCGCTAAGATCATCATCCCAATTCGGTCCCATTTTGATATCGATTGGCTTTCCTGTGATTAATGAAACAGGACGAGCCGTCGGTTGATCGTCTCCGGCCGGCGATTCTATTAAATCAAGATACTTATAGGTGAACGGCTCATAATAATCATCGATTAATGGAAGGTTTGGGTTGTGGAAAATATTTAAAAGACCTTTTTGCTTGCCGGCACCCTTTAACTCAATGCCGTCCCCATTTTTTACCCAGCCCCCCTGGTAAATATTTTGGTTTTCCCATTTTGTAGGGTATCCCGTACCGGGCTTGGTTTCGACATTGTTCCACCACATATATTCAGCACCCTTGCGATCGGTCCAAATATTTTTACAAGCGACTGAACATGTGTGGCAGCCAATACATTTATCGAGATGAAAAACCATTGAAATTTGTGAACGAATATCCATTTTTTTTCCTTACCTCAAAAAACGACCTTGTCCATACGTTTAACCGTAACGTGAGTATCCCGTTGGGGAGCTATTGGCCCCCAATAATTGAAATGATATGAAAACTGACCGTATCCTCCACAAAGAAAATTCGGTTTGAGGTGAATCCTTGTAAAGCTATTGTGTCCACCCGCTCGCTTATTGCCTCGAACTTGCGATTTTGGGATCCCAACCGTCCGCTCTGGAACGTGATATACAATGCAGACACCCTTCGGTATCCGCGAGCTAACGCAAGCCCTGGTACAATAAACTCCGTGGTCGTTATAAACCTCCACCCAATCATTATCTTTGATGCCAAGATCGGCTGCGTCTTTTTCGCTCAACCAGCAGGGCTCGCAACCCCGCGATAGGGTCAACATTCGATGGTTATCCATATATGTTGAATGGATATGCCATTTTCCATGTGGGGTTAAGCAGTTGAGCACTTTGGCGCTTCCACCTTTCAAGGTTTCTTTTAAGTCCCCGTATGCCTCTGGTCGGGGTGACGGCTTATACGTCGGCAAATGCTCCCCATAAGCCAAATACATGTCGTGATCGAGATAAAAATGTTGCCGCCCCGTTAGGGTTCGCCATGGAACTAGACGATCCACATTATATGTGTATGCGGCGTAAGCTCGCCCATTATTCATAAGCCCAGACCAAATCGGAGACGTGTTGTAACGCCGTGGTTGAGCTTGCAAATCGGCGTAACGAATTCGGATGTCGCCGCTGCCTTCGGCCAAATCCTTGAGCTCCAGGCCCGTACGCTTCTCCACGTTTTCGTAGGCTCGTGTTGCCAGGGCTCCATTCGTTAAGGTTGATAGATGCAAAATAACATTAAGAGCAGAAACATCTTCTTTTAAGGAAGGAAGCGATTTTCCGTCAATCTTTTCGACTGGAAAATGATTCGAAGTGATCAACTCATCATATTCTTCCGCACACATATAATTGGTTCCATGCGCGCCACAGCCCTTGGTTTTGACATTTTCTCCAAGAGTTATGAATTTTTCATAAATCTTAGTGTAATCTCGTCGAACCACGGCAAGCTTATGCATGGTTTTGCCAAGCACGGGATCACATTCGCCTTTGTACCAATCTTTCACGCTTGGTTGTGTGATCTCATCTGGTGAATCATGGGACAGGGCTCCTGCAACGATATCAATTTGTGGTTCTGCCAGATGCTTTTTCGCAAGCTCGCTCGTAACCCGGGCGACCTCTTTAAAGATATCCCAATCTGTTTTCGCTTCCCATACCGGCGCGATCGCCGCTGACAACGGATGAATGAACGAGTGTAAATCCGTGCTGTTCATATCGGCTTTTTCATACCATGAAGCCGCTGGTAAAACGATGTCAGAATAAAGCGCGGAAGAATCCATCCGGAAATTAAGATCAACAACAAGATCCATTTTTCCTTTTGGTGCAATGTCATACCACTTTAGATCTTTTGTGTGCTCTTCAGAATCTTTGCCAATAAGATTTGAGTGTGTTCCAAGATAATGTTCGAACGCGTACTCATGACCCTTCATGCTACCTGTGATTGCATTTCCTCGCCAAATGTACCAAACCCTCGGATGATTTTCTTCAGCCTCAGGCTCCGCAACGGAATATTCTAGTTTTTTTGATTTCAATTTTTCAAAAACATATTTGGTGATGCTTTCGTCGTCCTTTGCCCCGCTTGCGACAGCCTCTTTTCCAAGTTCCAACGTGCTTTGTTTAAACTGAGGGAAATATGGCATCCATCCATTCCGGACGGAAGACACAATTGTGTCCGCAGTGTGCTTTGCGGTCATGTCGTTTTTAGGAACCGTGTTGTAACGTGAGTATTGTCCATCATAACGATATTGGCAGGTGTTAATATAATGCCACAGCGGCGCTTGTTGTAAGCGACTTGCTGGATGCCAGTCTTTTGCAAAGGCAACCGTTCCCCATGAATCAACAGGCGCTAATTTTTCCTGACCTACATAGTGATTTTAGCCCCCCCCATTTCGCACAACGCAACCGGTAAGCATCAACGACATTGCGCCCGCTCGATACATCAAATTAGAGTGGTACCAGTGATTAACCCCCGCGCCGACGATGATCATGCATTTGCCTTGAGTTTTTTCAGCAGTATTTGCCCATTCTTTGGCAAATTGGATAACCGTTTGCGAGTCAATGCCCGTGATTACCTCTTGCCATGCTGGCGTGTAAGCTGCGTCTTTATCCGTGTAATCTTTTGGATAATCGCCGGGAAGACCTCGCCCAACTCCGTATTGAGCCATAATCAAATCATAAACTGTCGCAACAACAACTTCACCTTGGGTGGTGGTGACCTTTTTAACCGGAACACCCCTCAGCGCCCTTTTATCCAATCCAAATTCAGTGAATTCGACAGTCATAACGCCATCGTTTTTGTTTAACAATGTTAGCTGTGGATCATACGGATTATCATCCGCAGAGTTTTCAAGCTTCATGTTCCATTTGCCAAGCTCTTTACTCCAGCGGTGTCCCATCGCACCCTTTGGTACTACATATTTATTTGTTTTTTCATCAATGTTGACGAATTTCCAATCGCCATTTTCAATATCTTTAAATTGTGCAAGCTCGTTGGCGCGCAACAATCTTCCGGGCTTATAATGGTTCCCCTCTTTATTCAAAATTACGAGATATGGACTGTCTGTGTACTGTTTTCCATATTTCAAAAAATACGGAGTTTGTTTTTCATGATGAAATTCTTTTAAAATGACATGCGAAACAGCCATCCAAAACGCACCGTCGCTGCCTGCGTGCAGCGGCACCCATTGATCGGCGTATTTGCAAACCTGACTAAAATCTGGAGAGAAAACCACGGCTTTCGTGCCATTGTGCCGCGATTCTGCAAAGAAGTGACAATCCGGGGTTCGTGTCATATTTAGGCAGGCACCCATGTCGGCAATCATTTTAGCGTTGTACCAATCTGCGCTTTCGCAAACATCAGTTTGCTCGCCCCAAATTTCAGGGAATGCCGTCGGAAGGTCACAGTACCAATCATAGAAGCTCAGGCAAACGCCACCAAAGAGCTGTAGAAAACGGGCCCCCGATGCATAGCTAAGCATGGACATTGCGGGTATCGGCGAAAATCCAATGACTCGATCCGGACCATATTTTTTCGCAGTATAAATGTTGGCCGCAGCAAGTAGCTCTAACATTTCATCCCAAGTCGCACGCCGAAAGCCCCCTTTGCCGCGCGCCCGTTGATATTTTTTGCGTTTTTCAGGATCTTTCTGAAGATTTTCCCACGCCGTGACTGGATCTCCTGCCTTTTCTTTTTCTGCGCGATAGGCATCAATAAGTGCTCCGCGGATCAACGGGTATTTGATACGGAGTGGACTATAAAGATACCAAGAATAAGATATCCCTCGTTGGCACCCGCGTGGTTCGTAAGGCGGCAACGAACTTTCGAGAAGAGGGTAATCGAGCTGCTGTGTTTCCCAAACGACGATACCGTCCTTAACATGAATTTGCCAGGAGCACCCGCCTGTACAATTCACTCCGTGCGTACTGCGGACAATCCGGTCATGTTGGAAACGATTGCGATAAAATTCTTCCCACTTGCGTGTCTCTGGAGAAATGATGTCTTTAATCCAACCCATATGCCTCTCCTATTCGGATTTCACTTGCCGATCGTAGATTTCTTGATTGACGGAATTTCTTTTTCTTCTTCTGCCTATTAACGAATAAAAACCGAGCAATGCGATCACTCCGACCGAACCCGCCCCGAACATTGCCCAACCATATTCCCGCGGCTGATGGAGCGTATTTTCTTTGTCTGTGAACTGAAGGAAGGCGACCAGCGCGGAAACTTCTGCCTCCGTTACAGGCTTGTTCTCAAATGCCGCTTTCATTACAGGAAATGGTGGGCTTGAAACTATCGCCCGCACACCGGCCCCGCCCATGCGAGAAAAAACCGTGGTTAATTCCTTCGCCAAAATTCCGCCGCCGTATACCGATTCATTTTCGACATTGTGGCACGCGATGCAGGACGGGCCGCCATTTGAAAATCGAATTTTTCCTTGAAATAGATTTTGTCCCAAAAGAATTTCTTCTGGTGTGCCCTCGGCCACCGTGGCTGTTGCGGGCGCCTCT
>CAUJEF010000028.1 GCA_963169515.1 Bdellovibrionota bacterium
GAGAGTGAAAACGAAAATTGAGGGCATTTCTATTACAAAAATATCTCCCATTGCCCAAGTGATGCCCAAATGCTATAAGTTATTGATTATAGGGGGTTTACATCACCTCCACCAATTTTTTATTTCCCAACCCAAATCTGAATTTAGATCCACGTAAAAAAAATTGTGACAGTTATTTGATAAAACCTGGCTGTCTAAACACCACTCTGCTTCTCCCTATTCTAGGTGGACTTCAAGAAAGGTGGAATAAGTTGGACGAACTTTGACGTCAACAACACGTGACTTATAACCTGGAATTTCAATTTTCATCCGCACAAATCGGTCTTTAAAGGTCCCAGGCTTTGATGGATCAGCATTTGGAATGTAAGATTCAATTGCAGACCCCATATAGTAGTTACGCAAAGAAATGCGCTGTTTGTCTTGTTTTATACCCCTAACAAATTTTTTATAACTGCCCCCATATTCCCCGCCCATTTTTACAATTTTGTCATGTACCGGCTTTTTTCTTTTCCCGTCTTGTTCATAGTAAATCCGTTTAGCTTGATTTGCTGGGCGCCCCGGAATCGTCGAAGGGTTGAGAGCAATATTAGTGCTTAAGGAAATCCGGGGTTCTGGTATGGCGTTGGCTTGGGCTTGCAAATCATCGTCACTCATTGATGAGACTTTGGCATCAATAAGAATGTCTAGGTCAATAAAAAATGACGACATTTGTTTTAGAATTTCATTACTTTCTTTATTAGCCTTGGGAGGCAGTTGCCTGTAATCAGACCACTCGTCACCCAAAATATGATAGACAATTGTCTTAAAGGTACGATGGTCACATTCTATGTCTTTAAAACACTCTATCCCAACTTGCGCAAGATCGTATCGATCATGAAATATCCGGCCGTTTTTGTGAGATAGCTGCGCTTCTTCTGTTTTAGTAAGCTGTTCTTCTGGTTTTTGAATAAGATCCTTCGGGGGAAGTATTAGAAGGGAATGAAACGCATTTGTTAAAACAAGCGGGACATTAAAAGGCGTATCAGTAAAAGCCTCTGGCCCGACCTCGGCACCATCAGTGTAATCTTTGTCAGAAATTACTGCGCGGATGAAATCATATCGAGCGCTCGGAACGGAAACTGCAACGTCTGATTCTAAACGAGTTCGACCCGACCCAATTAAATCCAGCAGCCAATTGGCGTTCATGGCAACACCCGCTATATTTAATGGCCGGATGCGGGTGCGAAAAATTTCTGCGATTTCTGTTTCAGCTGCGATAAGACTGTTTTGACGAAAACTATAAATTGTTTGGCTGTTAAATGCCACGCCTTTAAGTTCTTTTATCCCAATGAGCTTTGTCAGATTTTTTGTAAATTCACAGACCTTTTTTCGAAAAGCGCCGTCGCTTTTGCAGGATTCTTTGACCCACAGCCCGAGCGGTCCCATCTTTGATCCCCAAAATGGAGTTCCTAGAGTAATAAAATTACGAACATGACCGAAATACACTGGATTTAATCCCTCTAAATCCAATGGATCTTGAATCAGATCACGGTACTTTGATTCATTATTTTTAATAAATGTATGGAACAGCCAAATTAAGGAAACAATGCCGCCCTGAGAATGGGTTACAAAAGAAATTTTATCATTAGGCCCTAATCCGCCCAGCTCTTGAAAATACTGATCAATTTGTTTCCCAATGACTTTACTAAACCCTGTTGTGTCCATTGTGCTGTTTTCGGTACTGTACATTAATTGCTTAGAATGGTATTCGACGCAGCGATTTTCTGTGCATGGGTCTAATTTTGAAAGCTGATTTTCTAAGGCGCGATCCATCTTTATAAATGTCGTGTGATCACCCCCGACACCATGAACCAAAAATATTACATGTTTAAATTTTTCTTGAACTCCCGTTCCTTCCCAGCTGGAGGGGTTCCTTTTTTGAGCTACAGAGCAGGCCGCGAGATACAACAAAGCTAAAAATAAAATTGCAAGACGTTTCATCAGGGTGCTCCGAATGCTTACAGTTCTACTTTTTTTCGGGGCTTGGTGATTACCGCAAAGTTAATTTCATTTCCGCCAGCTTCGGTGACCGTATACATGACTTTTTTGATGCTCAAAAAGTCTATATTCTTGTCAGCCTGGACTGTAATGCGGCGAAATTTCTTAGCTTCGTCATTTTGTGCGGCTTTGTCTTTTCCATAGACGACATTTTTGACTTTATTTTTAAGATCAGCGCGATACTTGATTTCGTCTTCACGAATTTTATCTGTGAGCGACTTAAAGAGCGGCTGAATCAGCCAGTCGGTTTGCTGTTTAACCTTATCAAAGTCGATGATGATTTCATCATCCAATAAGACTTTGTCGCTAGAAACAGTAACAACATGAGCCGGAGTAAGCTCCTTTACTTCGGATGCTGTCGGTAGAACCACATTTTTCGGTATGTGCAATACCTCGCCCGTTGCTTTGTAGTTTTGCAAAAGGAATACTGTCAAAACCGTAAACATATCCACCATCGCAGTCAGGGAAAGCGTCGCCAAAACCTTTCGTTTTCCACCGCGCTTAGAGCGATTGTGTCTATCACGTTTGCCTGGGGCATAAATAGCCATCCTACACTCCTTGGGTCGCTACGCTAATTTCTTCAAAACCTGATGTCAGCAAAAGATCCATTCCACGGATGAGATCATCGTACACAAGGCTTTCCATAACTGAAATTATGGCATCTTTTTTGTCTGGATATTTTTGCTTAATTTCTTGAAGCTGCTGCGACAATGCTTCGTCATTAAACTGACCGTTCACCTTTGGAATTGATGAAATCTGTTTGCCTAGGCGCAAGGTGTATCCCCTATCGGTGACATCTAAACGAAAGGCGATCTCAGATCGTGGGGGAGGTTCCACTTCTCCGGTATCTGTTCGTTTGGAATAGATCGAGCTTCCAATTTGAATCATGGAAACTTGGGTCCACACGGCCGTGATTAAAAGGAAGATAATACACACGCTCATCAAATCGATGAACGGAACTATATTCAGATCTACGTTCTTATCTCTCTCTCCGCCATTGCCATCATCTACTTGAGCCATAGGTAGCCTCTTGTCAGTTGTATTTCATCTTGTCACGGTTAGAAACCACAAGGTTCATCATATTCATGCTACTTTCGGTCATGTCGTTTATTGCTCGACCGATGCGCACCTGGAAGTAACCAAAGAATACAATCGCCGGGATTGCGATCACCAGACCAAACGCTGTACAATTTAGCGCGTGGGAAATACCGAGTGATAGCAATTCTGCTTTCTGAGCCGCATCAGCTTGGTTAACCGCACTAAACGATTTGATCAGACCGATAATTGTTCCAAGAAGACCCATTAGGGTGGCGACGTTACCAAAAATCGCAAGGAATGATGTCCATCCCTCGAGCCTTGGAGTTTCCTTTAATACTGCACCATCCATCGCAACTTGAATTTCTTCATCTGGACGTTTGTTTAACACCTGCACCAAACCTGACTTTAGGGTGTTCGAAAGCGGGATCGGTTTGCTATCGCAGAATGTGACCGCCTGACGCAATTCCCCCCGTAAAAGCATTCCGAAAAGTTTGTCGACAAAATCTTGTTTATCAACAGATAGTTTAGACAATTGAGTGAATCGTTCGATAATGAGGGCAAATGTCAGAACCCCCGTGATCGCAATAAAAATCATGGTCGCGCCGCCATCTTGAAAGGCCTTCACGATCCAGTTTATATTCTCTGTTTGTTCCACAGTAACCTCCCGTTACTTTTCTATTTACTATTAAACACCCATGGAAATGTAACCACGGCAGTTTGACCCGGAGGGGACTCCGGAAACTTGAGCGTTCTTAACCGTAGCAAAATGCATTGTTCCACTTCTGAGTTATTAAGGGTCGATGTTTTCACATGCCCATTTGCGAGACGACCCTTGTCGTTAATGTCCCAGGTCATCGCAATCTTACCGAAAAGATCTGGGCGGTTATTTAAAACATTCTCATATCAGGCGCGAAATTGACGCTCAATTTCTTTTAAAACGCGTCGGATACCCTCGCGGTCAATTGTACCATTGAATTCTTCGCCCTCTCCACCCGCAATAATTGTGGCGTTTCGTTTGCCTCCCATCGGACCCGTTCCGTAACCTTCTCGCCCTCCACCGCGGCCTTGAGTTCCAATCCCGCCGATCCCGACGGTGGCTGTTCCTGTCCCACCTTTTCCAATGTCTTTCATTCCCAAACCTGGTTCATCGCCTGCACCTGCTGCAAATTGACCGCCTGTGCCTGATGCACTTTTTGCGGCACTGCCAACAACGCCAGAACCAGACGCCGCTTTGTCAATGTCATCCTGCAACCCATTTTTTCCGAACACACCGCCAAGACCGAGCTTCGAAACGTCTTTCTTTGGCTTCGGTGCCGCATCTGCTTGTCCGGTATTGGCGGCAGCCTTTGAAATGCCTTTGTCTTTGCCT
>CAUJEF010000029.1 GCA_963169515.1 Bdellovibrionota bacterium
TGGCTTTATAATTTCTATCTATGCAATTTTTCAACACCTTACGGGAAAAGATTTTATTCGTAGCACAAACCGAGCAGTGACATATTTAGGTGAATATTCTGGGGGACTCAAGTTTTATAGGTCAGCTGGTTTTTTGAGTTCACCAATGACATTTGGAAATTCTTTTGGCCTGTTTGTTTCCGCTGTTGTGGGGTATTTGCTTTCACGAAGTATATTTCGAAATAAGCTTCTTGTCAGCGTAGCAATATTGGGTGGAATGGCTTTGTATGCAACATATACGCGGGGAGTTTGGTTTTCTTTTGTATGTTGCATATTAATAGCTGTGATTATGCTTTTCCCTAAAAGAAAGGCGGCTTTATTGTCGGGGGCCGCTAGCGCTTTCGGCGTTCTAATATTTATTTTCTCTGCGGCTTTTCGGATGCGTATACTCGAGGTATTTGATTTCAACTACGCTAGCTTGATAAATAGACTTAATTTGTGGTCCGCCAATATAGCAATGTTTAAGGACTTCCCCTTGTTGGGAGTTGGATATGGTAAAAACGAAGACCTCGCGTTGACATATCTTGATCGATTAGCAATTAATACCCGTTTTACTGGCCATGCTCACAATACATTTATTCAGTTTTTATCGGGAACAGGTTTGGTCGGAACAGTTATTTATACTGCCATTTCGGTATTATTGCTTGTTGAGAACTATAAGCTTATGCGAGGGGGTGAACCCCATTCTCCGCGCACGGCGCTTTTTTTTGGGTTATTTATCGCTCAAATATTTCTTCATCTTAGCGGACTTACAGAGTGTAGCTTTAAAGACGCTGAAGTGACACATTTTGCAGTTGTCATTTTTGCTTTGATTTTAGCGTCTAGATTAAAAAACAATCTAAGGCCAGCGTGTTGCGCCGCATAACTATTGCAAACTGCTGTCCTGACACTCTAAATGGAGTGAGGAATTCTTTTTTCTGGGGATAATGATGAAGCAAGTTTATGTGGCTTTGAGTGCAGATTTTATTCACGTTGGGCATTTAAATATTTTGGACAAAGCGCGAGGGCTAGGAGAAGTCACGGTTGGTGCGCTTACAGATTCTGCTATTGCAACCTATAAACGTCTACCCCTCTTAACCCTTGAACAACGAATGCTCATTTACTCCAATTTGAAAGGGGTTAAAAGCGCGATCCCACAAACCACGTTAGACTATACAGAGAATTTAGAAAAACTAAGGCCAGACTACGTAGTGCATGGTGACGATTGGAAGTCTGGCCCGCAAAGTGAGATTCGCCAAAAAGTAATTGCAACACTGTCCAAATGGGATGGCCAGTTGATAGAAGTTCCGTACTCAACGGGAATCTCAGCATCCCAATTGTCAGCGCAAATCCGCAGCCATGGCGTAACGCCACAAAACAGACAATCAATGCTTCGTCGATTATTGAGCGCAAAACCAATAGTAAGAATTTTAGAGGTTCATAACGGCCTGACAGGCTTAATTGTTGAAAACACCATTTTAGAAAAAAATGGTGATCGCCTAGAGTTTGACGGTATGTGGGAGAGCAGCTTGACAGACTCAACGTCAAAGGGAAAGCCGGACACGTCTGCAGTTGATGTGTCTTCGCGAGTTTCAACAATTGACCAGATTTTAGAAGTAACTACAAAGCCCATGATTGTGGATGGGGATAATGGCGGTCTTCCGGAACACTTTTGTTTTACCGTCCGTACTTTAGAACGCCTTGGCGTTTCTGCGGTAATTATTGAAGATAAGGTTGGGGCTAAAAAAAATTCTTTGTTTGGTACAGACGTCGATCAGACTCAAGACTCGATAGAAGAGTTTTCTGATAAAATTTCAATGGGCAAAAAGGCCCAGGTAACAAAAGATTTTATGATTATTGCCCGTATTGAAAGTCTAATTTTGGGTAAAGGACAACGAGATGCAATTAAACGAGCTGAAAGTTACATTAACGCTGGTGCAGATGGAATAATGATCCACAGCTCTTCAAAAGACCCCAAAGAAGTTTTAGATTTTTGTGCTGAATATAAAGAAAAATTTTCAGGTGTACCGCTTGTTGTCGTGCCGTCGACCTATGCCCAGGTTACAGAGAAAGAATTGATAGAAGCCGGAGTCAAGATTGTTATTTATGCAAATCATCTTATTAGGAGCGCTTTCCCGGCAATGACAAAAACCGCCGAATCTATATTGGAGCATGGTCGATGTTTAGAGGCTGGCGCAGCCTGCATGCCAATTAAACAAATTATAACTTTAATTCCAGAAACATTTCAATGAGGCTGAAATGATACCATGTTCTGATTTTGTGGATACGATTTTGGAACATGGGGTACGATTTTTTGTAGGCGTCCCAGATTCATTGTTAAAAGATGTCTGTGCATACATCACAGATGAGATGCCTTCGGCAAATCATATTATAGCGGCCAATGAAGGAAATGCCATTGCGTTAGGCGCGGGATACCACCTTTCCACAGGTCAAATTCCATTGGTTTATATGCAAAATTCAGGGCTTGGAAATGCTGTTAATCCATTGACATCTTTAGCTTCGAAAGATGTTTACAGCATCCCAATGATTTTGATGATTGGTTGGAGGGGTGAGCCTGGCGTTAAGGATGAACCCCAACATACCCAAAAGGGCCGTATTACGCCGGAGTTGTTAAAAGCCCTTGAAATTCCATATCATATTATTGGATCAGATAGTGATTTTCAAAAAATTATACCCGAGGCGATTCTTCAAGCGAAAGAAGAAAGCGCGCCCATTGTTTTTTTAATCAAAGCGGGCACATTCCAAAAATATAAATTAAAAAGGAACATTAGCTCGACAGCGACGTTAACTCGCGAAGCTGCGATACAGCTTGTGAGTAATGAGTTGAAAGAAGACGACGTTGTTTTGGCAACAACGGGTAAAATATCGCGGGAGTTTTATGAACATAGGATCAAGAGGAGCGGGAAGTGTGATGATTTTTTGAATGTTGGATCGATGGGGCATGTTTCGCAAATAGCCTTGTCCGTTGCCTTGAACCAACCGGCAAAAAAAGTTTACTGCTTGGATGGGGATGGATCAGTGTTGATGCACATGGGGGGGCTTGCGATAATTGGACAAATGCAGCCCACAAACTTTAAACACATCATTTTAAATAATGCGGCTCATGATTCTGTTGGTGGCCAACCAACTGTGGGACACGAAATAGACATTCCCCAAATCGCGTTGGCGTGTCGTTATAAAAAAGTATTCAAGGTGATAGACGAACAACAATTAAAAAATGCTTTACATGAGTTCTTAAAAACTGAAGGCCCCTGCTTGTTGGAAGTAATTGTTAAAACAGGCTCTAGGGATGATCTTGGTCGGCCGAAATCAACACCCATGGAAAATAAAATAGCCTTCATGGATAAGTTGGATGTCTAAGCAGGAAATATATTTGGGTAAGGACGGCTTAGGGGAGCTTTCTCGTCTACTTAAAAATTTAGAAGCAAAAAATATAGCTTGTTTTACGGGTAATAAATCGTTCAATACGCAATCTTTTAATAAGGATTTTTTAACAATACTTCAAGACTACAAGACCTATTTTGTTCAAAACATTTCTCCAAATCCCTCGGCTGCAAACCTAGAGTTGTATCGAAAGGAAATGGCAAAAGGTGATTATGATGTTATGATTGCAATAGGAGGGGGGAGCGTTTTAGACTCTGCAAAAATCATTCATTTTTTTACTGAAACAAACCTAACCATAAAAGATTTTTTTCAAAAAAATCTGACTTTAAATAAGCAAAATAAAAGGCCCCTCATTGCAATTCCAACGACCGCAGGCACGGGAAGTGAGTCAACACAGTTTGCCACCTTCTATATTGCGAACAAAAAGTATTCATTGGACAATGAATGGACATTGCCCAGTCATGTTATTTTGGATCCGATTTTCGGAGAAAATATGCCTCGCTATATTGCGGCGTGTACGGGAGCGGATGCATTGACACAAGCGGTGGAGTCTCACTGGAGTTGTAATTCAACAAAAGAATCCACAGAATATTCATTAAAAGCAATCTCATTGTTGTCGACACATTTGAGGAAAGCTGTTCTTGAAAATGACGGCCTAGCTAGGCTAAAAGTAATTGAAGCGGCGAATTTAGCGGGAAAGGCAATTCAGATTACGCGCACAACGGCATGTCATGCGATCTCATATCCTATGACATCTTACTTTCACGTGTCTCATGGGCAGGCGGTATGCATAACATTGCCATCTTTTTTACTGTTTAACTCTAATGTGGAAGAAAAGTCTGCAATGGATAGGCGTGGCGCTGGTTATACTCAACAAAGAATTGCAGAAATTTTGAGTGCTCTTCGGGCAAGTAGTGTTGAAGAGGGGAAAGATGTATTACAAAAATTAATTTCAAACTTAGGCTTGAAAACGAAGCTTAAAGATATAGGAATTCAAAAGAAAGATCTAGAATTGATTGTAGAAAATAGTTTTACACCAAGTAGGATGCAAAATAATCCTCGCGTTGTTACCTCTGAGGATGTGATGCATATTTTAACGGAGCTGATATAGTGAAAATGAAGCAAGCTATTATTGTGGCGGCCGGTAAATCCAGTCGTCTTTATCCTCGTACATTGGATTGTCCTAAGGGATTACTAGAGATTAATGGTAAGCCCATTTTACAAACATCCATTGATCAAATTAAGAAGTGTGGGATTGAGAAGGTTTCAATTGTCACTGGCTATATGCACGATGTATTTCCCAAAAGGTTAAAAAGCGTCGATCGTTTCATAGTAAATCCATTTTATGGACAGTGTAATAACTTAGGCTCACTGTGGATAGCAAAACCATACGTTTTAGAAGAGCCACTGCTTTATCTTCACGGCGACATTGTGTACGATATTAACATCCTAAAGCAATCTATAGAGAAAATGGAGAACTCGGATGCTGAACTGGGATTGGTAGTAGATTTTAAAAAATCAGATGATGAAGCTATGAAGGTTGAAATTGACCCAAATGGAAAGTTTATCTCATCTAGCAAGCAAATTCCTTTGGATAGAGCGGCAGGGGAATGGATAGGAATTGCACTGTTTCGCCGTCCGAGTCACATTTTTAAACAATTTGAAGAAGACCTTTTAGCCGGCGACTTACAAAATTACGATACATATTCTTTTACTAATTTTTCAAATAAAAACAATGAAGTTATTTGTATTTCAACAGAACAAAAAAATTGGATTGAAATTGATTTTGAATCGGATTTTATACAAGCAAAAAAATTGTTTTCAAAATAGGGAAATTGTATGGATAAGAAGTCGAAATTTGTAAGACGGAAATTTCATCAGGAGACATTTTTTCATAGCTATCTTGTGCGCCCTCTCGCCCAAGAGGTAGTCGCATTGGTTTGGAATACACCTATTACCCCCAATCAAATGACCATATTTCGAATCTTATTAAACATCTCATCGCTTTATTGCGTGGTTCGAGGCCAGTTCTTGTGGGCATTTTTATTATTTCAAACTCACGAGATCATTGATCATGCAGATGGAATGTTGGCCCGAATGAAAAACATTAAGTCTGATTTCGGCGCCACCATGGAGGTAACTTCAGATATGTTGTTTTCAGCGGCGTTCGGTTTTCTTGGGTTTTCCTACGCATGGTCTGGCTATCGCTTGGAGTCTAATCATATTTACTTTGTATTTTATGGACTGATAGCAATGAGCTATTGTTACGGCTCATATTTCCGAAGATTTATTACAAAAAATGAAGGTGTGATTCATGCAAATCATGACGTCGAGGATTACATTCCTCTGTGGGACAAGACCCTGGGGCAAACCTTTCGAAATTGGGGCAAGACGGCGTTTACATGGCAAAATCAATTCTTTTTATGGGGGGGGCTGCTTTACTATTATGTGAAGCCTTACGGGTACAATACTCTGATGATCGCTTTCGTTATAGTTCTTTTGCTCTTGCTGCTTTACTGGATTTTGCCGTTAATTCAAATCTACAAAAAAATATTTTCTAGAAAAGCGGCAACATGAAGGCAAAAAATCTAGTTTTTTTTTCAGCATATCCACATGAGGATTTGTTTAAACAACGAATTCATCATATGCTGCCTTTTTTGCTTAGGAAATTTCAACACATTACGCTGATTACTGCGGTTTCCTATCAAAAAGAAAGAGTATCCAAGCTGTTTCGTAATCCAAAATACTTTTTTTCTCCACAGGTGGTGCGCGAAGAGAATTTAACTAAAATCACGGTATACCCAGTCTTTCCCAATCGTATCTCACTTCGGCTTCCCATTTTGTTTAAAATCAGCTCTTGGATAATACTTGTCTTCATACGCCGATACTTGCCAGAGAAATTTATATTAGGAGTATGTCATCCTTATTTATATTTACGCGCTGTGAAAAATTTAAAATGCGAATACAAATTTTATGACTGTCCAGATTTATATGAGAGCTTTTCTTGGTCTCGGTCACAACTAAGCATTTCCCTTGAAAAAAAAATTGTCGATAATGTTGATATTTGCTTTGGGTCATCCAAATATATTTGTTCTGTAAAGTCTGAACAAATGAAAAAAGATTTTATACCGATACCGAATGCTGTCGATTTTAACTTGCATCAAAAAAATCTATCCTTGGGTTCTGTTAATGACCGGGTCAGAAAACAAGTAATATATGTAGGTGCAATTGCGGAATGGATGGATTTTGAATTGCTGGAAAAGTCTGTGTCGAAATTTAATGACACAGATTTTGTTGTTGTGGGGTTGGTTGCGCCAGCATGCAAAGCTCGTTTTCAAGGTATTTTAACTAAGCACAAGAACATTCGATTTCTTGGGACAAAAAAGTATGATGAAATACCGTTTTTGCTATCTCAGGCAGACGTTGGAATAATACCATTCTTGCCGTCAGAATTAATAAAAGGCGTTAGCCCCTTAAAACTTTTTGAATATGCGGCCCATGGTTTGCCGATCGTATCTGTTTATTGGGAAGAGATATCAGAGTATAAAAATCTTTTTCATATCTGTAAAGGACACG
>CAUJEF010000030.1 GCA_963169515.1 Bdellovibrionota bacterium
CGTAAGTATTAGAAAGCAAATGGCAATGGATTTGGGGATCGTGGTTCCAAGCGTTCACATTCGCGACAACCTACAATTAGATCCTGGTGAATATCGAATAATGATAAAAGGCTCTGAAATTGGAAAAGGCAAATTGCGTCCAGACAGTGTGATGGCAATGGACCCTGGAAATGTTTCTACTCCGATGGCAGGAATTCCGACGAAAGAACCTGCTTTTGGTCTTGATGCAATTTGGATTTCTCCGAACAATAAACAAGAGGCCGAGATCGCAGGCTACACCGTGGTTGACCTTGCAACCGTTATTGCAACTCATTTGACTGAAGTTATTCGTACCCATGCACACGAATTATTGGGTCGCCAAGAAGCGGCTCGTTTGATTGAGAACTTTAAGAAAACGCACCCCAAAGTGGTCGATGAGCTTATTCCAGAACATATGTCGGTCGGAGCTGTGGTTCAGGTTCTCAAAGGTCTTTTGCGCGAGCAAGTTTCCATTCGTGACTTCCTGACTATTTTAGAATCACTTGCAGATGAAGCTCCAAAAAATAAAGATATAGAAACTCTTGTCGAAAGCGTACGTAAAAAGCTATCTCGCAGTATTACTCGTAAATACGCAAACGATGAAGGCACTATTTCGGTGATGAGTCTCGATGCTCGGGTTGAAGAGCTGGTGACCAATTCTTTGCTACAAACGGAACAGGGTATTCAACTTGTGATGGATCCAAAGTCAGCTCATCAGTTAATTGGCAATATCAGTCGAACAATTGAAACGCACCCAGAAATCGCGGCACAACCAATTTTGTTAACATCTCCGACAATCCGACGACATTTATTTAAATTAATATCAAGATTTATTCCTCAGCTTGTCATTCTTTCTCATAATGAATTAACGGCAGATGCACACGTCGCGTCTGTAGGAACTGTGGAGCTGGCAAATGCAAGTTAAAAAATTTGAAGCGACCAATATGAGCGAAGCGCTTGAAATGGTAAAAATCCATCTGGGGCCCGACGCTATCATTCTTTCGGTTAAGGATAACAGCGCCGGGTTCGGTCTGATGGGGAAAAAAAGTATCGAAGTCACTGCTGCGATTTCACAAAAGCAGCTCGAGAGAAAACAGTGGGCGGAGGGCCGCTTAAGTGGTGACGATCTATTAAAGCTTAGAAAATCCCCCGCACGATCCCAAAAACATTTCATAGAAAAAAGTGTAAACCGTTATTTGAAACCGCAAGTTGTTGAAAACGTAGTTACACCAGTGCAACGTGGGCGTGAAACTACTCAGACACGATATATAGATATTGGTGATGATCAGTTGGGCAACCGTGTCGATCAACTATTAAAACGAATGGGCTCGTCTGTATCGCAGACGATTACGGGGGACGGCAGCGCTACCCGCGTGAAACAAGCGGCGCGAAATGCATTAGATGCATTTGAACGAACCAACAATGTTGCTCGGGTTGCTTACGGAGATCCAGAGGTTGAAAATTTACGTGCTGAGGTTCAAGAGCTTAAAAAGCATTTATTTGATCTACGGAAACAACAGTCGTCAAATCCCTGGGTAAAGTCCATCGACCTTCCGCCGGAATTCAAAGAGTGCTTTGATCGTTTGATTCGATCCGGCTTGTCGGAAAGTGTCGTAACTGCGCTTCTTCAACAAGCTCGTGAAGAAGTCCGTCCAGAACAATATAAAACTGCGCTAATTGAAGCGTGGGTTGTTAAAAAATTATTGTCAGACATTAAGATTTCAGACTCATCCAGGCCCGCACCGATTCAAATTTTTATTGGACCGCGCGGCCATGGGAAAACGACTCATCTGGTAAAAATGGCAAGTCATTATGTGATACATGAAAATAAAAAAGTAGCTATTTTTACAGCGGACCAGAACAAAGTTGGAGCGACAGACCAGCTGAGAATTTACGCTCAAATTTTGAATGTCCCATTTGGAGTAATTCGCAGCGCCCAAGACTGGGAAAATGTTCGCCAGAATATGGCTAATTTTGACTATGTTTTTGTAGATTACCCCGGTTCTTCTATCAAAAATATCAATGAAATGTCGGAAATTAGAAGATTGTTGCCACCAGTAACAATGGAAAAAGACATCCATCTGACGCTTTCGGTGACTTGTAAGGATGACGACGCCATTGAATTTGCTGAGCGCTATAAGTTTTGCAACTACAAGGATGTGGTCTTTACGTTCCTCGATGAATCGGTGAACCACGGATTAGTATACAACTTTAGCAAGATGTTTAGTATTCCCTTACATTCGTTCGGGGTGGGATCGAAAATTCCTGAAGATTTTGAATTTGCAACGCGAGAACGAGTAATTGATTTGATTTTTAAGATATCGAAACTTTGGTAAAAATGTTTGCCAAAAAGATTTGGCAGAGGAGCCTTTCATGACAATGCCGCAATATGAAGTAGAAAGCGGATTTCAAAGAACAAAGACGCTGACGATCACGTCCGGCAAGGGCGGAGTGGGCAAGACGACCGTCACGAGTAATCTTGCAAATCAATTGGCAAAGCAAGGGAAAAAAGTGCTTATTCTAGACGGTGACCTGGGAATGGCGAACGTAGACATCATGTTTGGCAAAAAGGCGACACGGAATGTTTTAGATGTCGTTAATGGTGAATGTGGTTTGAATGAAATTCTTTTTGAGCTTGCTCCGAATATTCATTTGATCTCAGGGGGAAGCGGGATCAAAGAACTTCAAAATTTGAGTGAGTTTCAAAGACGTTTATTGATTGATCAGGTGAGCCAAATTCCAAATCAGTTTGATTACTTGATTATAGATACGGCACCGGGGATTGACGACAATGTTCTTTATTTGAATGCAGCGGCTTATGACGTCAACATCATAGTTACGCCAGATCCTGCGAGTTTGACGGACTCATACGCACTTATAAAAGTACTAAATAAATTTTATAAGCAAAATCGTTTTTCAATTATTTCAAACTTTGTGAAGGACGAGGCAGAGGGATTGTCTTTGTATAAGCGGATTAGCGACGTTTCTTCGCAGTTTCTAAATGTCAGCTTGGATTACAAGGGAAGTATTCCGATGGACCCGTATGTTCGAAATGCAACAAAGTCGCAACAATTGGTGACCACGACCTACCCTTCATCCCCGTCTAGTCTAGCAATTACAAGTTTGGCTAAGAAATTAAGTGGATTCAAGGACATCGAAGAGATTCAGGGGGGTATGCAGTTCTTCTGGAAGCACGTATTTGGTGTGGCATAGAAAAAAATGGGTTCTATAGGTTTTCTCAGTTTGATAAAATATTTAGATAGGGTGGAAAATGGGGAATAAAACAACGATCTTAAAGAAATTTAAAGACAAACCTACGCGCTTAACAATAGATCAAAAAAATCAGCTTATTTTAGAATATGCACCTCTAATTAAATTTATAGCTCAGAAAATTGCGATACGACTTCCGGCAAATATAGAATTGGATGATTTGATTTCGGCGGGTGTGATTGGCTTAATGGATGCGATCGAAAAATATGATGAAACTCGTGATAACACATTCAAGACTTATGCAGAGTTTCGTATTCGCGGAGCCATCTTGGATGAATTGCGTGCGCAAGACTGGGTTCCGCGTTCTGTTCGGGACAAGGCAAAGGTTTTGGACCGTACAATGGTAAAATTAGAGGCCGAGCTAGGCAGAAACGCGACAGAAGAAGAAGTGGCGGGTAAGCTTGGATTAAATATGGATGAGTTTCATGACTTGGTTAACCAGGTTCGCCCGGTGAGCTTGCTTTCGATCGACGAAGCGGCGACATTTAGCAATGTGGACAAAAAATCAATTCTGAATTTACTTGAAAGCTGCAAGATTTCAAATCCGTTTAATCAATTGAATCTAAAATCAATCAAAGAGATTGTTACGAGAGCTATTGAAGAGCTTCCAGAGAAGCAAAGGCTGGTTTTGTCTTTGTATTATTATGAAGATTTAAACTTGAAAGAGATCGGGCAAGTCCTTCGCGTTACTGAAAGTCGCGTGTCGCAACTTCATGCGCAGGCCGTTTCGCGCCTACGTGGCAAGCTTGCAACCCACTTTGACTTCGACTCCGAAGAAGTTGCCTAATAATAAAAGGTTCCAGGTTCCTTTTTTCGCCTAGATGTCCGATTAGCGGACTGACGTAGTCATTCTTCACCGTGCAAATGGAACTCTTGCTACTTAAAAAAAGATTCTTTGAGATTTTTAATTAATCTTTCTTCTAACTGACGGGCGCGCTCGCGGGTGATGCCGAAGCGATCGCCAATTTCTTGCAAGGTTTTTGGTTCGTCGGACAAAATGCGCTCTTCTAAAATTGCAAGTTCTTTGTCATTTAAAGAAGGTTTAATTTCCGCTACCTTTGTTTTTAGTAATTCAACCAATTGATTGTTTTCAATTTGCCGGTCGGGGGATTCAGAACCGTCTGACTGCAAATCGATCAGATGTGTACCTGACTCGTCATCCAAGGGTGCATCCAAGCTGATGTCACGATTCCGCATTCGCTGGTTCATGATTTGTACGTCCTTTTCAGATACATCCAGGCGACTGCTTAAAAGTGCAAGCGGGGCTTCCTGTCCCAAGGACTCCATTTTTTGCTGTTCTTTCTGCAAGCGATAAAACAGTTTTTTTTGATTGCGTGTAGTTCCAATTTTTACGACCGAATATTGTTTCAAAAGATAATCGCGGATGTATCCCCGTATCCACCAAACGGCATAGGTAATAAGCCGCACACCCTTGTATGGGTTAAATTCTTTCACGGCATGCATAAGGCCGACATTGCCCTCTTGAATGACGTCCATGATTTTTGCTCCGTACTTTGAATATTCTAGCGCAATTTTTACAACAAACCGTAAGTTCGACGTCACCAGTTTTTCTGCTGCGATAGGGTCTCGGTTTTTATGGTAACGAAGTGTGAGTTCCTGCTCTTCATCCTTGGTCAGAAGCGGATACTTGCGAATTTCACTAAGGTACAGCAGCAATGGATCGCTGGGAACTAGACTTGCGTCATTTTTTGAATCATCGGTCCAAAGCTCAGTCTCTATGGGTGTGGCAGGACGAACATTTTTCTTAGTCTTTTTTTTTGAAGAAACAACGCTAGCCTCAACGACTATTGCGCTTTTTGCTTTGTCTTTTTTTGGGCCTCGTTTTGGCGAGGATTTACGAGCCATGTTAGCCTAGAATTTTGCTCAGCTTATTTTGAAGTGTCGATTCAACTATGCCTTTAAATGGGGTCATCATCAGAGGAATTTCCACCAAAATTTCCACATGGGCGTTTGCGCCTTCGGGTTTAACGGACAATTGGGCGTTGAACTTGTTGCCTTTAGCGGTACCTGTCATTTTATCATCTTGAAATTGACACTGGTAGCTAGAATCCATTCGCTTCAGATCCGGATCCGACGCCAAGAAGGTTTTTAGTTTCTGAAAGGCCTCTTGGGGATCAGTAGCTATTGATTTTTGAACTGATATTTTTGGCATAGGGAACCTCGTTCGACAAAACTATACTTTTTTGCATCCCTTGTCTACATTTTTGCCCCACTAAACTTTGACTAAAAACGAGCAATTATGAGAATTTAGGGGATGTCTTAAAGGTCAGGGGTTCAATGGATATTAAGTCTCTTCGGGGTATGAACGATGTCGTCGCTCCGGAAATTTATTTATGGCACAAGGTCGAAGCTGTCATTCGCAGTGTTTCGGAGCGCTTTGGCTATTATGAAATGCGTACACCGTTATTAGAAAGTACCCAGCTCTTTAAACGTGGGGTGGGTGAGGGAACGGACATGGTACAAAAAGAAATGTACTCGTTCAATGATAAGAGCGGTGAAAATATTTCTTTGCGCCCAGAAGGCACGGCAAGTGTTGTGCGCGCAGTTGTAGAACACAACCTATTGCGCGAAAATCCAGTTTCAAAAATTTATTATCAGGGCCCAATGTTTCGCCACGAGCGCCCACAAAAAGGACGTTTCCGTCAATTCAACCAATACGGAATAGAATTATTTGGTGTCGCAGAGGCCGCCGCCGACATTGAGGTGATTGCGCTTGGTCAGACCCTTTTGAATGAATTGGGAATTGCAGAAAATATCAAGCTTCACCTAACAAGTATTGGTTGCAACAATTCCGATTGCCGCCCGGAGTATCAAAAAATATTAGTGGCAGAGCTTTTGAAATATGAAAGCAATTTGCCTGAAGATTTTCGTCCACGAATCAAAACAAACCCAATGCGGATTTTTGATCAAAAAGATGAAAAATCAAAATCCATTTCTGCCAAATTACCTCGATTTACAAAAGAACATTTGTGCGCAGCCTGTAAAAACCATATTGGCGAAGTCGAGGATGGATTGAAAAATTTAGGTATAGATTATGCTTACGATGAAGCGATCGTGCGCGGAATTGATTATTACAATCGTACGGCCTTTGAATTTGTAACTTCAGAATTAGGAACCCAAGGGACTGTGTGTGGCGGGGGACGTTACGATGGCCTTGTGAAATCATTTGGTGGGCCCGATGCGCCTGGTATCGGTTTTGGCTTGGGGATGGAGCGCGTGATTATGATGATCACACAAAAATCAAAAATCGAAGAACCGCGTTGCGACTTGTTTTTGGCTTATGCCGACGCGGCTGGAAAGGCTTTTTGTTTCCGTATTGCCCATGAATTGCGAGCAGAGGGGCTGACGGTCGGCGTAGAATTGAGTGGCAAATCTGTGAAAGCACAGTTGAAGTATGCAGACAAATTAAAAGCAAAGTTCTGCGCCGTTATTGGCGAAAGTGAATTAAATAATTTAGAAAAAATAAAAATAAATGATATGCGCGAAGCCAAATGGCAGGAGCGTACAGATTCAGCAAAGGAAAAATTTCCGTTAGTGAAGTCGTTGTTGCGAGGAGATAAAAAGTGAAATTCGTTTCAGAAGTAAAGCGTACACATTATTGTGGTGATCTGAATGCCAAGCACGAAGGTCAGGAAGTTGTCGTCATGGGTTGGGTCAATGTTCGGCGTGATCACGGCGGCATGATTTTTATCGATCTGAGGGATCGTACCGGGCTATTGCAAATTGTATTGAACCCGAAAGAAGCGGCAATGTCTGTTGCAAAAGATTTTCGCAATGAATTTGTCATTGCAGCAAAAGGCAAGGTGAAAAAGCGTCCGCAGGGGATGGTCAATTCGAAACTTCCAACTGGTGAAATCGAGGTCGTTTGTGTGGAAAGCGATATTTTGTCAAAAGCCAAAACGCCGCCATTTGAAATTTCAGACACGAATGTTTCTGAAAACTTGCGCTTAAAATATAGATATTTAGATTTGCGCTCTGAAAACTTACAAAAAAACCTGATCGTACGGCATAAATTCTGCCAATTGGTGCGAAATTCGTTGAGCGAACAGGGATTTCTCGAAATAGAGACTCCAATTTTGTATAAAAGCACGCCTGAAGGTGCTCGCGATTATTTGGTTCCCTCGCGAGTAAGCCAAGGCAAATTTTATGCGCTTCCCCAGTCTCCACAAACGCTCAAGCAGTTGTTGATGATTTCCGGAATGGATCGTTATTTTCAAATCGCACGCTGTTTTCGTGATGAAGATTTGCGCGCCGATCGTCAGCCTGAATTTACCCAAGTTGATATTGAGATGAGCTTTGCCGATGTCGAAGATATTTTACAAGTAAATGAAAAGCTGGCGCGAGATGTTTGGAAAGGCATCAAAGGTGTCGAGATTGGAAAAATTCCGAGAATGACTTTTAACGAAGCCATGAATCGTTATGGAATTGACAAACCTGACACGCGATTTGGAATGGAGTTAAAAGATCTAAATTCGATCGTAAAGGGTTCCGGATTTAAAGTGTTTGAAGACGCTGTTCAACGGGGCGATTTTGTCAAAGGCATAGCCGTTCCCAAGGGTGGCGAGTTTCCAAGAAGCCAGTTTGATAAGTTGACTAAAATAGCGCAGCAGATGGGTGCAAAAGGTCTTGTTTGGATTAAAAACGCAAGTGATGAATGGGCGTCCCCAATAGCAAAATTTGTAAGCGAAGATAAACTAAAAGAAATATTTTATGGCACTGGCGCAAAGCAGGGTGATGCTGCATTGATTGTGGCGGACAACTTCAATGTCGCGTGCGCGGCTCTTGCACATATTCGGGTGACACTTGGTCACGAGCTAAAATTGATCGACACGTCAAAGGATGCATTCTTATGGGTGCTCGATTTCCCGCTTCTTGAATATGACGCCGAAAACAAAAGATGGGCTGCTCGACACCACCCATTTACGTCCCCACAAAATCAGCACATGGACGCAATGTTAAGGGGCGATGAAAAGGAATATGGAAATATTTTGGCAAAAGCCTATGACCTTGTTTGCAATGGGTACGAGATTGGCGGTGGCAGTATCCGAATTCATCGCGAAGAATTGCAAAAAGCAATGTTTCGAGCCCTTGGATTATCTGAAGAAGAAGTTATTAATAAATTCGGATATTTTAACGAAGCTTTACAGTATGGGACACCCCCGCACGGTGGCGTTGCATGGGGTGTGGATCGCGTCGTCATGATTTTGTGTGGGACGGATGCGATTCGTGACGTGATTGCATTTCCGAAAACGGCAAAAGCATCGGATCTGATGTCGGAAACTCCAAGTGAGGTATCGCAGGAACAGCTACTCGAGCTGGGAATTCGACTGGGTCCTTCGGCAGAAAAGGCTTTGCGTGAATCACGTGGTGAAAAAGAATGAAAATTGCGGCCATCGTTAACCCCAAAAGCGCCGGTGGGAAGACCTTTAAGATTTGGAAAAAAATTAAGGTTCAAGCGCTCAAGCGACTGGGTCCGTTTGAAGAAATTATTACCCGTTCTCCGCAGGAAGCCACGGGGCTAGCGCGTCAGCTTGTAAAAAATAATTTTGATTTGATCATGATTGTGGGTGGGGATGGCACCATCCATGAAGTCATAAACGGCCTATTAGATGCTGATGGAAAGGTTATCAATCCCAACATCAAACTAGGCATTGTTAATAGTGGCAGCGGTTGTGATTATATTAAGAGCCTACATCTACCGACCGATCCGCGGGAAAGTCTTTCCGTGATCGTTGACGGTCATACACGTAAAGTGGACGTGGGTTGTGCAAAAATTAGGGATAAGAAGGGTGGCAACACAGTTACCCGATATTTTATAAATTCATTTTCTTACGGTTTGGGGGGCGACGTAGCCCATGATCTTTCGATTAAAAAATCCTTTCTGCCGACAACGCTAAAATATTTTGTAGCCTCTTCCTTGAAATTTTTTTTGGCAAAACCCTATGGATTTAAAGTTTTCGTAGGTGAAAACAAAAAAGAGATTCCGGGGCCATTTGTAAATTTATTCGCCTGCAACGGCCGATTTTCGGGTGGTGGGATGTATTGGGCCCCGCAGGCTCAGGTTGATGACGGAAATCTAGATCTGGTTTTGGTTCGTGACATAGCAAAATGGAGGCTCGCACTTATCGGTCACAAGATATATGACGGAACTTTCCAAACGATTCCTGAAGTCACCCACCAGGCGGCTAATAATATCCATGTAATTTCAGATAAGCCGAGCTGGGTCGAACTGGACGGGGAAATTTATATGGCAGAGGAATTTGAGCTTACAGTTATTCCACGGGTTCTCGAATTTATGGTTCCGTAATATCTAGACCGGCTAAACATACAGACGTAGGTACAGTTTCTGTTTAAATATTAAAGCACGATTTGTCTCATTCCGAAACATTGTATGAACGCACAGGAGGTGCAACCGTGGAAAAAGTTAGCAAGATAGTTCCGAGTAATTCAAGAATTGAATCTGTGGATCTATCAAAAAACAAAAGTGGTCGCTTAAAGTTACCAGGTATGGGCCGCGACACGGTTTTACCGTCAGAGCGGTTGCCGGGATCAAATTTATCTGCGATAGATCGATTAAAACTTACTGACGAATTTAAAGCTTTAAAGCCGGACGAGGCCCGTCGGGTCCAGATAGCTGAAAAAGCGCAAAATGATTTTTTTGTCACATATAATCAGCGGGGAGCTTTGCCGCCAAAATTAAATTTAGAAATGGTGTCCAACGATGAAACGCCTACAGTTTCAGCAGAGGCCCAAAATCTCAATCTGAGCAATGCAAATAAAAACGAGGAGTTCGAAGAAGTGCCTGAATCTGGGGTCGTACCGAGCTCAACTTCTTATGATGAATCGTCGATAGATAGTGGTACAGAAAACAATCTATCTTTATACGCATAACAGGGGGTTAAGCTGTGTCAATGTTAGCTCGGTACAAAAAACAAGGCGGATTCGAACAACTTCTAAATCTTATTGAAACAAGCAATCCTAAGAAGCAAGAGACATTTTTGAAATTAATAGGTGAAGAAAGCAAGCCTACCGTTGATTTGATTCGCGAAAAAATGTTGTCGCCGGATAAAATTTTTAGCTGGGAACAAAGCTTTTTAATCGAGATCACGACACAAATTCCTGTTAAGGTATTGGCAATTTGCCTGTACGGTCGTTCGCCGGAAATTGTAACAAAAGCCATTGCGACATTCACCCATATGCAAAAGCAAGAAATTCAAGCAATGATGAATGATAAAAAACCAACACCTGGAGAGGTTGATGCCGCGAATATGAAGCTGATTCAAACAGTGCGTGGTTTAAACAAAGCGAAAGTCATTCGTTTGGAAAAAATTGATCCAAAGCTCGATTTTCCAATGGATCTAAAAGTCGCCTAGTGGATCTAATGTTATTCCAAAACTTTCCATTCCAGAAAGTTTGTATATTCCCTTTAACACTCGCTCTCGGTTTTCATTAAAGCCGAGAACAATTAGGTTTTGAATACTGATAAAAATAAGCTTTCGTATCGCCTCAAGACTCCACTGAGGTGCGCCAAGTTGGATTAACATTTCCAGTCGTAAAAGCGCTTCCTGTGGATGGCTTGCGTGCAGGGTCCCAAGGCTGCCGGCGTGTCCGGTTGAAAGTGCAAGCAAAAGATCTTTTGCCTCCATTCCACGAATTTCGCCGATGACGATTCGATCAGGTCGCATACGAAGCGCTTGTCTGAGCAAATCTGACAAATCAATTTTAGCCAAAATATTTTGCGAATCTTCCCTGGTAAGGATTTTTGTGCTGCACGTGTTTGGAACTCTTAATTCGTTTGTATCTTCCAATATCAAAATACGTTCATTTTCTTTGACTTCTGCCATTACAGCATTGAGCAAGGATGTTTTCCCAGTACCCGTGGGCCCAATGACGAGCATATTTTTTTTCTTTTGAATCAAAGACTTGATTGTCTCAATATTCCTTTCTGATGCCCAGTTTATGCTTGAAAATTCCTTCAGCGTCCACGCAGATTCTTTATGTTTTCTGATTGATAATAGCGCAGAGCCTTCCGTAACTGCAGATCCTGAAATGTGAATGCGCAGATCGCCAATGGTTTCACATAGAAAGGGTTTATCCAATGTTGTCTGACCATGCATCCATCTGGAGATCCTTTGAATAAAGTTTTGGTAACTGGTATCTGTCAGAAATTGGTCATCGTGGCGCTGAAAAACACCGTTACGTTCATACCAAATAAAATCCGACCTGTTCACTATAATTTCTGTAACGGACGGATCGTCAATCAAAGATCTTAGGGGCCCGTATCCGAAAAACTCGGCCTCAATCCGGCTTTTTAGCGGTTCAGGAATGTTAAAAAGCTCTTCGTGAATAATATGCTCTTTGTCTGCTTCGATGTGTGAATTTAAAACTGAAACGTCAAAGGTTCTGAAATCTTGCAGTTTTATTTGTATTTTTTCAGCTATTTGAATTGCTTCAGAAGTCATTTTTGTCCCATTCTTTTGGGGTTTGAAATGTAGTGTCAATGGAACTTTCAAGAATCACTCGAGGAGAAAGAAAAATAACCAGATCGGTTCGATCTTCCAAAAAATCTTCGCTTGAAAACAGTTGGCCGAGAATCGGAATATTTGATAACCCAGCAATGCCCGATCGAGATTTTCCCCATTGTTGCTTAATCAAACCAGAAAGGGCCACTGTCTTTGCAGAAGCAAGATCAATGTGGCTTTCAACTCGATTAACAAGTAGCCCAGGCACTCCATCAATTGCTTGGCTTTGATCAATCAATGACACCTCGGTGTTTATATACAGACTCATTCGTCCGCTTACATCGGCAAGGGGCTTTATGTTTAAAACAATTCCATGCTTTTTCCATTCAACAAAGCTTGTTTTAAAATTTTTAACCTTGACCGGAAATTCTCCGCCGGCAAGGAAATTGGCCTCTTTACCACTGCGACAAATTAGGCGCGGAGATGCCAAGACTTTTGCTAAGCCCCGATGCTCCATGGCTTTAAGGGTTGCCGAGAACTGGGCCGGATCTATAGTTAGTGTCTTGGCAGTAGAAAATGTCGCAGTTGCTTGAGTGGGCCAGTCGATCCCCAAGCTGCGATATTCATTTCGCTTGAGCTCGGCAATTTGCACCAGTATCTCGATCATGGGTTCTAGGCTGACCCCCTTAGAATCTTTTTCGACTGAAAACCCATAAGGGCCGAGAACCTGTTCAAAACGCTTAGTCAGGTCTTCAAAATCTTTGGATAATAATACCTGAGCTTCCGGCTGTAAAACGAGCGTCGGTTGTGGAAGTCGGCTTTTCAAAATTAGTTTTTGAAAATATTCTCGTGCGATCTTTTCAGTGTCGGGTGACAATTTTGCCTTGAACGACCAGAGTGCTTTGTGTTCTATTGCGATTTCTGCCATTCGTATCCAATCTGACATCCGAAGAAGTTCTCCCTGGACAGAGACTCCGTCAGGCGTAACGAAAATCTCTAGGCCCAAAAAACTTTCAATTAATGGCTTTATCTTCCCGTACGATGAATAGATCTTTTCTTGTATGACCAGAACGTCCCAAGAGTTTCCATCTATCCGAAGTGTCGCGTTCCCAGCAGCTTTCCCTGTTAAAATTATTCCATTTCCCATTTCTCGAATTTTGGCGATTCTAGAATTTGACAAATGGATTTGAGAGCTTGGTTTAATTGCAAGCCTATCGCTCTTTCCAATCGCGAGAATGATTTGATCCGCTTGGGTTTGAAATGATAACAGTAGCGCAAATATTACAGCCATGCATACTGGTATTCAAAGCCTCAGGGCCAGCCAAAATGCATCTTGGTTGAGCTGACGATTAATTTGTCCGCTATTCGGCCAGTGGAAAATCAAATGAACATATAATTTTGTTTGCTGAGCTTTTTATTTTAAGCTCTGATCCCTGTAGCTTTAACAATGACTGACAGATACTCAAGCCCAGTCCGATACCTTTTGAGTGGTGCATGATGTCTTCATTTGTGGCGAACGGTTGCAGTATTTTTTCAATTATTTCTTTTGAAATTTGCCCCGTATTTTGGATTTCAAAATGAAAAGTGTTGTCTATTTTTTTTGTTTCTATTTTTATGGATTTAGAATCGGCCCCATGCTGAATTGCATTTTGAATCAATCGTGTCATGACATTTTCAGTTAACTGCGGGTCAGCTTTAAAATTTAAATCCGCCAATTGAAAATCAAGCGGATGCTGTTCGGCAGTCTTTTCGACAACCTTTTCAACAAGCTTCTTATCGCTGATCTTTTGTAATTTCACTTTGGTTTGCCCTGTTTCGCTCGATACAAGCTCAAGCACGTCCAGAATAATGCGTTCCAAACGGTCTGTGCTTTTTTTGATTCGGTCGATATATTTTTTCTGATCTTCGTCTAATTTCGTATCTTTCAGAAGATCTAAAAAACTGATCAATGTTGTAAGGGGTGTTTTCAATTCATGGTTGATTAAAATCATGAAATTGCTTTTGGCTTTGTCCAGGCTTTGAAGTTCCTGGTTTGCCTTCTCCAGGGCGATATTTTTCACTCTAATTTCCTGGGCCATTTCAAATCGCTCGATCGCTCGATCGACGGCAAGGCTCAGCTCGCGGGAATCCCATGGCTTTGTAACGTATCGATAAATTTGCGCTGAATTGATCGCATCAACGACAGAATCAATATCAGTGTAACCTGTAAGCAAAATCCGAACTGCGTTTGGATTGATTTTGATGGATTTTTCTAAAAATTTTACGCCCGTCATTTCTGGCATACGTTGATCGGTGATGATCAATGAAATAGAATTCTCTTTTAATAATTTTAGGGCCTCTGCGCCAGACTTTGCTTTCAGGACATTATATTTTTTACGAAATAGACGCTCGAGAGAATCTAAAATGTCCGGTTCGTCGTCTACACATAAAATATTGTGCTTCATGTTTTCCTAAAAACTCCAAAGGATAAATCGTAATTCTTTAATTTTAGAGGGAAAGTTTGACCTTATAAACTTTAAAAAGGGTCCTTAAGATGTAAGTGGGGGCGGCAGACTGGACCAAGGGCGGGAAGAGGGTCCGTAATTTTAAGGTAAGGTGCAATTCTGTCGATAGTTTAACTAAGGAATAATACAATGAAATCTGATGATTTTGTTGGTTCTCAGAGGAGCTCTTTCATGAAGCTTTTTTCGATCACAGTTGCGGCAGTTGGTCTTTTTGTAAGTCAAGCGGATGCTCAATATATAAACGCAGGTGCCTACGCATCGATGGGAATGTACAATGCCTTTCCGGGTTGCGGCTATCAAACAAACACGATGAATGTTTACGGATACAAGCAAGAGGTACTGGAACTTGATAGACAAATCAAAGAAGTAAAAAAAGAAATTAGTAAGCTTGGAACGACGAATGATGATGACGACACAAGCGGTGACTATGTTACTCATTTTAAAGCCAATGTGGAGGAATTCCTTAAAGACACCGCTGCTGATGATTGTAGTGCGTTTATTAAGGTTGTAAATGAGACTTGTAATGCCCAAGGAATAATTGTCACAGCAACTACGGAAGTTGCGCAAAATCCACCACAACAGCCAACGTGTCCTAACGCAAATTATGGTGACCCATCTAGGTTTTGTAAGGGCGGTAAAAAAGTCAATCTTGCAAAAATGTGTACGGACCTTGATTTGTACGATCCATCCCCAGGAAGGAAGGATTGGATTGAAAACTGTAAGGATTTTGTGGAACAGCTGGCAGAGCTGAACAATGATCTCAAAGAACTAGAGGCTGATCGAAGGGAAGCGCAAAAAGATTACGTTGAAGCAAAGCGTGAGGAAAATGAGGAAAAGCGTGAACGTAATCGCGCTCGCCGTCGTGGTGAAGTATATGTCGAAGGCGGCTGTGCAACTTGCGGAATGGGTCGTCGTCGAGAATCAAAAACGGATTGGGGCGCCGTTGGTGTTGGCGCGGTCATGGATATCGGGATGGCTCTTTTGAATAGAAATAACATAAGACGTATTTCTGATAATAACGCTGAACTTGGATTTGCTACCAGCCCGTACGCAGCGTTTGGTTACGGTTATCCGTATGCAACAGCGGCTGCATTGTATGGTGGACGTGGCGGATACTACGGCGGCGTTTATGGTGGGCTTGGTGGCGGAGCATTTGGTTGTGCTGGAACGATGGGATATCCATCGCCGTTCGGCCCCATGGGAATGGGCGGAAGCCCGTACGGGATGATGTATAACCCCTATGGACAAATGGGTGGAATGTTCGGTTATCCGGGCGGACCTGGTTATCCAGGATTTAATCCATATTTAGCAGGCGGAATGATGACCCCGGGATTATTTCCGGGAGCAGGTGGAATTGGCGTTGGTGCAGGAATTTACGCTGGCCTTGGCGGACCATTCGGCATGGGAATGGGCGGACCATTTGGTGGAATGATGGGAATGCCTGGTATGGGCGGTTATGGTATGGGCGGTTATGGTATGGGCGGCTACGGCATGGGTGGGCCATTCGATGCTTATGGTGGACTCATGGGTGGGGTTGGCATGGGTGGCGGAATTTTTGGACCCGGTGGCATGGGAATGGGTGGAATGGGCGGACCGTTTGGTGGCATGGGCGGTATGATGTGTATCACGGCACCATGTCCTGGCGGAATGGGTATGGGCGGAATTTTTGGTCCCGGTGGTTATGGTGGTATGGGTGGTATGGGCGGTATGGGTGGAATGATGGGTGGCGGACAATATCAAATGCAATTTATGCAGATGTATATGGAAATGCAGCAACGTGAAATGCAAAACCAAATGGGTCGATGGCAATCTTATCAGTCTTTACAACAAGAAATGATGATCCTTCAGCAGCGTATGTATCAGGTTTTATACGGCGGTTCACTCGGAATTGGCGGTGGCGGTTTTCTTGGTGGCGGAAACTTTGGCGGGAATAGCCAAGTTCCTATTGGAAACCCTGGAAACCCTTCTGGCGGTGGCCGATAATTTTCGGCCTTGTTGTCTAATCTGAAATCTTAAGCTAGTAATCCAATCATGATTTTAAAAAATCCTTACGACAGCCACGTTCATTGGCTTTGGACCGGAGAAATGCAATCTGTTTTGTCTCTACATTCGCTCGAAGCTGTGGAGGATCTAAAAACCTTATCAGTTCATAAAGACCACTATCGCGGCGAATGGCTTTTTGGATTTGGATGGGATCAAAACAAGTTTTCAAATAAAAAATTTCCAACGAACGCCGACCTAGATGAAGTATTTCCAGATATTCCAGTTCTATTTACTCGCGCGGATGGTCACGCTATTTGGGTTAACTCTGTGGGGCTGCAACGTGCGAACATTTTTGCATCGACTGTGTCAGTGCCTGGTGGCGAAATTATTAAAGACCCGAATGGAAATCCGACGGGAATTCTAATCGATCTTGCTTGTGAGATGGTTCAAAAGTATTTGCCCAAGCCTGGGCCATCGGAAATCGAAAATTATTTGATTAAGGGAATGGAGCTTTTTAATCAATCCGGGATTACTCATATTCGGGATTTAAGCTGCGACGAGCGCCAATGGAATGTTGAAGAAAGCCTCGACCGTAATGGCCGTATGACCGTGGCTGTTGAGCAGTTTTTTGATGCATTTCAACCTACACAATTTTCAGAAGCCTTGCGTTTAGCAAAGTTTGCGCGCGATCAGAAATCAAAGAATATTCGTGTCAAAGGGATTAAAGTTTTTTACGACGGTGCAATTGGTTCTGAGGGCGCTTTTCTGAGCCAGCCTTATTTGACTCGACCACATCATTCGGGATTAAAGCTCTTAGATCAAAAAATTTTAAAAGAAATGATAATAGAGACTTGGAAAAATAAATTCGAAATAGCGATCCACGTTATTGGTGATCAAGCCGCTGAGGATGTGGTCAAGTCTGTCACCGAATTAAAAAAACAAGGTCACGTTGGAAAATTAAACTTGGAACATGGGGAGCTGCTAAATACGGAAACGATTCATTTGATGAAGGCCTTGGATGTTTCCTGCCATATCCAGCCATCACATTGGTTAACCGACAAGCATTGGTTAAGTCAAAAAATTGGAGATTTGTCTCGGTTGGCATTTCCATGGAGAAAACTTGAAGAAGAAAATATTCAATTTGATTTCGGTAGTGATAGCCCAATTGAAATGCCCAATTTCCTTAGAACCATTGAGGCTATAAACGATGCGGAAGAAAATAATATCCCTCGTCCACAAAAAGAGGTGTTGAGTTACCACCAACATCCAGACTGCGATTGGGTTAAAAATTGTTATTGTGTTATCGAAGACGGTATTGTGAAAGAAACTATTTTCGGTGGCAAAATAATCAGTAATAAGGGGTAGGCTGCCGAGGCCCCGATCAACCCCTTGGGTTTTAACTAAAGAATTTAGAGTTCCAAGCCCGCCCTAGGACTACCTCAGTATTTCATAAAGAAAATAAACCAACTTCCCAAAGAGAACGAACAAACGTACAACACTCCAAAGGCCGTTAAGTTTATGGAGAATCTTCCGATCATTAACGTAACAAAGCTTGGGTGCTTTTCTACGTTTCATATCGCCTCCTGTCTCCAAGGAGGACCTACCATAGTCCGAAGTCAATCGAGCCCCGGCACTATGGTAGTTGCAGTGTATAGATGCCATTCAAATGGATTTTAAATTTATCTCGAGAATGCTACGTCCGAAATACGGACATTCAAGCCTATCATGGAGACGAAAGGCTGCGTTATAAAGTCAGTGTATTTGGGTTGCTGTTGGGAATAAAAGCCATCCTTTTTTCAGAAATTCAGAGTTGTTAAAAAGTTTGACGTTGAAGCTTTAGACAACTCTATCATGCTTACAACCAATATTTACAAATAATTTTTGATCGAGTACAACTCAGGAAACAGGAAAGGCCCTGTGGATCTAAAAAGGAATTTTATATGAAGCCTTGCTTTTCAAAAATGATATTTGTGATCGCTGCATTGATTATTACTGAGGATTTCGCCCAAGCTAATCAAATAAAAATTACCGATAAGACATGTGACCTTTTTGTTTTCGCAGAGGTTAGCGGGCTTGCGTACAGTCAAGTATTGCGGGTGGATACCCAACCTGGTCAGCTGCTTCCGCAAACTATTGATTATGGCGACGATCGTCAGACTATTGCAACTGCCCAACAAATTTTGCCGATACTCAGCCAAAAAGGCTATAACGTCTTAGCGAATTCATCTGCCAGACGAGATAAAGGTTACGACCCCGAGTTCAAAGAAAAGCTTATCGCCAGTGACGATTTTTTATTCTTATATTTCATGGATGCTATTGGCTATCCTCCATCATCTGGCGAAAGCTTTCTCGGCTTCGGCGGGGGCACACCGGGCCATGTTGTCGAAATGGGAATTGTGCGCGTTCAGCATAAAGCCGGACAAGGTCCATGGAACGAATACCCGGGTTACACTTTTGTGGTCGGCGAGGCCAATAAAACATTAGCCAAATTATGCAATCAAAGGGGCGGTAGTTATAAAATGAAAGAGTGCCGATTCCCTTCCTCTGATCTTGTAGAAATGGCTAAGGCTTTGCCCGCTTGTCGCTTATCCAATTAAACCCCGAGCGTCGATCAACAATAAGGTCAGTAATTTTTTGCAAAGATTTACTGGCCTGATCGGGCATGCGGTGGAGTAAAGCCATCATTCCTCTAAAGTCCTAATCATTATTAAGGCAGAAGAATTTTTTAAAAGCACCGAGGCCCCGATCAACCCCTTGGGTTTTAACTAAAGAATTTAGAGTTCCAAGCCCGCCCTAGGACTACCTCAGTATTTCATAAAGAAAATAAACCAACTTCCCAAG
>CAUJEF010000031.1 GCA_963169515.1 Bdellovibrionota bacterium
GAGGGGCGCAGTTTAGTTTAAAAGATTTTATTTCAAACAACTGTCCAAAAGGCTCTGACTTTATAACGCAGCCTTTCGTCTCCATGAGATGGTTGAATGTCCGTATTTCGGACGTAGCATTCTCGAGATAAATTTAAAAACCGTTTGAATGGCATCAGTAAACTGCAACGGCCATAGTGTCGAGGCTCAGATTGGCTTCGGACTATGGTAGGTCCTCCTTGGAGATAGGGGGCGGTATGAAACGTAGGAAGGCTGGCAAGCTTTGTTATGTTAATTATCGGAAGGTTCTCCATAAACTTAACGACCTTTGGGGTTTTGTACGTTTGTTCGTTCTCCTTGGGAAGTTGGTTTATTTTCTTTATGAAATACTGAGGTAGTCCTGGGGCGGGCTTGGAACTCTAAATTCTTTAGTTAAAACCCAGGGGGTTGATCGAGGTCTCGGCGCTTTAAAAAACTCTTCCGTCTAACTCAGTAATGAGCGTGATCCAAAATAACCGACGGCAACAGCGATAAACCCCAAAACTGGATTTAGGATAAGGTTGATCACAGCCGCGGATATATTTCCTTTTTCGAAAAGAACCAGGGACTGCAATGCATAAGCAGAAAATGTTGTAAAGCCACCACAAAATCCAACCAGCATTGCTACGTGGACGGGTGGAGATAGAAGACTTTTATTTCCAGCGACTGCGATAATTCCGGCAATAAGACAGCCAAGAATGTTTACTAATAATGTAGCCAATGGGAAGTTTTGAAAACGAGCAGCCAAGAATGTATCGGCTCCATAACGAGTGAGGACCCCCGCAGCTCCTAGAATTGCAATTAATAATACATTCATACTTCCATCTCAGCATGAAAAATAAAAAAACCGAAGCGAAACTTCGGTTTTTTGAAATCCAAATGAATAAAAATTTTAGCGTTTAGAATACTGGTAACGCTTGCGTGCCCCGGCTTGGCCATATTTTTTTCTTTCGACCATTCGCGAATCACGAGTGAGGAACCCAGCCTTTTTTAACACCGGACGAAGTTCTGCGTCCAAAATAGTAAGCGCTCGAGAGACAGCATGACGAAGTGCCCCTGCTTGGCCTGATTTACCGCCACCCGCAACGTAAGCTTTTAAATCTAGCTTTGCCTTCATATTTGTTTCAATAAGCGGTTGATTGACGATCGCTTGGTGGGTTCCTAGAGGGAAGTTGTCCTTAAGATCTAGCCCGTTAACCACGAACTTTCCAGACCCAGGTTTTACATAGACTCGAGCAGAACTCGTTTTGCGTCTTCCGGTGGCATAAAAGAATTTTTCTTGTGCTGCCATGTCTTAGTTACCTTTCTTTGCTGTTTGTTCTTTTGTCTTTTTCTTTTTTGGGATTTCTAAAAGGGATGGATTTTGAGCTGCATGAGGATGCTCAGAGCCTTTGTAAACTTTCAATTTTGTCATTAAAGCAAAGGACAATTTATTTTCAGGCAACATTCCTTTTACAGCCAGTTGGATCATTCGTTCTGGATCCGATTCTTGTAACTTTTGAGCAGTTTTACTTTTCAGAGATCCAAAAAAGCGTGAGTGCGTGAAATACATTTTTTGGTTTATTTTATTGCCAGAAAGTCTTACTTTATCGGCGTTGATCACAATAATAAAATCACCAGTATCAACATTTGGAGTAAATTGAACTTTGTTTTTTCCGCGGAGATGTTCTGCAATGGTCGTAGCCATACGACCCAAGGTTTGGTCCTTTGCATCGATTAACCACCACTTTCTTTCTACTTCGAGCGGTTTGGCGTTCCAGGTTCTCATGAATGTTCCTTTTTCAAAATGGATTCCCTAAGGGAATTCATACGCTAACTGATTTAAACGTAAGGGTTATTTCTAGATTTCACGGCACTTAATGTCAAGCTCGGCGGGGTAAAAAACTTTGACCAGGTAGAGCCCCTCTGGTGGGGCTGTTTTTGCTGCGACTTGTCTATTCCGAGCAGAGAGAATTTCAATAAGCCTTGAGGTGGGTAACCTATCGTTTTCCATAGCTAAAAGTGTGCCGACAATGTTTCGAACCATTTGCTTGAGGAAACCGTTTCCAGTGATTGTGAACTCTATCCACCCTGGGGCCGTGAGGGCCCATTTTATTTCATATATTTTTCGGTCTGTCGTTTCAACATCAGTGCCTGAATTTTGAAAGCTCTTAAAGTCGTGGTGACCAACTAAAACTTGCGAAATGCTATTTAGGTAGTTCAAATCCAAAGGCCTTCGAATAAAAAGGGATTGGTTCCATTTGAGGGCATCTCGAGTATCTGAGTTTCTAATGACATATTTATAGGTTTTTTTAATTGCATCCCTATTTGCGTGGAAATCCTGTGGCGCTAGGAAAGCTTTTTTTACTACGATCGAGGGTGGCAAGTGCCCCTGTATAGCGTGAACCATTTCAAAAGATAATGGATCTCTTTTAACGTCAAAGTGGACAACTTGGTCCAAGGCATGAACGCCTGTGTCCGTGCGGCTTGAACTTACGACTTTGATGTCATCATCAAAGATTTTACAAAGAGCTCGGGTGAGCTCTCCCTGAACGGTTTTTTGTCCCTGATTCTGGATTTGCCAACCACTGTAGGGACTACCATCATATTCAATGTGCAAGCGAACTCGAAACATGGCATGGGCCTACCATGGATGACGGGCGTCTGGCATCCTTAATATTCGATAAGGAATCCACCGTTTATTACATTGTCTGAGAAATCGAATTTTTTGTTGAGGCCTGTAATAATTCGGTATTCGGCTACAAAATACATATGATTAATACCCTCTTCGCGATCAAGAACGATCATTGTTTGCGGATTAATCCAATCCAATAGTAAAGCTAAACCTCCAGCTATGTGCCACGCCAAAGCTCCGCCATACTTGAAGTCTCCGTCATCACGAAGTTCGCCAAAGGTAAAATAGTCTATTCCACCTTCTCCATAAGGAACAATGATTTGATTATGAAAATAATCCGCCCGATAAGTGATCGCCACGTTGTTTGGTAAAATGTAAAAACTGTATTTTTCTAAGGGCTGTTTATCTGGAGTATCATTTGGAGATCCTTGCTCCCACCGGCCATTGCCCTGGGCATAGGATAGACCGCTTCCGACTTTGAGAGCTAATTTCCCAGCGCTTTTAAAAAATTGCCATTCCCAATCTCCAAATAAGGTAATTGCGGAACCGCCGCCATAAATATCCTCGTACGAATACCCAGCAGCACTGTTGTAGAGATTAGAGAGTGTCAGGCTGCCAAATCGAAATGAAAAGGCGTTGTGCTGCGGCGATCGTTTTACCTGGTATTGATACTCATTTTTTTTTGTGATCCTAAAAAGTCCCTTTTCTTTATTAAGCTGCTTAACTCGAGATTCTTCGGGCAGCCGGCGCTTCTGCTGTTTCCAGCGGGGAACAAAGGGCTTAGACTCTGGATATTCATCAGTCAGTAGTCGTTCGTCATCAAGGGTCGCTTCAGCTTCGCGAGCTGTGTTAAAGGGAGGTTCGTTGGGGGCTTCTTCGTACTGATCAAGGGAGCGTGCCATGTTTAAGTCCGCCGAAGTAATTTCTGCTAAAACAGGCTGTGCGATAAGTACAATCAAAAATGCTGCAATCATATTGCTGCCTTGTTATCTTTATGAATTTTTAGGGCGATCAGAATAGCGCTGAATAAAGAAATCAAAACCAAATTTGCAGCAACAGTTCCCATATTGAGATACATCCAAGCAAGTCCCCAGAGCGGAAAGAGAATCATTCTTGCGCCAGCTCGTAAGTAGTCATTTTCGGCAATCACCTTTGCCAAAGGGGGTGAGTTTTCATAATAAAATTTTACAAACTTTTTCCCGATAAATGATGTTCTTAGGAATTGATCTCGGAAATCCCGAAATGTTTGGACGTGTGGGTCTAATATGGATCCGAATGCTGCGGTTGCAATAAAACAATTTTGCTTGTCCTCTAGAATTCCAAAAACGTCGTCCGGCATTGCTGTGTGCGTGCCGGCGACACAGGCAGTTGTGAAAAGCCCAATATTTTCGGCGTCATCTTTTGCGGCCATCCGAAAAACATAAGTAATATCGTTGGTCAGGTGTCTGATTCGATTATCCGTTAATTCACCATTGGCATTTACATCAGTAAAATATGGAGAACTTTCAGCCGTGGTATTATTCACAACTGATGCAAAATTGCTGCAATCCCCAGGGTCTTGTGCATAAAAGGCTCCGATCTGCTGGATGTCAGCGGCCCCGTGTTCGGGCGAATAGCCTGCGGTTACAGAATAGCTTTCGATGGATTTTAAATAGACCTTTTCATCTCCAGGATAAGCGACAAAAGATTCAATACTTGCCGTGATGGCCGCACCTGCAAGATCATCAAGCCCTGCGACAACAACATAAAATTGTTTTTTGTCGTCCAAGGTTCCGCAGGTCCCGCTTTTGGCAACACCAGCTTCCAATGTAAATTGCTGAGAAAGCGTGTATGCATCCCCACAGCTCGTAAGCGCCGGCGAACCCACTTTGTTACAGAGCTCCTGCCAAGGCACTTGTATCGTAACAGTGTTACCCGCAACGTAGCCGTTGACGGGAGTGCCAACGGGTGTAGAGGTAGTTCCGGAAACGACAACACAGGCGGCTCCGCTTTCAGTAGATTTAAAAGTAACAGATAATAAAAGCCCGTCTGTAACCCGCCGATTATTACACGCGGTAAGCCCGCCAGCACAGTTGTTGCAGACGCTAGTAGAGCTTGGGCAGGAGCCACCAGTTTGAGAACCGGCAATACCGCCGTAGACAGTGACATTGCCGCCTGTGTCTGTAACACGGGAAGCTGTGCGTGTGTCTACCGAGAAATCTGAAATAGTCGCAAAACTAGAGATTGAATAAAAAAGCACAACAAAGACTACTGATTTCATCTCGGCCTCCGGTAGGTAAAATCAGATCATGGCAAGAGGATATTGTCAAAAAATTATCAGGTAAATTATTGATCTATTTTGTAAATATATTCTGCAATTTGAATACCGTTTAAAGCCGCGCCTTTACGTAAATTGTCTGCAACAACCCACAGTAACCATGTGTGGGGGTCGTTTAGATCTCTGTGAATTCGTCCCACATAAACCGGGTCTGTGCCATTTGCGTGAAAAGCAGTTGGATACTTGTTTTCGGCCAAGCTGTCGATGACTTGGATGCCTGGCGATTTATTTAATAAACTAATAATTTGTTCGCGATGAGCTTTTTGTTTTAGCGTTACCCAGACTGCTTCGCTGTGTGAATTTAGCGATGGAACCCGGACTGTAAATGCCGAAATCTTTAAATCAGGAAGATCCATAATCTTTCGGGTTTCGTTCATTACCTTGATTTCTTCAGAGCAAAAACCAGTTTCATCAAAAGTCCCAATTTGTGGAATATTGTTGAATGCAATCTGGTGTGGGAAAACTGATGGAGTTACAGAGTTGTTATTCAAAATCGCCAAACACTGGCTTTTTAGTTCTTCAATTGCTTCACGACCAGCCCCACTGACAGATTGATAGCTTGCCACCTGAACACGTTCAATTCCAAAAGATTTTTTAAGTGGCTCCAATGCAACAACCAATTGAACAGTAGAGCAATTTGGGTTCGCGATGATTTGTGGTTTGGGTGTGTCTGTTTTTAAAACAGTGCCATTTACTTCAGGCACGACCAAGGGGACTTCGGGGTTCATTCGGAACGCCGAAGAATTATCGATCACGATACAGCCTTCAGTCACAGCCCGTGGCGCCCAATCTAAACTGATCTGTTCGCCGGCAGAAAAAAATACAACATCAAGTCCTTTGAAACAGCCGTCTTCGAGGGCTCGAACGGGAATGTCTTGCTTCCTAAAGCGAACATGTTGGTTTTGTGAATTTAAACTTGCGAAAGGTCGCAGCTCTTCTATTGGAAATTTTCTTTGTTCAAAAATTTTTATAAATTCTTGACCGACAAGGCCTGTTGCTCCGACAACGCCTACTTTTAGCATTCTAATGGGACTCATTTAACCTCCGGCGGTGAAATAACTAGGTCACCTGTCGAAATTTTCGGATTCAGAATAACGCATTTTTTCCATTTTTCGAATTTTTCTTTTTAAACGCGTGTCGCGTCCGAAATTAAACACGCCAAAGATCGCTCCCAAGCCACCATAGGTTAAAAACAAGAGGAATAACATTAGTTCGGGACGAGACGCGACCAGAACCAAAAGCAAAACACCCAAAACTAAATACCGAAAAGGAACTTGCCTTCGAAAATCAAGGTCCTTAAAGCTTCTATATTTGAAGTTAGAAACCATTACAAATGCGACAAGGAAACAAAGAGTGAGCAGACCCCAGTGCCGTTCCGCTTCCCAGCCCAATTCTTGGAACGCAAGGACCGCACTTGCGACGATCCCTGCCCCCATCGGGGAAGGGAGGCCTTGAAAGTCTTTGCGTTCTACATTGACAGCTTGAACATTGAAGCGTGCAAGCCTGAGAGCTGCGCAAGCAACGTAAATGAAGCTCGCAAGCCATCCAATACGTTCAAAAGGTTGTAGTGCCCAAAGGTAAAGCAATAAGCCTGGTGCTGCACCAAAACTGATCAGGTCGGACAAAGAATCGTATTGAGCGCCAAAATTGCTGGTTGATCCCGTGATCCTTGCAACTCGCCCGTCCAACTGGTCAAAGATTGCAGCGGTCACGATGGCGTAAGCGGCAAGAGAAAAATTCCCATTAATCGAATTAACGATGCTGAAGTATCCAAAAAACATACTGGTGGTGGTCAATAAGTTCGGAAGAATGTAGAGGTGAACGCCCGGCTTGCGAGGCTCGCCATTATCGAAATCAGGATTGCGTCGTCGAAACATTAAAAACCGCCAAATGTATTAAATAAAACCCACAGTAAACTAGCACTGATGACAGGAAAAGTAAAATTATCGTCAATGCGACCGATGGGAATTAACTCTGAAACGGCACCAATAAAGCCGGCGATGATGCTAACAAGGATCCATCGGTCGTGTAGGATTTCCATTGCATTAAAGTAAACCATAGTCACAATCACACAGGTGAAAAATGCGGCGAGGGCCCCCTGAAGGGATTTATTGCCGATGATTTTGTCTTTGCCGAATAGGATGCCAACAATACTTGCGATCGGATCCCCAAAGGCCAAAAATAAAAGTGCAAGAGTTGCAACCGGCTTGGGAAAAATAACTACGATAACTAAAACCCCAAGAATCAAATAGGTCATTCCGCTGAAGCTGCGCAGCTCAGTTCGCCGCAAAACTGAGGCAAGAAAAAATTTAACTAAAATGCGGTTGATGGGCGGATATTTAAAACGCAAAAATTCCAAAATTAAAGTGAGCACAGAAAAAAAAGCGGTGACCTCGACTGCCAGAGTATGGGGCATAATTTGGTACAGGTAAACTACTGTGCACACGCCCAAGACATGGTACAGCCTTCGCACTAAATGAAGATCATTCCGAACTTTTAAAGACATAATGTGGGGACAGACTCGCCTATGCAGAGCAATCTGTAAAATGATTTTTAAGGGGGTTTTGGTTAAAACCGTGAACCTTTTTTGTCAGTCAGTGATTAGTTTTTAGGTCATCATAACATATGAAAATAATTGAACTTTTTGTCGGCTATAAAGTTTCTGTTGAAAATCGAAATAGGGGGTCTTTTTGGCGCTATCTAAAACATCAGTAAATTCAATGAGTTACCGCGAATAAAAACGTCTTCTTATTGCAAAATAAGTGGCATATGTACAAGCGCTTGACCTACTTTTTTTTGGCCTTTTTCCTGGGGCTACTTTTAGCTCCAATGGCCATTGCTACGCCTTCAGAATTTTCGTGGAGAGAGCAGGACAGCCGCCGCGGCTATGTGAGCGTCATTGATCAAGCAGATGATACCACAGGAACCCCACTTGTTTTTATCGATAATCCTGACGCGAATGAGCGCACGTTGCGGGAAAAAATTTTCGATGAGCGACTGACGAAAGAATTCACGTTGAAGTATCAGGAAAAATTTGGCCGCACTGAGGCTGAAACATTTTATACGCGCAGTAATGTTTTTGAATACCTGAATGTTCAAGGAAGAGAATATTCTCAAGAACAATACTACGATGAACAGAAATCGTTCGGAACCTATATGGTTCGTCGAACCGTAGAATACCATATCGATTCGAAGGGACGAGATATCGCCCCAGCGGTGATTGAAACAAAGGAAAAATTGCAAAATGTGAATGTCGGTATTGGGAAGAATATCAAGATCAAAGCAAAATATTCCATTGCAGCCAATGATTTTGGCGTTCGGATCGAAAACCCAATAATTGATTACCGGATGACCATACCGAGCCATTTATCTGGCACGATAGTGAGCGTCGGTAAAGGAATCGGGCACCTGTATTATATGGAATCGTATTATTACTGTAGTACTGGTGCTATTTCTTTAATCGGGCGGCGCAAATTGACTGAACTGGCCTCTGTGAGTATTACGTTGACTCCAAACTACTGGCGTCCAGAAGAAAGGGTTCGAGAGAAATTTGGTTTGGCGGGACTGACATGGGGATTTTAAAAAATCTTCTTTTTTTGGGAGTTTTATTTTGTGCTGCTGATCTTTATGCATTTCCCGAAGTGGGAGATGTAGTCAGAGTCTCCGATGGGCTAAATTACAAGATTGTTTCAGAGTTGGGATCTGGTGCTTACGGGCGCGTTTTTAAAGCCCAAATGAATACACGCCAAGACAGCGAAATTGCAATTAAAATTTTTTTTTCAAACAAAGACATTGAATCTATTTTTTCTAATTATGAATTCGTTAGGGACAAGGCGCATGATGCCCCCTATTTTGTGAAAATTTATTCCACTTATCGGGCGGTGAACGTAAATGGCCAAACATTTCCAATAATTGCCATGGAAAAGTTGGATAAGGATCTTTGGCAGCTATCTAAAGACTTAAATTTAGAACAGCGGATCGAAATTGCTCCAAAAATTATTGAGGACATTTTGCGTGCGATTGCATTTTTAGCAAAACACAAACGGGCGCACTCGGATATACGCATGGAAAACATTATGTGTCGTGGATCGGGACAGTTCCTGTTGAATGACTTTGATCTTTCCGGTCCTTCAGAACCTACGATTTTAGATTATTTTTTGGACCCAGAACTTGTGGATGAGCGGCCGGGAATCGAACGAGATGTATATAACCTGGGTCAGGCGATGTTGGGTTTTCTTTTTGGCGAGGCTTATTTGGATCGCGATCTTGAACACGCAGTTCAGGCATTTGAACGTACTCGCTCAAAATTGGAATCACGCTATCTTTTGAGGTTTGACTTGTTAAGGGCTTACATAACAGGGTTTCTTCACGCAGTTCCGCAGGTAAGAATCAGTTCCGCGTTGGAAGAATTTGATCCGCGAAATGCAAACAAGGGGATAGGCAGACTTATCGATTATACTTACCTTTTTAGAATGACAAATTTAACCTGTCCGGACCTTTTCCCGCTCTAATGAGTGCCACAGCTTGACAGGATACGTAAAAATCGTTTCTATTGGTAGGTGAAGCGCTATGCGGGAGGTTGCATGAGGGATTTAGATTGGATTAAGGATCTAGTCGAAGCCGAGCAGAAGATGGAAGAAAGCGGTATGGTGGATTTCTCCACAGGCTATAGCCCCGATGAGTCGCTTAAAAATGAAACCATTAAATTTCTAACTCAAATAAAAGAATTATTTATTGATTTTTCAACTGTGTTCAATAAATACCGCGGCCTTGCTGTTGGTGGTGTTAAAATTTACGGCATTTCCAAAACCCAAGCGGACTTTATGTTGTTTCGCAATGGGTTTAAATTATTTTTTATTATGGAAAAACCTGGGGCTATAACTATTCGCACCCAGTTTCATGGTGCGGACTATACTCCCGGCGCAACAATGACAGCGCCACAAATTGATAGCCTGGGACCAGACGACCATATCGAAGCCCGCTGGGGTGCATTTGGTGCCATTATATGGACCCATCAAGAGCTCGAAGTTCGTCCTGAAAATTTAGTGAAGTTTCATTTTACTAAATTTGTTCGAGAAAGTTCTAAGTAAATAATTATCTTACAACGACGATTTCGTAGCTTTTATTTGCCTGTGTGAGGGAGATATGATTTTCCCCCTTTTCTAAATGAATAAAATCCGTCGTAAATTGATTGTGATCCATTTTGAAGACAGAGATCGAGTCGCCTGTATCATTGTTCTTTACGATAGTTTCTTTAAGATCATTCAAGGCCAGACCATTGCAAAGGACTCCTTTAAGACGAATTTGCAGAGCCCCTGATTTGAACACATTTTGGCCGCAATTCATTTCAATCACATCTGTAAATTTTTGATTTTCTGCAATAGAAATACTCGCAGGTGCTCGGGCGAATTCTTTTATTTTTTCAACTGGATCATGATTTACAAGGGACGAAACAGAGGTCGTTCCAATCAGAACCGCAATCACGAGAACTGACATAAAATAAACTTTGTGGAAGGCTTTTCTAAGATTCATGCTCAACATCCCTTTACGTACTATAGTCTAGCTACCTATGTCTTTTCGGTGTTGGGCGTTCAGGACTTTAGTATTATAGGGTGTCTCGGATTGAGATTTTACAAACCCAGTGTGGAATAAATGACAGAGCTGCCGTTTGCGCCTGGGTGCGTCCCTTGCGCAAATCCTAGCTTGAATTGCATTGGAGCGTGGTAAAAACCCGTAATGTCGAAAACAATTTCTGTCCCATAACTGGAAAATACATTGCGCCCACGGTTCCGAATAGCGTCGTTGTGTTCATTGAAATAAAAGCCATTGAAATGCAGGAAATCCCCAAACAAGCTCATGCTGATTTTTTGTAAAAACAGGGGTGCAGTTCCGAAGCCTTTGTATGGATAGGCGAGTGGGAATCGATATTCCGCTGTAGCTTCGTATGTCTGCCAGCCAACAAACTCGCCACTTGGAAATCCGCGCATAACGAATGGGGAATCCCCCACCTGAATGACTGGTGTGGCTGTGACGGTCGATGATCCAAGCAAAACGCTTCGATTCACTTTTGTGTAGTAAGCTTGTCCACGAAGCATAAATACGTTATTAGGTGGAAGCCATTTTGTGTGATAGTAAGTTCCATCAAAAATCCCTTTGCCATGTTCAGTGCGGGTGGCGTTTTGAAGAAATTGTGTGTAATTCAAAAAAAACTTTTTTCCAACCGGAGAGATTTGATATCCTTTTTTCGAAGTGTCATCGTAGCTGATTCCCACGGTTGGGCCGTAATAATCAAAATCTCTGTGCAGAGTTGGGTTATTGCTGCTCTTTAAAATCGGATCGTCGATTAATTCGTAAGATATACCCAGTAATGCGCGCCACTTGTTATTGAGACCCCAAATATAATTACTATATGTGATAGATCCACCACGGTTCCCAGCAGTGCTACCGTATGCCGGAGAGTAAACATTGAGATCGTATGCAAGAAATGTCAGCGTTCCATATCCTGTGTTTTGCAAATACAACGCAGAAAAACTAGGTTCTTGGGATCGACTGTCGTATTCTGCGCTTAGAGAAAGCGCTTGTAATCCAAGCGGATCCATTGCCTCAACATTTGCGCCCACAATAAACCCGTCAGTTAAAATCAAAAACCCGGGCAGCCAATATTGCGGCATCAAATAACTTGTTGAGGAGTAAGGATAAGTTTTTGATTTAACCTTAACCGCTTTTGAATTAATTTCTGCTGGGAAATCTTTGGCAAGATCGCTTTCCACCTTTGGTGTTCCAACGACGACAGAAGGAACCTTCACGCGCTCTAACCCGAATCCTCGAGAAGATAGGTGGCTAATGTAAAGATTATTTGTTCTTGAGTCTAATTCGCCATTTAAAACTTTTGTTTTTGTATTCGTGAGAGCCTTTACATTGGAAAATGTTCTGTCCGTAAGGAATAGATTATCGACACCGGACTTATTATTTGTAAAAATAATTCCCTGCTTTGTTACGACAGGAAAGCGTGATCCTGAATATTGAGGCAGCACAGTATTAACAGCTTGGTTTTCGATATCCAAAACTTTCAAATATTCGTTTCCATCCAGGGCGCGTTCGGAAAAAACTATTTTATTGTCATTCAAAAAGGATGGTTGGCTGACTCGGACTTGGAATTCAGGCTTATACAGAACCTTTAGGTTGGCTCCTTTTGCAGATACTGTGGAAATAGTTGTGGAGCCTGGGCCAGATTGAATAAACACGATGGTATTTCCGTCAGGTGATACAGAGGGCTCTTGGGCCCGCAAACCCTTAGTAATTCTGTCTTTCTTTTTATTTTTTAAATTGTAAACGTATAAATCGTAAAATGTATGGTAACGGTCAAAATCATCAGTTTGATCAAATACAATTTTTTCTGAATCAGGGAACCAACCAACGCGAGTCGTGTCTGTCGTAATTAACAGTTGTTTTGGCCTTCCGCCAAAGTAATTTTCTTTTCTTTCGATCAATTGAAGTGTTGTGTCCCCAGTGTCAATGGCAGTTACGAACGCCAGTTTGGATTGATCTGGACTGAGCGTTGGGCTGAAGCTCATAACCCCAGACTTTACAGGAATTTCTGTCCCACGAGTTACGACTCCCCCTTTTTCAATTTCATCAAGCTGTTGTTTTGCCATACTCGCGTAGCGTCCATAGGCATCTGTTAAGATACTTTGAAAATTTGCTTTGAAGTCGTCTTTGGCCGGACCTTCGATGAACCAGGGCATTCGATGTGAATAGCGTTGGTTCCAGCGTCCTATGATATCAATATCCTTTTCTTGAACAATATGGTGCCACAAAAGTGCGCCATAGTAGTAAGGTCGCTGTCCGCGAGGCCAGGTGGGAATAGATACCTCGTTGATGCGCGAAATATCCTCGCTCCCCCATGTTCCATCGACGACTTCCGATCGAATCATTGCGGCATAGTCAGCAGATCGCAGGCGTCCATGGGTTGTCAGTCGGCTTTCAATTTCAACGGCCAGTCCCTCCAAATACCAACGAGGCAAAAACATATTTGGTTTTATTATGGAACCAAATATCCAACGCATGGGGGTCCAAAACCCTCCGGCGGGCTGCATATTCAAGATGTGGGTGTACTCATGAACAATCAATTCTTGTGACCAGACACTGTAGTTATCAATCGTCGATAGCCCGGACGGGAGCACAGGGAATCCGTAAATTAGTGGTCGTGGGACGCTTGTTGCGGCACCGTTTGCTAAGTCCGTTGTGCTATCTATGACGATCACCGTTTTCGCCGGAGCTTCCCCAAATATTTTTTCTAACACGTTGTAGGAATATTCAGCTTGAGTTGCATATTCTATCGCCACAAATTTTTGTCTTGCGTCATATATGACTTCAAAGTGATCCGTTTCAATGACTTGATAATCGATCCTAGGGTCGATTGCCCATAGATGCACAGAGAACAGAGATAATAAAAATGTTAAAAACATTGACGTCTCCGGCGCAGATTCTGCTAAGTCTAGACAAACAAGCCCACCATGTTTTTGAATTCAAAACAATCAAAAGTTTTGACTCTGAATAACCTAAGGCTCTAAGATAATTTAATATTTTAAAACAGTGGAGGCCACAGCTTATGTATAAAAACCTAACAAAACTAATCGTTATTTCAACAATGGCTGTTTTGGTTGCGTCGTGTTCGAAAAAGACAAAACCTGATGAAACCGTTGGCGCCGAGGCCGGTGTAGGCGCGGGTGCTCCAGTGATTGAATCAAAAGCGATGGCTTTTAATCCGCAAGGGAGTGATACGGGTACAATTTCTGGCCTGTATACAATTCATTTTGAATACGATGATTCTTCAATCACTCCGGAAGGCAAAAAACAGCTCGAGCAAAATGTGGACTGGATTAAGAAAAACCCAAATCTCGATATGCAGGTTGAGGGTCATTGTGACGAACGAGGATCTGTCGAGTACAATTTGGCGCTAGGCGAGCGTCGTGCGCGATCTGTAAAAGCGTACCTTGTAAGCATGGGAATTCCGGCAAGCCGTGTTCGCACAGTGAGCTATGGTAAAGAGAAAAAAATAGATAATGGCGATTCCGATGAAGCTCATGCAAAAAATCGCCGAGCAAACTTTGTCCCGCTCCCTAAGTAATTCGTAAATATGAAGTGGATTGGATCAGTTGTTTTAGCCAGTGCATTGCTGGTGGGATGTGCGATCAATCCACCTCTTGAAGAATACACTATCGCGCGTACGGCAATCGATGCGGCAAAACAGTACGAGTCGGATCGGTATTCGCCAAGCCTTTGGTATCAAGCTGAAGAAAACTATCGGCGTGGTCAGCTTGCGTTTCGGCAAGAAGATTTTAAAGTAGCAAAAAGTTTTTTTCTGAAAGCAAAGCAGTTTGCAGAGCGTGCTGAAAATAAAGCTCGGAAGGAAAAGAGTACAAAATGAAAAAATTAATGCTGGTAATCGTGTTTATTGGACTTACGGGGTGTTTGCGGACTCGTGATGAAATTTCAGCCCAAGATGAACAAAAAGTAATTCAAAATCAAATTTCGGAAATTCGTCAATCTAAAGCGGATCAGGAATTGAAGTCACAATCCGTAGAAAATGAAATGCGAAATCTAATTGGTCGTACCGAAGTTCTGGAACGTAAATTTAACGATCTTATTCAAAACGAAAGTTTTCAAAGACAGGATTCGGCAAAGCAAATGAAAGATCTAGTTGATCAAATGAAAATATTTGAAGAGTCTGTTGCCAACATGGCTGTTCGGTTGGAGCGTTTAGAAAAGACACCCAAGGCTGAAAATACAGAGGCTAAAAAAAGAAGTACTTGGGACAAAGCTGATGATCTGTTTGTGAAAAAGGATTGGAAAAATGCGGCCCTTGGATTTCAAGATTATATCGAACAAAATCCAAAGGGGACCAATGTTTCTATGGCCATGTATAAGATTGGCGTCTGTTTTCAAGAGTTAAAAATGAAGAGTGAGGCCAAGGGGTTCTTTGAAGATACGATTAAACAACACCCCAACTCGTCTGCAGCCCGAAAAGCCAAATATAGGTTGAACCAAATTAAATAAAAAGGTACGCCGTTCCCTTTCAGGAGACAATGCATTATAATCAGGGTTTTGGAGAGATGTTGCAGTGTCTCCTGAAAGGGAACGGCGTACCTATGATTTTAGGGATAGAGACAAGTTGTGATGATACTTCTGCGGCTATTGTTCGCACGGATGGCTATGTTATTGGCAATCTCCTTATTAATCAGGACGAAGTTCATCGACCTTTTGGCGGAATCGTCCCTGAAATTGCTAGTCGAAATCATACCTTTTATTTGTTGAATCTTATCGAGCGCCTATTGGAGGAATCCCGCCTGGGGTGGAAGGACATTGGGGGCATTGCAGTGACCAATCGACCGGGATTGTTGGGATCTCTTTTGGTTGGAGTGATAACTGCTAAAACTTTGTCGTTAGCAAAAAATAAACCATTTGTTGGAGTTCACCACCTAGAAGGTCATATCATGGCTCCGTTTTTGAGCGATGAAAAACATAAAGCGCCCCTCTTTTTCAAAGATCCGTTTTTGGCGTTGGTCGTAAGTGGTGGTCACACAGCACTGTATCGCGTGAACAAATTTGGAAATTATAATGTTTTGGGTGAAACAATTGACGATGCCGCGGGTGAAGCTTTTGATAAATTTGCAAAGATGCTGAACCTAGGCTATCCGGGTGGAGCAGTGATTGACCGGAAGGCACAATCGGGCAATATTTCGCGCTATAATTTCCCACGGGGTTTGGGCAAAGAAGACAATTTGAACTTTAGCTTTTCAGGATTAAAGACATCTGCATTATTGCAACTAGAAAAAATGTCTGACGACGAAAAGTCAAAAAATATTTCTGATCTCTGCGCAAGTTATCAAGAAGCCATAGTTGATTCGCTTATGATCAAGGTTCGAAAGGCATTGAAACTCTATTCATTGAACAAAGTAATTGTAACGGGTGGGGTTAGCGCAAATTCTCGGTTACGTTTTTGCATAGAAAAATTGGCAGAAGAGTCCATCGAAGTTGTTATCCCACCACTCAAGTTTTGTACAGATAATGCAGCGATGATTGCTTACGCTGGATTAAAACGGATGGAAGCAAACGAATTCTCTGATCTTAGCCTAACCGTTTCGGCACGAAGCGAGCTCGGTCATGTATGACATTCAAGGTCTAAAAGATAGACTGCAGGAGCTGGGTTCAAGACCAAACAAAAAGCTGGGCCAGAATTTCCTAATTAATTTGGAAATTTCTGAGCGGATCGTAAACGAAGTGTTGAAACATCAGCATGCCCAAATTGTTGAGGTGGGGCCAGGTGTGGGCGCATTAACTGAATTTATTTTGAGATCTGAGCACAAGCCAACAGTCATCGAATTGGATCAAACATTTGCTGATTTTTGGGAAAAGCGCGGACTGCGTGTGGTGCGGGCCGATGCTTTAAGGCTCAGCTGGGCAGATTTAAATTTGCGTGATGCAATTTTAGTGAGTAATTTGCCCTATCAGATCTCATCGAGTTTGCTCATCGATCGAAGCGTCGAGCCCCATGGAATTGAACGAATGGTCTTAATGTTCCAAAAGGAAGTAGGCCAAAGAATTACAGCCGATTATGACACAAGTGAATACGGTTTATTGAGTGTAATTGCCCAAGTGTTTTGGGATTGTGACAAATTATTTGATGTCGGACCAAAAGATTTTTATCCTCCACCGAAAGTTGCAAGCCGCGTGATTAAATTTAAAAGGTGTGCCGTTGATTTACAAAGGCCTGAAAAGTTTTTGGTTTTCGTAAAAGCAGCCTTTGCGCAACGGAGAAAATTTTTAATTAAAAACTTATCGGCTGTTTTGAGTATTGAAAATCTTAAAATAGCATTTGATGAAATGGGCATTGATCATAAAGTTCGTGCGGAAAATTTGAGCCCACGTCAGTTTGTGACCTTATATAAAAAGGTGTTTTCATGAGCGATAATGGCGGGATTAAAATCATAACTCAAAATAAAAAGGCAGGTTTTGACTATAGCATTTTAGAATCATTTGAAGCGGGTATCGTTTTGCGTGGAACGGAACTAAAACCGCTTCGGAGTGGGCAAGTGCAGCTTAAAGACTCGTTCGTTGATTTTCATAATGGAGAGATGTATTTGGTGGGGGTTCATATAAATATATATGACCCGAGCAGCTACAATAATCACGAGCCTGAGCGTCGCCGTAAGTTGCTTATGAACCGGCACGAAATTGATAAAATAGGGGCCCGAGTACAAGAAAAGGGCTTGGCCTTAATCCCCCTCAAAATGTATTTCAAAAAGGGGCGAGTCAAAGTTCAAATAGCGCTAGCCAAAGGCAAAAAGAAATATGATAAGCGCGAATCAATTAAGAAGCGCGACGTGAATCGAAGTCTTGCTCAGAAGCTGAAGAAGAATCGTTAATTTGTGCCCTTTTTTCTTCGATCATCTGATCGATATAGGAGAGACATTCTTTGTCTGTAATGCCAGATTTTATTTTGCTTAGTTTTTTAATATCATAGGTCGCTTGTGATTGGAGTGTTTTGTATAAATAATTGTAGTTTTCAACGACGTCGTGGAATTCATCGCTACCGCGAACTTTGAGAGGTTTGTGCGCGAGCATACCCTTTGTTGTCTGTTGGATGTGCCGCTTGAGCGCCAGAAGTGGCCCCACCATGCGGAATGTAAGTTTAAGTCCAAAATAAATTTGAAATGTCATAAGACTGACGAACGAAGCGACTAGAAATCCGTTCACCCAGGATTGCTCGGTTTGTAAGTGTTGAATTAGCTCTGGACTGTGGGCATATGCAAGTTCAATAAAAATATCATAGTTTTGATTTAGAAAATAGTACGATGGACCACCGATGATTATGGCGCTGATTAGAGCAGAGAACACCAGATAACTTGTGTATTTTACCTGGAAAGTTTTCTGCTGTAAAAAAGTAGATCGTGTAAATCGAAACACTTTGATCCTTTATTGTCTTCGTTATATTATCGACATTATGGCGACCAAAAATAAGATTCTCCAGACTATGGTCTTGGCTTTTGCTTCGATGTTTTTTTCAAGCTGTGTGACCACAAGGACTGTTCCCGACGAAAAGCCGGTTAGCTTACCGACCGCTGAAGAAATTAGTCTAAAAAAAGATCGCTCGGACCTTGATCAAATAAGGGCAGATATCCCAGAGGAAGTTCGTCAGCAAAATGACGAATGGGCGCTTATTTTGAAAGACATGGATGGGGTTAAGTCGCCATATGAAGCGCGCAGCAGATACTATGATAAGGTTCGACGACATCGTGAGCGTTTCAACGAGGATATGCGAAGGGTGCGTGAGGATTTCAATAAGTCTGAGCAAAGGCAAAGGAAAGCGTTTTTGGATATTTTAGAGGCAGAACGAAAAACGTACGAAAAATCAAAACATAATTCAGATGATCGAAAAGCATTTTTTGATGATCACAGCGACCGAAGAAAAATCTTTTTTGAAAATCAACAAGACAAGCGGAAAGACTTTGAATCTAGCGTTACTGAGAAGCGAAAAGATTTTGAAGACTACATGAAAGACAAACAGAAACAATTTGATGATGCAATTAGAGAGTACACAAAGAATTTCGACGCCCGTGCGCGCGAAAGGCGCCAGTTGGAAAATGCAAAAATAGAAGCTCAACGAAAGCTTCCCAAGATGAGCCCCGCTCCGACAGCCGTTCAATATGATGGGCAGGAAAAGGACTTACAAGACATTAGAAATATCCCACAAGGGGGTCAGCCTTTGGCCCCAGAAGATGAATAACGTTTAAATGACTTGTGTCGGGGTGTTTTTTTCTCTGGTAATGGCTCCGTTGCAAAAACTTTTTTGAGCTCTTTCGGGCCCAGAAATTTGTAGTCGCCTTTTTCAAGGCTTCCCAGGAAGAGCATCCCAATACCCACACGTTGAATTTTCAAAGCATCTAGCCCAATGTTACTGAACATATGACGAATCTGCCTATTCTTTCCTTCGGTAATGACGATTTTATACCATGAGTGATTTGTTTTGGTTGGACGTTGGATTTTTGAAATCATTTTTGCACGAACTTTTCCACCGGGGATGGAAACACCGTCGAGTAGTTTTTTAATATCTTCTGCTGCAGGCTTGCCCTCGACCTTTACAAGGTAGGTTTTTGGAATTTCGAGCCGCGGGTGCATGATTTTATTCGCAAAATTCCCGTCGTTTGTCATTATGATCAAGCCTTCAGAATCCCAATCCAGACGCCCGACAGGGTACACTCGCACAGGTAGGTCTGCAAAATAATCCGCTAAGCTCTCGCGCATTTCAGGATCGCTCATAGTGCTGACGGTGGCTTTGGGCTTATTGAACATGATGTAAATTTTTTCAGTCGAAGAGCTAAGCTCCTTCCCATTCACGATAACTTTGTCCGATGGGCGAACTTTGACCCCAAAATCATGGATCACCTTGCCATTAACAGAGACTTTACCCGTTTCGATAAGACGATCGGCTTTACGCCGACTTACGGTTCCATTCTGAGCGATAAATTTGTTGAGACGGATGAGTTTTTCCATAGCCCTTTTTTTGCCAACAAAAGCTTCAAGTCTTCTAGCAAATGGGGGATCATCTTGTCATCCGGAAAGGCATGGGAATAAAAATTTTCACCTAACTCAAGGGCTTGTATTGCGAAATCTTTAGCTTTTATGCCTTGGGACTCTACCCGATAGAGGGCATCTTCGAGCTTAGAAACTACGTCAAGATAGAGTGGATCAGTAGTTCGGTCTACGAAGTGGCGCTCGACTTTTTTAACTGCAAAATAAATGTGCTTATCTTCGTGGAGTTTTGAAATTCGGTGAGCTTTGATTTTCTTGAAGGTCATGCCGTGAATGCAGCTAACTTCAATTCCTTCCATGCCTACCTTAAACTGGGCCAAGGTCTGAGGCGCAACCTCTATGCTTTGCCGCATCTCAAGGGCTGGTTCCAATCGTGAATCGTAATACAGGAATTGATCTATGTGTAAGGGTTCGAGTAGGCCGTCACGGATCACAAACCAGTGGTCTAAAATTGCAACTTGCACGCCGCTTTCGGGCAGCACAGTAACAAGATATGAAGCTTTTGTATCATGAATAATCGAAGTTGTTTTATCGAGCTTGTGAGAGATCAAGAAATTCTTCAAAATCTCTGCGCGATCTTCTTTGTTATCTATGAAAATGGGTTGCATTCGATCTGCGGGCCGCCAAATGGGAAGTTCGATGCCCACATTTTCTGAAAACTTTTTTACAAAGTACTGGACCTCGCGAGAAAGTTCTCGAACTTCTTTTCGCCAGTATTCGAATTGCAACACTTTTCGATTAAATTGATCGATGCACTTAATTTGAAAGTCAGAGTCTAACACAGTGAAATTCTTAATATAATTATACAGTGCTAAGCGGGCGGCATTGTTCTGCGGATTAAACTTTAATATAAACTTAGCAAATTCCTCATGTGTTCCCATAATTTAATGATATCGCGGTCAAAAAGAACTAGTCTAGTGGATTGGCCGAAAATATGGTCTAGTAATAGCACGATAAAACCCTTGGCTGGTTAGTTACGGATACCGCCGCCAGTAGCGGCTGAAAGGACAACAGTGGAAAAGCGTTTAAATCCCAATCTTTTAGATCAATTAAACTCAAAAGAGCTTTTCACAGACTTGACTGAGAATACAAAAGAGACCCGGTTCAAGCTAGACCGTTTGGCTCAAAAAACGAATCTTCTTGAAGCGCGAATAGAAAATACGACCCATGAAATGCGTGAGGTGTTTACAAAACTGTCCAATAAAATTTCTCAATCAAGTTTAAATAGTTCTAAAATTGATGCCCTTGTAGACAGACACAACCAAATTATTCATACATTCGAAGTGCGAATGACTCAGATGCAGAAAATTATTGGTGAGCAAGAAATTCAACTTACTAATTCCCTTGCGGAATTGCAGCTGGCCCGAGCTGAAATTGCAAGACTTAAAAAGCTGTAAGGAACCTCACAGCTTTTCTAGACGCTTTAAGAAGTCTTCGGCGGATTCGAACCCCGTTAAGGTGAGTTCTTTTCTCCACACGCCCTTGGAATCATAAAAAATAACGGTCGGTAAACCGACAACTCTAAATTTGGTTAGAATTTGGGAAATTTCATCATTTTCAGCCGTGGCATCGACCTTCAACAGCAGGTATTTTTGCAACTGGGCCTTAACAGTTGGGTCAGAAAATGTAAACTTGTCGAGCTCGTGGCAAGCGGCACACCAATCTGCAAAGAAATCTATGACGACAGGTTGTCCCCGAGCCAATGCTTTTTCCAATTCTACTTCAGAAAATTTACGAAACAACATGTACTGGTCACTGTCCGTTTTTTTGTCATTCCATTGTGTAAATAAAACTTTAGATCCCAAGGCAAAACCCAGGACGAAGAAAGAAGCCATAAACCATTTTCGAAGTTTTAAACGCGGTGAAAGCGTTTTTATGTCGTCAAGCGCACCATGAAGAGAGGAAATTAAAATGAGAGAAAAGGCAACAAAGCCCCAGAATACGCGTTGCGGGAATGCGCCATGAATGTAGTAGAGGGCAACCGAAATTAGACTCACGCCAAAGATAAATTTGACAGTTTCCATCCATGGCCCAGATTTGGGGATCTTATTGAGAACATGGGTAAAGGTTCCCAGAACAATAAACAACATACCCATTCCGAAGGCATAGGTAAAAAGAAGCAGCATCCCAAGAGCAGGGTTTCCGGATTGGGCAACATATGCCAATATGCTAACAAGCACTGGGCCGACGCATGGACTTGCGACTAACCCGGCAACAAGTCCGTAGAAGAACGCCCCAACAAAACCCTGATTAAATTTAAATTTGTTTAATCGATTTTGAAGAACTAACGGGATCTGAACTTCGAATACTCCGAAAAAACTCAATGCCATTGTATAAAAAATAAATGCAATTCCCAAAACAACAGATGGTTTGTTGAGTGTCGAACCAAATAGAGTTCCTGTTTTAGCGGCTAAATACCCGAGCGTAGAATATGTCACGGAAATACCGAAAACATAGACTAAGCTAATCAGAAAACTTTTTTTCTTTGTTCTGCCGGACGCTCGCGCTCCTAAAATTGAAAGAGTTATGGGAATCATCGGGAAAATGCAGGGGGTTAAGCTTGTAAGCAGCCCGCCCACAAAAACAATTAAGAAAATAAGGAAAGTATTTTTGTTTTTGAAATCGAAAATGCTGGCGCGGTTTTCGACATCAACGCTTAACGAAGCATACGGCACAACAAATGTTTTCGTTTGCGGAAGTAGGCAGAATTCATCGGTGCAGGCCTGGTACTTTAGCTCAAATTCCAAAGTGCCCTTAGCCATTTTAGGAATTGGACTAAAAACAACATCAAACTTTAATTCGGATTTTCCGACAAATCCGGTTCGTTCTTTTTTAGAAAACTTATCGTAAAACTGAATGACGGGTGAAATGCTAAGGTTATTTACTTTGGATTCTGGCATGTTAAGTGGGCGAACAGTCACTGTGTCCAGATAGCCATGATATTTCGGTGGCAATTCCGTGTATAAAATAACACGAACAGGTTGATCCACTTTTGCGAGAATTGTTTGATGAACTTGTTCTATTTTTAATGGATTTTTCTCTACGTCTATGGCAAACGCAAATTGAAAAGAAATGTTAATCAACAGCCAAATGCATAGAGTTCTCATAGGTAGTAGAATACGCTATTTTTGAGCTATTGGTCGAGGATTTATATCTGACCAAAAGGCGAGAAAAAATGTATTTAAATGTCACCGTATTATCTCGGACTTTGAATAGCCGATAAAAAGAACATGGGATTAGTCGGCGTAATTGTAATGTTAGGTATGGTGCTCGGCGGTTACGTGTTGCACGAAGGAAAATTGCATATTTTATTCCAACCTACAGAGATCATGGTCATTTTCGGAACAGCGGTGGGTGCAATGCTAATCATGGCGCCAATGTCCACGGTTAAAGCCATGTTTAGAATGGTGATGAAAGCATTCTTTGGAAAGGGTCCACAAAAACAGGACTACTTGGATCTGCTGCAAATGCTTTTCCGACTGTTCCAAGTTTTCAGAAAAGACGGACCGCAAGCCATTGAGAAGCACATCGAAGACCCAGAAAATAGCGATATTTTTAAAGCATATCCCGTATTCTTAAAAAACCACCATGCAGTAGATTTTCTTTGTGACACAATGAAAATCACCCTTTCTGCGGATCTCACACAATATGATGTCGAAGATTTATTGGATCAAGACATTAAGACTATTCATGAGGAAGAACATAAAGCCCAACACATTGTTGCTTTTACAGGGGATGCGATGCCAGGTCTGGGTATCGTAGCAGCAGTTCAGGGTGTGATTTTGACAATGGGTAAGCTAACTGAAGGCACCGAAGTAATCGGTCACTCTGTCGCGGCCGCCCTTGTTGGTACATTCATGGGGGTCTTGGCTGCGTATGGTTTTTTTGGTCCGCTGGCTACAAAAATAGCCTCTGATTTAGACGCCGAAGCCCGCTATTTAAAAGTTATCAAAGCCGCGCTTGTTGCACTTCAAAGGGGAGCGCCACCGCTTGTTTGTGTGGAGTACGCTCGCCGCACGGCTTATCCAGATGTTCGCCCGACATTCGACGAGATGGATACCTCTACTCGCGAAAGTAAAAAGGCGGCCTAGCCGTGGCTGAAGAAAAAAAGAAAATAACCGTAATTAAAAAGGTTTACGTCGAGGCCCCGAGCCACCATGGTGGCGCGTGGAAAGTGGCATTTGCTGACTTTATGACCGCAATGATGTGTTTCTTTCTTGTAATGTGGCTGTTAAATCAATCGGAAGAAGTGAAGGCACAGGTGGCATCATACTTTACAGGTCCAAGTATGTTGGAGCATGAGTTTACATCTTACGGTGCCGAACTTACACTTGAAAAATTGTTTTTGGACCTCGTAAATGAACCGCTTAAGGCCTTTCAAGATTTTATGCAGCCAGCGGACTTCACGCCGAATCTGTTGGGTATGGGGTCCAAAAGAATTATTTTAGCGCAGATTGCAGAAGAATTGGGGCCGATGGCTAAAGGTATAAAAATTGAATCGGACAAAATCACATTTGAAATTAATGACAAATATTTATTTAAGCAAGGGACCGCAGAACCATCTGTTCAGTTCGTAAATGTGATGACTCGAATTGAGGCGCTCACAAAGGGTCTCGACAATGGAACAATTGACGTTACATCAACATTGTTTCTAGAGAGTGTCGCGAATAACGACCCAAGCCTTGCAAAATCTGTTTCTGAAAATCGTCTGGATCTTGTCAAAAATAAAATAAAAGCAACTCTTGAACATGGCACGGTCGATGTCGTTGGAAATTCGCAGCTAAAAAAACTGACCCGCAGGGTGGACGGCGGGCCGACAGGTTCAATACAGTTTGAAATCAGCCAGAAAGAAGTTCCTGGCAAGCGGAAACCCCGCGCTATCGAGCAAGCCTTCGGTGAAAAAATTGAAGGAGCCGATGTGTATGATGATTTTGTAAAGCGCCTTAGCCAAGATCAAAACAAAAATAAGAAATCTCGTAAGAAATAATGTTTCAATCTGGTAAGATCAAAGCTTTCCCATATTGAGACATTTATATTAAACGCGGCTTTAGTCCATATAAGAAAATGCCGAAAAGTTAAGTGATATGGAACGTATAAGGGGCAGACATTTAATCATCTTATTGGCGCTCGCGTTTTTGACTGCGTGTATGCCAAAGATTCAAAATGAGGACCCCGTAGCAAGCCCTGAATTGCTTAGCCATGAAATTTTGAGATACAGCGGAACATTGGCAAAAGTTCTGCTCCATGGCACATGCCCTATTACGACCAAAGAGTTTCGCATCTCTGCTGAAGATATTAGCCACACCGTTGCGTCGACCTCAGCTAGTTTATTAGATTCTTCTGGGGTGCCAGTTGCTAAGTGTACAAATGGAGTTTTGCTGATTGAATATCCAGTCCCAAACCCAACAGCAGCGCGAGTAATTCCATTCAAGGTTAAGGTGAAAACTAACGACGGCCGACTGAGTATGTATTGGTCGAAGCTGAATGTAAATTACGCGATGCCATTACCCAACATTTCTGGTTTTGCGGTGACGTCTGGAGGTGCTGACGTGACCGGAGGAACAAAAAGGGTACTTGGTAGTGCGGGTGAACCAGCCGGCGTACCATTGGAAATCAATGGCGGGGCGATCAAACTTCGTTCGGGTCTTCATGGCGTACTCTTTGACGAGGGCATATAATCTGAGTTAGCCTTAATTTCTATGAGCGACAAACCCGAGGACTCAATCAGACTTTTTCCAATTATTTTAGGTGGTCTCTTAATTATTTTGGGCGCCTATTATATGCTTTTTATGCGCGATGAAGGGCTGCATACACTGAAGCCCAAAAGTCTTCAAACTGAACCAGCTACCGCTGGGGTTTCGTGTAATACGACCATGGATTCGGTAATCATGAATGAAGATGTTATGGAGGGCGTGATAAAATCCGCACAAAAGGTCAGCGTAGAAATTGGATATTATAATTGCAAAGAACCTGTGGCGGGGGATGTCGTTCTTGTAAAAACATCGGGACGCCCAGATCCAATCATTCGATTCGTAAGGGTGCTTCCAAAGGACTCATTCAAACTTGAACGAAAGCAAGATCGGTTTCATTTGAAGGTTAATGGTTCTGTTGTATCAAATGCAGATGGAAAGCCCTATGCGTTTGACGAAAATAAATCTCGATTGCTGCAACTCTATGAAAGAAGCTTAAAGGGCAAAATGGAAGATGGAATCTATTTCATTTTCTCAAATAGGACCGATGGCGGTTATGATTCTACTCGCTTCGGGCCTGTGGAAAAATCAAAACTTATTGGCAAAGTAATTTTGTCACACTAACCATGTTTTATACTGATAAGCTAAAAGATATTATATTGACTGCGTTCGATACTGAAACGTCAGGTGGTTATCCGGTTTACTCGGATATTTGTGAATTTGCAGCAGTGAAGTGGCGTGGTGGAAAGATTCTCGAAACCTACCAAACATTATTGAAACCGCGTGAGCTGATGACGGATTTCATAATTGGTATTCATGGTATCTCAAACGAAATGGTAAAAGATGCTCCGGTTATTTCCGACAAAATTCAAGAGATTCATAAGTTTTTGAGCGATGGATTTTTAGTTGCTCACCATGCACCATTTGATCTTGGTTTTATCTCTTACGAGTTTGAAAAAGCGGCGCTGAACTTACCAATTCGCCCTGTTTTTTGTACATCATTATTGTCACGCGCCCTTTTCCCTGAGCCATTAAATCATAAACTTCAAACGCTAATAGAATTTTTTAATATTCCGAAAGGAACTGCTCATCGAGCATTGGACGATGCAAAGGCTTGCTTGGAAGTGGCACTGAGATGCATAGAAAAAAAGGGATGGGATGAAAGCGTTCAGAGTCTTTTGGCGGTTCAGGGCAAAGAAATCATTTGGAATAATTTTTCATTAAATCAGCTACGGGAAAGCGAAATGGGGCGAAATTTGATTGCAGCAATGGAAAAAAAATCTGAGGTTATGATTGTTTACGGAACCGACGCGAAGGCTGAAAATTTTCGTCCTATCCGACCAAAAGGTATCGTGCGAAGTCCGAACGGAGACTTCATATTTGCATTTTGTGAAATCGACAAAATTGATAAGCGATTTTATATGAGGCGTATTCAGAGGGTGAAGTTGGTAGATCAAACGGAATTGTTTTAAGGCATCTTATTCTTTTATTTTTCCAATAGGTAGGTCTGGAATGTCGGTCTCAGCAGAGGCTTCGCTTTGTGATTGTTGTGCTTGGGGGAGATAAGCGGACAACTTTTTCGTCAGGCTTTCAGCAACTTCTTCGAGGTGGGTAAAGTCATCACCACCGCGAAGCTTAAGCGGGCGCATTTTCCCTTGAGTCAGGTCTTCTAAAAATTTTTCAAATGCGTAAATCGGTCCTGCCGCACGATGAGAGAAAATCAGGCCAATAAAAAACAAAAATATAATAAAAATTCCACTGACGATCAAAAATGTTAAAATAAATGGAATTAAAAATCGATTCTCAATTTCTGCCTGATGGCCTGCGAGTTCCATAATTGTAATTCGCATATACGTGTATGAATAGGTTCCTGCTACTATGGCAAATGCTAATCCAAACAGGAGTAACAGTCGTACGTATTTCAGTTGATATTGAGAATTGATAAAAAAAGATTTCCTATTGTTATTTTCAGGCCAAATATTTTTTCCGTCTTTGACTAACCCATACATGATAAATCCGTACCCAACCCACTGCAAAGCGTCTGCCAAATTAAAAGCAGGAGACGTCATTTGCAAGTTTCCAAATACAATAAAGTCAACAACATAACCATAGATAATGCGGTCGAATACATTCCCTAAAATCCCACCCAATAGAATTGCGAGCCCGGCTCGCAGTGGGAATGATTTCGATGGCAGTAGGTACTGGATCGAAAAAAAGATTAAAACGAGAAATGCGCCCCCCGTGGAAAGAGAAACAACCCGTAATACGGGCGGTAGGTTTGAAAATAATCCCAACATTATCCCAGAATTGTGATGCATCAAAAATCCGATCGGACCAAAAAACTTAACCCCAGAGATTATTTCTTCGGCTGCCATTTTTGATATGCGATCCACAAACCAGGTGATAAATAATGGAGCATAAACAAAAAATAGCCAGTGTCGTTTGGTCATTTCATTCCTTTTCTACATACAGCGCCGGCGTGAAGTCCCCATTCAAAGCCGGAGAATAGTTTTTCACCCTCTTATTTACGATAGATATCTGTGTGTTGTACCACAGTGGGATGATTGCAAGATCTTTGTACACGATGTCTTGAATCATTTTGTAATGCTGTATTCTTTTTTGCGTATCAGAAATTCCGATGCCATTGACAAGTAAGCGGTCCAGCGTCTTGTTCACATAACTTCCGCGGTTCCGTTTCCGTGGAGGAAGCTCTTCAGAATGAAAAGCAACACGGTAGATATCTGGATCTGTAATTCCCACCCACCGCATCATGGAAACTTGAAAGTTTCCCTTGTTGATATCATCAAAAAAAGTTCCCCACTCATAGCTTTGCAATTTAACTTTAAACCCCACTTTTTCTAATTGCGCAGCAATTACTTTTGCGATTTCAACTGTCTCTTGGTTGTTCGACGTTTTGAAAAGAAGTGGAAGACCATATAAATTTTCTTTTTTCAAAATGCGCTCAGATTCTGTGGGATTGTATGCGGCGGGTTTCAAATCAGGATTAAAAAATGGACTGTTGGGCGGCATAATTGAGGTCGCGCTCAGACCAAAGCCTTCGAGTTTGTACTTAATGATTTCGTCACGGTTTATGGCTAAGTTAAGCGCTTCCCTAAGGGCTTTGTGCTTGATAAGATCGTCTTTGAAGTTAAGCAACATATAGTTCATTGATGGGCCAATATATTTATACACCATGAAGTTTGATGATTTTTCCTCGAGATACTTTACTTTCGAAAGAGGAATACCTGTCTGAACTATGTCGATGTTTCCTTTAACTGTTTGCATAAAGCGGGTATTGTCGTCTTGAATAATTTTAAAAATTAGATTTTTAACTTTGGGTTGCAGGCGAGGGTGGTTTTCACGGGCTCTCAAAACGATTTCATTTGCGGATTGGGAAACAAATGTAAACGATCCTGTGCCCACGAGGCTGCGGTTAAAATCATCTTTCAGTTTTTCAACAATTTTTTTAGGCAATATTTTGACTAGGGTTAAATCTGTTAGCAAGGGTGCCGCAAATTTATCCACTTTCAGTGTTACGGTTGGCTCAAGTTTATCAAAATCCACCGTCACGGATTTAATAGAGGATAAAGTAGATTTAAATGGGCTTTTCTCGCCCTGATAAACTTGGAATGTGTACAAAATATCTTCTGCTGTAACAGGTGATCCATCCGAGAAGGAAAGGTTTGAGTACAAAATAAATGTATATGTATTATTTTTGTATTCCCAGGTCTTTGCGAGATCGCCTGTCAACTGAAGATCAGGGCCAACGCGAACTAATCCGTTGAATATCAAGCCATTTATTCGCTGGCCATTGGCATCGAGAGAAAATCGCGGATCAAGCGTTTTCGGTGAGTCTGAAATTGCAAATACCAGGGTATCGGGGCTGGACTGGGGCTTTCGTGTGCAGCCGAAGGCGCATACAACGATCAAAATCAAAGATGTTAAAATTCTGCCTTGCATAACTTCTCAATTAAAAGTGGAAGCACCCGACAGGTACCATTAAGATAGTATATGTATTCTATATTGATTGGTATAGATTTTTTCAAGGTGGGGTTTGCTTGATTAGAGGTCTATTTTTACTACTTTTAGTGCCGCAGCTTTCCTTTGGTCACGATTTAGATAAAATCATTAAGAAGAGCGGAGTTCCCAAATCAGACTTGGGGATCTGTATTGGGGCGGCGACAAGTCCAATTTATGAAGTAAATTCGAAACAAAAACTTATTCCAGCATCTTTATCAAAAATTTTGACAGGAATTGCGGCGCTAAAAACATTTGGTTCTGGGTATCGTTTCAAGACGCAACTCTACGTTGACGGAGAGGTCACTGATCAGACTCTCAAGGGTAAATTATACATCAAGGGGGGCGGTGATCCTTCTCTTGTTTCAGAAAATATGTGGGTTCTCGTAAATAATTTTTTACGGAATGACATTCGAAAAATCGATGGCTCTGTTGTTGTTGATAATTCAGCTTATGACAATGCTTTTATAGACTCAAGTCGGGAAGATTCGCGTGTAGATAGGGCCTATGATTCGCCAGTGTCAGCGGCACCTTTCAATTGGAATTCTATCGGGGTCTATGTGCGCCCGGGCAAAAAAAAGGGCGACGCGGTAAAGGTTTTTATGGATCCTTGGAATTCTTATTTCAAAGTTACAGATAAGGCGACAACCACTTCTGGGAGTGGACAAGACGTTTGGGTTACGAGGACTGGTAAGGAAATCATCGTGACTGGAAAAATGGGTATTGGGCACAGCGAAAAGGTCTTTTATAAAAATATTGATGATCCGGTCCAGTGGGTAGGAACGGGTTTACTTGATTTTCTCGGCCAACGTGGGATTGAGGTCGTAAACAAAAAGGTGCAAGAGGGTAAGGTTCCGTCAGGCGCACGCCTAGTTGCCGAAGCCCCGGGCTGGAGTATCGACGAGCTAGTTAATGGGATGCTTCGATTCTCAAATAATTTTATTGCTGAAATGTTGACAAAAAATTTGGCGCTTTCAAATGGAGCTTCACAAGGTACAATTGCGACCGGAGTCCATACAATAAAAAAAATGATCTCAACCTATGGAGTTAAGGAGTCAGAATACGAATTTATAAATCCATCGGGTTTGAGTCGTGAAAATAAACTTACCGCACAGCAACTTTCAACAATTTTAGAGAATGCTCGAAAAGATTTTTGGGTGAGTGGCGGATTTATGAATGCACTGCCTTTTCCAAGTGGTGAAGGGTCTTTGTCAAAACGCATGGTCAAGTTGGACGAAAAGCGCTGGATTCGAGCAAAAACAGGACTCTTGACGGGGGTCGTTGGGCTGGCCGGGTACATAGGGCAGAAAAACAGTGAACCAATCACATTCGTTTTCATTTATAATGGTAATGGTAAAGAAGAAAAGGCTCGGGAACTCTTTGATCGTTTAGCCGTGGAGATGGTCAATAAATGAAATTTATGTTGTGCCTGTTATTGCCAATGTTGGCGCTCAGTTCGGCGACTGAGCCTCGAAAATGGCGCGCTCCAAATTATGAGTCTCAGACCGATGTTCTCGGTTATGATAAGAAAACATTTTCAGTTCCAGAAAATTTGAAAGATCGTGTTCAGTTTTGGGTTGATATTTACACAAAATATACTACGTCACAGGGAATCTTGCATGACAGTAAACATTTGGATTTAATTTACGAAACTATCGATTTCACATCAATAGATAAAAATGAAACACTAACTTCTAGCGAGAAAAGCAAGCAAAAGCGTAAGCTCGAAAAGGAACGAAAAAAGTACCTTTCCGATCTTTTTGTGAAATTTAGAAATTTGAAATCTCCGGATGAGCTGACAGAGCCTGAGCGGAAGCTTTGGGAAAAGTTTGAAAAAATAAATGAAAAGGATAAGTTCGCCGAGGTGGGGCGCCGAGGGCGCCTTCGTTTGCAAATGGGGCTGCGAGACCGATTTATTCAGGCAATTTTTGATTCTGGACGCTATCTTGAATTGATGGAACAAATTTTTCGTGAAAAAAACTTACCTATTGAGCTGACACGGCTTCCATTTGTCGAAAGCTCATTCAATCTTAATGCACGTTCTAAATCTGGGGCGAGTGGCATTTGGCAAATTATGCCCTATACTGGCCGGCGCATGATGAAGGTGAATTATATCGTAGACGAACGGAATGAACCCTTGAGGGCTACGCAAGCGGCAGCAAAACTTTTAAAGTTCAACTTTGATGAATTGCAAGACTGGTCCCTGGCTGTGACGGCATATAATTTTGGAGTTACAGGGATGAAACGTCTTGTAAACAAAATGAAGACTGGTGATCTAAATAATTTTATTGGAAAAAATCCTTCTCGCCGCTTCGGATTTGCATCCAGCAGTTTTTACGCTAGCTTTCTTGCAGCACTTATTGTTGAAAGGGAAGCCAATAAATACTTTGGCGATGTTTTGTGGGATAAGCAAATTGAATACGAAGAAGTTGTAAGTGACAAACAGCTTTATTTTAAAGATCTCGTGGCACTTTATGATAACGATGATCAATACGCTTGGCAGATGAATCCGCATCTTACGAAGCGTGCTGTAAAAAGTATGTTCTTGATTCCCAAGGGAACACTGTTGCGATTGCCATTGAATAAAAAGCAAGAGTACGTGGCATTGATTTCAAAACAGCCCGATAGCAACATGATGGCTGCAAATGATCCACAATCCTATCGCGTGGTTCCTGGGGATACTCTATCAGACATTGCAAAAATGTTTCGTGTGCGTTTGGATAAAATTATTGACGCCAATGACAACCTAAATCCTCGACAGCTACGTCCTGGACAGGTAATTACGATTCCTTAAGGTTCCAGGTTCTTTTTCCATCCGGTATTCGGACAAAC
>CAUJEF010000032.1 GCA_963169515.1 Bdellovibrionota bacterium
TTTTCCCTTATCCCCCGTGGGACTTAGATAAATCGGGAACATACCATAAGCTTCGTTTAATAAAACTATACGATTGTCCAGAGGCAAAATAGAAATAGCTGACCGAAAGAAAGGTCCTGTTGGCGCCGGCTGGACTGCCCGTCAGTTCCCTACAGTAATACAGTGGTTAATTGGGGGGAAAATATGAACAAAAACCTAATTTTGAACATCAGCATTTTTTGTGCACTTATTTTGGTTTTGGCGACAGGCTTTTCAAAAAGGGAAGAAATAAAAAAATATAAAGAAGGCGAGTTTATCGTAAAAATAAATTCGAAAAAATTTGGACGTATTGAAAGCTCCGAGAAATTCATCAGAAATATTTTAGAAGCGCACCTTGGATTTGCTATTAAATCCATAACCCCATTTGTAACGGACGCGCAGTTTGCCGTCGTTAGAATTGATGAACGACAAAACATTATGGACGCGATTTCCATTTTAAATAGCTCTGATGACTTCAGCTATGCGCAGCCCAATTTCCTATATACATTACAAGACGAATCAACCGGGGGCGCGCCAAATGACGCAGATTTTGCCCAAGCCTGGGGACTAAAAAACATAGGTCAAGCAATTAACAATCTCAAGGGCAAAGAGGGCGCCGATATTGATGTTATGCCGCTTTGGGAAAAAGGAATAGTTGGAAAAAGTGAGATTATTGTTGGCGTCGTAGATACGGGAATCGATGGGACACACCCGGACCTTGTTGATAATTTATTTGTAAATGTGGGCGAGTCTGGCGAGCTGGCAACAAATGGCATAGATGACGATAAAAACGGATTTGTCGACGACGTGAATGGGTGGAATTTTTTTGCTAAAACAAACAATCCGTTTGATGGACATTCCCACGGGACACACACATCCGGCACCATTGGCGCCGTCGGAAACAACGGGACAGGCGTTCCTGGTGTGAACTGGAAGGTACGGCTATTGCCGATTAAAATTTTTTCTGACAGTGGCGGCTATGCCGGCGATGACCAAGTGATTGAAGGCATTAACTACGCAGTTAAAATGGGGGCAAAAGTTCTCAGCAATAGCTGGGGCGGGGGTGGCTATTCGAAAGCTATGTTTGAAGCAATTCAAAACGCACAGAAAGCGGGTGTGTTGTTTGTTGCGGCCGCGGGTAACTACACGGACGACAATGACCAGTATTCGTTCTATCCGGCGGGGTATGATTTGGACAATGTGATTGCCGTTGCTGCAACGACAAACACAGACGATATTGCTTCATATTCAAATTATGGCGCGAAATCTGTCCACGTCGCCGCCCCTGGCAGTAGCGTGTACAGCACAGTTCCGGCAGGAAAATATGCGTTTAAGAGCGGAACGTCTATGGCGACGCCACACGTTTCTGGTATCGCAGCGCTGCTGCTTTCTGAGTTTCCAAACACAACGCCCGCAAAGATCAGGGAAACTCTAATCAAATCGAGCGTAGAAGTTCCATCGCTAAAAGACAAGTGTGTTGCCAATGGTCGCGTTAGTGCGGCAAATGCATACGCGGCACTTGCTAGTGAACAGAAAAACTAAGTTCCGATTGGGTGCCAGACCGTTTTGAATTCTACGAAATCGGTAATGGCTTTTAGAGAATCAACATTTTCATATCTGGGCACAACACGCTTCATGTTGGATGTGCCCAATTTTTTTATCTCATAAAGAATTTCTGTGTCTTCATTCTGACAACTGACAGACCTAATTTCCATGTGGCTACCGATATGTGGATACAGTTCTTTCAAATGACCCGTAAGCAGGTTAATCGCACCCTTCGGAAGATCTGACGTTGCGAATACCTCGGCCAAGGGTTGTAGTATTGCTGGGCATTCTGGGCCCAACACAACCACAAGGCTATTTCCGCTGGCAGAAACGGACGCGATATTTGAAACCAGGCGGCCAAAGTCAAAATGGGATTCACAAATCAGGGCAACAATTCCGACAGGGTCTGGCGTTGTGAAGCTGTGATGAGGTCCCGCCACCGGGTTTACCGCGGCAGACATTTGCTGAAATTTATCTGCAAAGCCAGCGTAGTAAATAAAAGCGTCAATGGCTTCGTCGACTTGTTTATTGGCCTCTTTATCTGAAATACCCAGGGTATCTTTTAAAAGACCGACGAATTCGTGTCGCTTTCCCTCAGCCATTTCGGCCATTCGATAAAGTATTTGTGCGCGATTGTATGCGGTCATGAAGCCCCAGGATTTCTGACCGACTTCCGCAGCTTCAACTGCGGCACGCAGATCTTTTCGGGACGCTTGCGCAATATTTGCATATATTTTTTCAGAATCATGAAAGTTTATTGGAAATGATCGTCCAGACTCAGATCTTGGAAATTCCCCGCCAATAAATAATTTTATAGTCTTTAAAACTTTCATTTGATCTCCAAGTATGCAGATAATCCGTGAATTCCGCCTTCGCGGCCAAATCCACTTTCATAGTAGCCACCAAACGGAGCTGTCGGATCAAATTTATTATAGGTGTTTGCCCACACGACGCCAGCCTTCAGTTTTGAGGCGACCTCATGAACTTTAGATCCCTTTTCAGACCAAATCCCGGCGGCGAGTCCGTAGGGAGTGTCATTTGCCTTTGTAATGGCTTCTTGTGGCGTCCTAAATGTTTGAACAGATAAAACGGGGCCAAAAACTTCTACGCGACTAATGGTTGCGGCAGCAGAAACATTGTTAAAAAAGCATGGCTTATGAAAATAGCCCTTGCTTGGGAGCCTTGTATTTGGTTCAAAGAAATCGCCCTCAGACTTCCCAACCTCAACGAGTTCCTTGATTTTTTCCAATTGCTCAAACGAGTTTATGGCGCCGATGTCGGTGTTTTTGTCGAGCGGATCGCCAATTCGAAGTTGCTGCATGCGACGCTTTAATTTTTTAATGAATACTTCAGATATAGATTCTTCGACCAAAGCTCTTGAGCCTGCACAGCACACGTGCCCTTGATTAAAAAAGATTCCTTGTACGACACCCTCGACGGCTTGGTCGAGTGCTGCGTCTTCGAATACAATATTTGCCGATTTTCCGCCAAGCTCTAGAGTGATACGTTTATTTGTCCCTGCTATTGCAGAGGCAATCTTTTTTCCCACCTCGGTTGATCCAGTGAAGGCAACTTTGTTCACATCGCCGTGGGAAACAAGGCTTGCCCCCGTCGCACCTGCGCCAGTGATGATGTTCACAACTCCGTCCGGGAGCTCAGCTTGCTGAAATATCTCACACAACAGCAAGGCCGTTAGAGGGGTTGTCTCGGCGGGTTTTAAAACAACAGTGTTTCCCGTCGCTAAGGACGGTGCAATTTTCCATGCGGCCATCAATAGCGGAAAATTCCATGGTATAACCTGTCCCGCGACACCTAAGGCTGAAATTTTTGCCCCAGGAAATGCGTAATTTAATTTATCCGTCCAGCCGGCATGATAGAAAAAGTGTGCAGCGGCCAATGGGATATCTACATCCCTAGATTCTTTAATAGGTTTTCCGTTATCCAAGCTTTCCAGGACGGCAAATTCGCGGGCGCGCTCTTGTAGAATGCGTGCAATTCTGTATAAATAACGTCCGCGGTCCTTGGCAGAAATTTTTGACCATGTTTTATCGTAAGCATTGCGTGCCGCCTTGACAGCAAGGTCAACATCGTTTGCGCCCGCTTCTGCGACTTCCGACAGGGGTTCGCCTGTGCTGGGATTTATGGTTTTAAAATATTTCCCTGCAATTGGTTTTGTGAAGCGACCATTAATAAACAGTTCATATCGAGGTTTGATTTTAACAATAGACTTCGATTCCGGAGCGGGTGAATATTCGTATTTGAATCCTGATTTGGTTTCAACAACAGTCCCATTTTGGGGAATTTTTGTTTTCTTTTTAGCAGTTGATGTTTCCAAGGCTCGTCCCCCCACAGGTTAGTCCAATGAAAAATAGTGATTGTCGAAGTATCGACCTGTGTATTGTTTCATAATCTGTCTCAGTAAATCATTTAACAGAACGCTTGCGCCGAAGCGAAACCATTGTGGCGTAAGCCATTCATTACCAAGAGTCTCTTTTACCATTACCAAATACTGGATCGCCTGTTTTGCAGTTCGAATACCTCCGGCGGGCTTCATGCCAACCATACGTCCACGGTCGTCATAAAAATCTTGAATCGCTTGAAGCATAACGAGGGTATTGGCAAGCGTTGCGTTTTCGGTGGCCTTCCCCGTCGATGTTTTAATAAAATCAGCACCGGCTTCCATCGAAAGCCACGAGGCAAATCGAATTTTATCATAGGTTTGCAGTTCTCCGGTTTCAAGAATTACTTTCAAATGAGCTTCATCGGAACAGATATCTTTAACTGCTACAACTTCATCAAACACAGTTTGGAAATCGCCGCGCAGAAAGGCGTCGCGGTTAATCACCATATCAATTTCAGTTGCGCCAAGCTTTATTGCGCGCTTTACGTCCTCAAGCTTTAAGTCTGCGGGCAGCTGTCCCGATGGAAATGCGGTAGCAACAGAGGCCAGCTCAACGCTTGTTCCACGAAGGTGCTTTGCGGCCGTGGCAATTTGGCTTGGATAAACGCAGACAGCGGCAACAGAGGGTATTGGACGAATTTTTTTTCCAATCTCTTTTTCGATTTGTTCTACCATTGCTGGCGGCATGGGCCGCAAGGCCTTGCCGCAGAGCTGGCGAACTTTCCCAGGCGTGTCTGAGCCCTCAAGCGTTGTGAGGTCCACCATACTTAATGCCAAATACAGAGCGTCCAATTTGCTTTCTGTTTTAATGCTTCGTTTGGTAAACGAATTGGCGCGCTCAGTTGTGCCGACGCGATCAACGGGATAATGGGGAATTGTAATTCTGCCGCCCCCTGGGACTTTGATTTGTGCTGCTGGCATAGGTGAATTTTTATATCAAATATCGGTCTTAATTTCACTCTAAAAGCGGACACAAAGAATACCTACTAATGGTATTTGAGAAACTTATCGCCTACTATGTGCATGGTTGGTCCCATGTCTCTTGGACCGAGACAAAAGGGTCAACCTATAAATTTTATTTATAGCAGGCAATTGCGATGTTAAATTGACCATCACAATGCGAAACAAAAGCGCTTTGGCGATCTTGTCGCGCACAGAAATTATTAAGCTCCTCATCCTGTAGGCAACGGCACAGTTCTGTAAGGGAATAGAAAACGTGTCGCCCAGTGGAACAATCAGGGCCATTCATTTCATAAGAATAATTAAAAGAATTGGTTACATTTTCCCCTGCAATTTCATTGCAGGCGCAAAACAGTAGCGGTAGTACGGAAACAAGCAACTTTTTCATTAATCCCTCAAGAGTGCGCGTAATTTAAGCTGATCCGACGGGGCCGCGCAAATGAAATTTCGAGAAAAGAAAAAATGTTCGGCTTAACGAAGGATCACCGATAAAAGCTCTAAGTGTGTTGTGTGCGGAAATTGATCAAGGGGTTGAATTTCTTTTATTTTCCAGCCATGGGCCTCGAGCTTTTTCACGTCTCGAAGATAAGTCAAAACATCACAAGAGATGTAATAAATGGCCTTAAGGGATAAACATTCGGCGGTCAGGCGAGCAAGGTCTTCAAACCCGGTGCGAGGCGGGTCTAAAACAAGAATCTCTGGGTTTTGGGCGTGCGCCCTGATCTTGCTGAAGCTTTTTTGACTTTCCAAATTTACTGCGACGGCCTCGACATTTGGAAGCTTTCTTTCCTGAAGGGCCGCGACGGCCTGCTCGCTGATTTCGGTTGCGATAATTTTTTTAAACCCAAGGCTTGCTATGACTTCAGTAAAATTTCCTGACCCACAAAATAATTCTAGCACGGACTGCTCGCGATCCTGCCGTGAAAGTTGGTCGCGCAGCCAATCCCGCATTCGCAAGTTCTGTTGCGAATTGCCCTGCAGAAAAGGCCTCCGTTTGTTAATCTGGATATTTTCGAATGAAACGTCCTCGTCTATTTCAAAAAAATTCCAAATATGATCACCCGTCGGTTGCCATCGTGCATTGGGAAGACTCTGTCTTGCGTTTTGAAGCGTGGTTCTATTTTTTTCTGACAATATAATACAGTCATTTATCGGCGCGATGTCTCTGGATTGGCTTGAAACAAAGCCAACTTGATTTCCGTCTGTTTTTAACTGCGCACGGTTTCGATAGCCGTATATTTTTTCAGACCCCCAAATGGGGTGTACCGTAAAGTCTGTGTATTTCAAACTCGTACGCTTGATTTGGTAATCTAAAAATTTTTTCTTGTAAAATAACTGCGAGGAATAATCAGCGATCATCCACGGGCACCCGCCACACTGTCCCCGTTCCCAACCAAGGTGTGGGCAGGGGGCGTCGATTCGGTGCTCGGACTTTCTAAATATTTTTTTAATCTTGGCAAAGCCGTAGCGTCGATCAGATTCAATGACCTCAAATTCGCCCTCATCGCCGGGCCAAGTGCCTTGAACAAAAAATACAAGACCGTCGGGATGGTCGACAACGCCATAGCCCTTAACGCTTAGATCTCGAATTTTTCCACTAAAAATCGATCCAACCATTGGCACGTTATAACGGACCGCTCTCGGTTGGACAAGAACCGTCAATTGCAGTTATGTTTTACATAGGATGATCACAGTTTTTTTTGCAATACTTATATCATTGAGCGCGAATGCCTACGAGGGGCCTGTGTCGTCGGCAATGGGCGGCTCTGGGCGGTCCTCGATTATCCCGGGCGAGACCACTCTGAATCCGGCGGCAATTGCCCATATTCGAGGTTATCACGTAACCGCATCTTATCAGGACTACACTTTCGAACCTACGGGGAAGGCAGCAATTTTGCGTGCGTCTTTTGTTGATAGCAATGAAGACAATATGGTACCGGCAGCTTTTACCTATGGAAAAAACGCTGAGGATCAGGAATTTCACCTGGGAGTTTCAAAATTTATATTTAGATCCTTGGCACTGGGAATTGAAATTGAAAGATATATCTCTGATCCAAAGGTGGGCTATCGGCACATTGAAAATGATATTTCAATTGGGGCACTGTACGCCATAACGACGGATTGGGGAGTCGGGCTTGTTGGTCGCAATTTATTGCGCACGAATTTGGCGGCTTTGGATCAATCTGTGGCGATCGCTTCGAGCTATGCGTTTGGTAAAATCGCTCGCGTTCAATTTGACTATTTACTCCCCATGCAAAACAACGATCAAAAAAAATCCATCATTATGATGGGCGTAGAGAGCCACTTTGTGCATGAGTTTCCACTTCGAACTGGCTTCCGCCGGGATAACCTAAGGAATACAACCTTTTGGACTGCCGGCGCGGGCTGGGTGGGGCCGAAGATTGCTCTTAACTATGGCTTTGAAAAGAACGTCAATTCGAGCCGGGAGGCGGGCCACTCTATTGACGTTAGGGTCTATTTTTAGTAGAAACTGCACTTGCCGTAGGTAAACGGCGAGCTGACCATGGGAGATAACGTATGGCATTACCACACAGCCGAACCACTGTAATTCGACAAAGAAAACAAAAAAGCCGTGGGAAAAAAAGAAAAGTAAAATTGAGAACCGAAGGTTCTACAAAATCTCAAAAAGAACTTTTTCAAGACTAATTCGATCTTCTCAACTGGCCCGGAGCGGTCGTTGCGGGCTGGGTCAGGCGAAAAATAACGGGCTGTTCATACAGACCTTCGATTCCAGGAAAATATTTCCACTTTCGATATGTTTTAACCGCTTCGTTATCTAAAAACGGAAAGCCAGAGCTTTTTGCAACGGCAACATCTTTTACCAGACCTGCCGAACTAATATTAACGTACAAAACAACGGTGCCTTCTTGCCTGCGCAAACGTGACCAATATGGATACGTCGGTTTTGGATTTCCTGCCATGGGCTTTGCTGCCGACGCAGGCATGACGGCGCCAGTTGGCGTTCCGTACGCGGCAATTTGGGCGGCATTTTGCCCAGGCAATTCAACGGGCGCAACTTGTTCTGCGGACGGAGCCGATGGGGCGGACGTTTCAATAGGCGCTTCTTCCTGGGTGGAATCTTCGGGGTTTATTTCAGGCGTTGGTTCTGGAACTGTTTCTGGAACTACTTCTTCGGTTTTTTCTATTTCTGTCGGCACGTCGCCTGCTTGATCGACAATATCTGATTTGGAAACCTCTGGCGGCGGAAGCGGTGGCTGTGGTGGGGGGACGGTCTTTGGTCTTTTTGGTTTTGGCTCTGATTTTGCGACCACAGGAATTTTTTCTTTTTCAACGACGTCAATTTCGGTTGTCTTTTGCTCGTCCCCTCGAGGCATTTGATAATTGATATCATAATCAACCACTTCGCCTTGTGGAAGCGCGCGATCGAGGGCTAATTTTACAATAAAAAGCCCGAGCCCAACGTGGATAGCAACTGATACTGCAAATGCCCAAGAAAATCTTCGTTTTTCGCCTTTATGTCTCATATTTTGAAATCGCTAAAATTTTTGTTTGATCTATAGGATTATCGGTAATTTCTGTTTTCACTTTGAAAATTTCCATAAGCTTTGGATGTTTAAGAATTGTTTCGGTCGAGCCGTCCAAGACCACGCCATTTTGATACAAGACCCAGGTCTGAGAAGTTTTAAAACGCAAGCACCAGCTTAAGTTGTGGTTTGAAATCACAAAGTGACGTCCTTTTTGAATTTGATTTTGAATAAGGTCTGCAACACGCAAGGAATAATTCCAGTCAAGGTAAGTAAGCGGCTCATCAAGCAACACAAGGCTTGCCGGATTTGATAAAACAGAAGTCAGCAAAACCCGTTGCAGCTCACCCGACGATAAGTTTTCAATTCGTCGATTCATTAATTTTTTTGTTCCAAGAACATGTAATACATCATCGCTGTGCCATTTTGATTTATTCCCGTCATACAGCTCAAAAATATCCTGTCCCGTTACGCCCGGTTGAATTGTATGTTGGGCCGGCAAGTAAGCACAAGGCTTCGTGTTGACTCGGCCTCCTTTTGTTGGAAGAACGCCAACCAAAGTCTTCATAAGCGTGGTTTTACCTGTGCCGTTGGGCCCAATCATAAACAATAATGGCGAAGATTGGTTCAGACGCTCAATTTTTAACTTAAAAGAATCATAGCCACATTCGATATCAATCAGCTGTAGCATATCGAGTCCTCCGAACCATGAGCATCACCAAAATCGGTGCGCCGATAAGTGCCATTATGCTTCCCGATGGCAGTTCTGTTTCATGACTAAGAATTCTGGCTAAAATATCGGAAACTAAAAACAAACAGGCGCCGATCAATGAAGAAAGCGTCAGTGTAAGCGAATGTCTGCGGGTGCCCAAGATTAAATAGCTCAAGTGTGGTGAAACCAATCCCACAAAACCAATCAGGCCAGCGATTGCAACACTTCCCGAAGTCAAAACACAAACAGAAACAATGACGGTACGTTTGATCAGATTTAGATTTGTACCAAGGCTTGCGGCAATGTCGTCACCCAAAAGCAATCGATCCATATTTTTTTCTTGAAAGCTAAAATATAAATAAACACAAAGAAAAATTAAAAATAAGGCTGGCCAACCGACGTCACGCGTGGTTCCCACCTGGCCCATCATCCAATAAACAGCAGTTTGAATTTTTGTTGGATCAAGCAGTGAAACCAAAAGGGTTACGACCGCTCCACAAAAAAGTGACACCATAATTCCAGCAAGAATCAGGGAACGGCTTTTCATTAACATTTTGCTGCCCGAGAAATTTAAAATAACTATGGTTACAGCAAAACAGCCGACGAGCGCACCCACGGGGACTCCGATAGCTCCTAGGCCAAAAAAAATTGCAATCACTGCGCCAAGGGCGGCCCCTCCAGAGATTCCCAATGTGTAGGGTTCTGCGAGGGGATTGTCCAAAACAGTTTGTAACAAAACACCGGATAAACCGAGCGACATACCAATCGTGATTAAAGCCATGGTGCGTGGTAAACGAAGATCTGAAATGATATATTTTACGGATGGATCAAGGTTTTGATTTGAAAAGTAGGCTAAAAGATCCTCAAAGCCAACAGCGCTGGATCCCACAGCAAGTGATATTACAGACAAAAGCAAAACAATTGATAAAGCTAGCCAAAGTGTTTTCAAAGTAAACTTGTTATAAACGAGAGCGAACCTGTTGGCAAAAGCTTAAAATTCCGCCAGGCAAACGCGGTCCTAATCGGCTTAATACGTTCGCGTCACCGATAAAGACCGGTATATTCTTTGATAGGGGGTTCGCTTCCCAGAAGTTTTCAATATTCAGGATCAATGTCTTATTGGGGACATTCCCAACAAAAAGCACAATTTGCGGTTTAGCTTTGCCAAGGGATTCAATTTGTATTGTCTTATATCCGGGTGTCGTGTCAAAAGCATTTTTAACTCCACATCGCTCAAAACTTTGCGAAATAAAGGTATCGCCTCCGGCAAGATAAATTGGGTCGTGGTCGACTTGAATGATCGCGGTTTTACCAATATTTATTTTTTTTACCTTGTCCCAATTTTCGTTCCAGTTTTTTATTAATGTATTTGCACGCGTCTGTTTATTAAAAAGCCCCCCAAGCTCGGTCAAAATATTTACATAGTCACCAAGGTTTCTCGCGGCATAGGAAAACAGTGGCGTTTTTGCCTTTTTAAGGCTCGCGACAATTTCTGGGTCGCCTTCGATAAAGGCAAGGACATGGGTGGGCTTTAATTCAATTATTTTTTCAAGGCTTGGTTTTGAGTAACTGCCAATGGTTTTAATTTTTTTTGCGGCGTCTGGAAAATTTGAAAAGGTCGTTGTGCCGACGATCCTATTTCCCAAATCCAGATCAAATAAGATTTCGGTTAGCGTTGGATTCAGGCTTACTATTCGATCATCCGCAAATAAAAAGGACAGGAACAATAAAAAAATCATTAAAAAAACCTTTCAAGGCTGGTGATGAATTGTCGGCCGGGTTCAGGATAACCACTTGTAAAAGTGCGGCTGTTGTCAAAAATATTTTGAACGCTAATCTTTGCCGTCCAATCAGATAAACCTATTGTTCTGAAATTTAAATCAAACACATCCCAGGCGCCGGTCGCTTTTGTCTGGGTCAACATATAGCGGTCCCAGTGAGTTTGTACGACTTCAGCTATGACGGGACCCAGTTGCGCACCGAAAACCAAACTAAATTTTTGCTTTGGCATTAGGGTCAGAGTGATATCGGGCTGAATATGGGAATAAGAAATTTTTGTCGACCAGATTTGGTAATTGAGCCCAACGGAAAGATCGGCCCCCCAAAAATTCACATCACTTGCGTTAAAATAACTGCCGGGGCTTCCGCCATCGTATTGGATAAAATCCCGATATTGGGTTGAATAGACGGCGGCCTCAAGCCCCAAACGTTGCAATAAGTTTGCAGAGCTTAAGCTGCCTTTTTTTCCAAAACCGATTTCTATTTGATCTGACTTTTCAGGCTTTAGGCTTGGGTTTCCATTAAAAAGAGGGCTTTGAAAAAATTTTTGACTAAAAGATGGATTTCTATATCCTTCAGAATAAGAAATCCAAGTCTTCATTCCTGGGCGATCTTGTCCTGCAATTAAGGATTTGATCAAAAGGCCTTCGCTTGGCAGATATCGAATTCCAGGAGAAAGAAAATAATTTTGATCCGGAGAATATTTAAAAATAATGCCGGGCTCGACGCGATTATTAACCAGACGCTTTGTCGTATTGGGTTTATTTTCAAACTCGTCGTGCATGTAATCTATAAAAAACTCTGCTGAGTGCTGATCTGAAAACGCATTTTTATAAGAAACAGATTCCGCGATTTGACTGCTGTACCATCGCGTTTTCCCGCTCGCGTCCGTGTTGAAAAACTCATTGAATATCCCTGTCGAACGAAATGATAACAGACCCCGTGCGGAAACATTTTTTTCTAATAACAACGATCCCAGCAAAGATGTGCGGTCGTAATGGGTCGGATAAGGTAAATCAACGGGCCCCGGCGTTCCCCCAAAACTTTGGCCGTAAATCAAGGTCTCTTTAACAGTGTAACTTGAAACCTTGTGCTGACCTGTGATTGTAAAGCGCTGTAAATGGAAGCCATTGGGTTCGCGTTCTTGTTCCTGGCTATTATATTTGTAAGGGAAGTCGCCATCAATTGAATTTGAAAAACCGGTTATTTGAAGCTTGTGATTTTCAGACTTCAAAATCGGATGGGCGCCATAAATAGATTTTCGACCAAAGCTTCCCAACCCGCCGCGAACAACGGCGCGATCATAGGTGTGCGGTATAATGTTGATTGCGCCACCGATAGCGTCTGACCCATAAAGAACCGAAGAGGCCCCCTTCAAAACAAAGGTAGAATGTGTTGTTTCCTGTGGAATTAAGAGTGAGCTTGCACCCAATCCATCCATCAAATTAAGCGGAGTCCCGTTGTATAAAAGCAGGGTGCGTCCATACTCTGACGAACCACGAATGGAAAAATTGGGGGACCCGCCGCTTAGATCGCCGCGGGAGACGACCCCAGAAAATTTGCTTATGCTATCGTACAGAGATTGGTCGGCAATGGTGTAATCAGAGTAAACCGTTTCGATTGGCCAGGCGTTGGCGCGCTCACTGAAAATGGTTAAGGGTTCGGCCTCAACGATTTCAACAGGAAGAACCTCAACGGCGCCAGAAAACTGCATCAGAAATAGCCAGATCAACATACTACAAGGCTATATTATGCTCGAATTTATATTACAAGGTGTAAATGGCCTAAGCTTCTGCGGCGCCAGCGTCGGCGAAGCCCTCTCCGCGGACGATCATGTCTGCCAGGACTTTGTGTTCGTCAGAATTAATCGTTTTAAGCGCAGTTTCCAGGGGGCGAGGGTCTGGGTTGGTCAGCTTTTTTGATTTAAAATCCAGAATTTTTTTGTATCGTTCTTCCATCTCGGATTTAACAATTTTTCCGTCTCGAATTGCCTTTTCCACTGATTCCAAGCCTACGGGAGGACTGGACGGTTCGTTACAATAAAGTAAAAAATCGGCACCCGCACGCAATGCAAATACCGGTATATCTGGAACAGAGTATTTTTTTGTTAAAGCTTTCATGTCTAAATCGTCGGTGATAACAAACTGTCGATAGCGATACTCGCCACGTAAAATATCTTTTAAAAACTTTTGGGACAATGTTACGGGCCAATTGGGATCGATCTCTGGAAACATCATGTGTGCCGTCATGACAAAATCTAGCCGTGCACGAAATGTTTTTTTAAACGGAATCAGCTCGCGATTGCGAAGAATCTCAAGGCTTGCATTTTCAACAGGCAGATCAAAATGACTGTCCACAATCGTGTTACCGTGACCAGGATAATGTTTTGCGCACGGGATGATATCGGATTTAATAAATCCACGAACCAATGCAGAAGCCAGCTTTGCAACAACTTCTGGGTTGCTCCCCAGTGATCGATCACCTATCAATTCGTTTTTTGGATTTGAAAGCACATCCACACACGGGGCGAAATTCAAATTGATCCCAAAAGCGCGAAGCTCGTTCCCCATGGCCTCTGTAAACTTAAACGCCAGGGTTGCAGAATCAATCGCTCCAATTTTTCCAACAGGGGGCCATTCGGTAAAAGGTTTTTTCAGGCGTGCGACTCGCCCGCCCTCCATGTCGATAGCAATAAACAGGGGCGCCTTGTCAGGCATTTGATGTCGAAGCGACTGAAGTTCAGTTACAAGCGCGTGAAGTTGTTCAGGGGTTTGAATGTTTCGACCGAAAAGCGTCACGCCAGAAATATTATTTTTAACAACAAATTGCTTTTCATCGTTAGTTAAAGCGGGACCACTGATCCCTATGAAAAAGTGCTGTCCACAAACGTTCCTGATCGACATCCACAGTTCCTTTGGTTTCTGCGCTAGGGTCTTCTTAGAATATAATACCTGAATATATATGTCATGTTATGGCGGTGGTTGAAACTGGATGTTTTGCTAGTTCTTTTTCGGATCAAGACGGTCGCGCAGACCATCTCCGAATAAATTGAATCCGAGGACGAGCAATATAATTGCGAGTCCAGGGAAAATGCTTATAAATGGTGCCTCGACCAAAAATTTTCTACCCGCATTTAGTAATCCACCCCAGGAAGGTTCCGTCGGCGGCGTGCCCAGGCCCAGGAAGCTTAGACTTGATTCAGAAATTATGGTGGCTGCCATACCAAAAGATGCTTGAACGACAAGCGGGCCCGTCAGATTGGGCCAAATATGAACCATAATTACGCGTAAAGGATTTGCGCCCAAAGAAATTGCAGACTGCACATATTCACGGGTTTTCAAGTGCAAAAATTCTCCGCGCACAAGGCGCGCATAGCCAGTCCAGCCCGTCACACACATCGCAAAAATCAGATTTTGTATTGACGGACCAAGTACTGCAACCAATGCAATAGCAAGCAAAAAGCCAGGGAATGCATAGAGCATATCAATGAACCGCATGATCGTTTGGTCGAGTGTACCGCCAAAATATCCGGCAATAGATCCAACAGTTAACCCAATAAAAAGGGATATGGTCACAACAGTGAATGCAACGGAAATACTGATTCGCGCGCCATAAATAACCTTGGATAAAACGTCAGATCCGTCATTGTCGCTGCCGAACCAGTGGGCGGAAGATGGTGACATAAAGCGATCTGGCAGTGATATTTCGCGAGGGTTGTAGGGCGCCAAAATGGGCGCAAAGATTGCCGTAAAAAACATAACAAGGATAATTCCGATTCCAATATACATTAAAAGATTTTTTTTAGTCACGATAACCGCACCTTTGGGTTTGCGACGGCGTAGGCAATGTCTGTCAGAAGGTTCACAAAAACATAGGTTAGCGAAATAAACAGAACGCAGCCTTGAACCAACGGATAATTTCTTTGTTGGATCGCCGAATAAAATAACGTACCGATTCCGGGCCAGTCAAAGATGGTTTCGGTGATTATGGTGCCAGTTAACAGGGCGCCAAATTGCAAGCCAACAATTGTAATTATGGGCATCAATGCATTTCGCAAGGCGTGCTTAAAATAAACTACTCTGGGGGAAAGGCCTTTTGATTGTGCCGTTCGGATGTAATCTTCTTTTTTTACTTCAAGCATTGATGCGCGGGTCATGCGCATCAAAATTGCACTTAATGCCAGGCCCAAGCTGAAGGCGGGTAAAATTAAATGTTCGATCCCCCCGCGTTCGCTGACAGGCAGCCAATTTAAATGAACGGCAAAAATCAAAATCAGCATCGGGCCGAGCCAAAAGCCGGGCATGGACATTCCCAACAGGCCGCCAACAGAAATCAAATTATCCGCCCAACTGTACTGGCGGATCGCCGCAAAAACCCCAAGCGGAATTCCGATAACAAGAGAGATCAAAATTGCCGCAAATGTCAGTTCTGCTGTTGCAGGAAAACGATTAAAAAATTCTTCGGTTACAGGGCGCTTGCTTAAAAGTGAGCGCCCCAAGTCCAAGCGAGTCAGATTTTTTAAATACACTGCATACTGCTCACCAAGCGGTCGATCCAACCCAAGATCGGCGCGCAGAGAATCTTTATCTTGGACAGAGGCTTGTTCGCCCAACATGATGTCGATGGGGTCGCCTGGGACCAAGTGAATTAAAAGAAATGTAAGCGTTACGACACCAAATACGACCGGAAGCGTGAGCAATAATCTACGTACAATAAAATCTATCATTGTCCCGGTTTTTTGCTTTCCGTTGGTGGGGGTTTAATCCCCTTTCCAGGCGGAACGGCCACGCCCGGCGGCAGACCGACGTCGTTTCCTTTGCCCTGGCTCATCTGTTTTTGTTTTTCAGGATTAATGGTCGACGGTGGGGGTTCTTCGGCGGGAACCAGTTCTTTGATTTGAGCGTCTTTGGTCGACGGAAGTACGGCGGGCTTTTCAAGGGACTTCATGCTCATTGCGTATTTATTGTAAAAAGAATCGCTTGGCACCTGGGTAAAAACAGAATTTATGGTTTTGTCGCTGCCAGGAAAACCTTTTGTGGCCTCGGCCCGTGTCGAAAGCTCAGTGCGAATTCCCATGACGGGCGAACGTGCAGAAAGCATCACGCCGTCTGAGGTAATGCTTGAAATCCATTGATCGCCTTTGAAAGAATTGATTGTTTTAAATGTGTTTTGTCCCAGGATGACTTCTTCGTCCTGGATATGAACATTGCCGCCATAAATGGTGCCGTCTTCTTCGGCGATTGCGTTGTAAGAAAAATTTTGATTCTTTTTAATACCCGATGGATTTTGCAACATCAAATAAACCAGAAACGAACTGAGCAAAGTCCCTTTCTGCAATTTTTTTTGAATTCTTTCCGATTTTCCATTCGAAACAATGGTTCCTTCCATTAAGTCTTTTTTAAATGTGGCATCAATGGTCTTTGTGGCGTCGCCCTCTTTATTTGTGAATTGGTAAGAAAGGGGCTTTAGCGTTTGCGATGCGATCGCGCTCATGCTTTCGGTTTTGTTTCCACCTAGGGCGTTAAATTTTAAAAAATAAGTGGATCGAAATTGCTTTGATTTTTCTTCGAACTCATAACGATGGGCCAGATAACCCATGTGTGCATTGCCAAGGTAAACCTTGTACCAACCCTCTTGCAGAACTTTTGCGGGGGCAGAGAGACTAAAACTCAAGCAAACGATGAAAGATAATGCAAATTTCATTCGAGGTTCTCCTTGGAAATGGATTACAGTTTCCCTTGAAATCGAGGCTGTGTCAAAAAACGACTTTCGTCTGTGTCCGATTTCTGGCCTACAGATAGCAACCGCCTAATAATAGAATGATATCTGGTTAAATATTATGGCGCAGCGTGGACTAAGCTTCTTGAAACTATTGCGAATCATGCGACCCTTGCGAGTTTTGCGATCCCAAAACGGTCAGATGGCCATTTTTGTCGCATTGATTTTTCAAGTTTTATTTATTCTGTTCGCAATGATCATCAACATCAGTCTGATTATCCACGACAAAATAAATCTCCAGAACGCCGTCGACCTTGCCGCCTACTACGGCGCCCAACGCCAAGCCGAAATGCTCAACGCCATCGCCCACTCCAACTACCAAATCCGCCAAGCCTGGAAACTGCTGGCCTGGAGAATTCGAGTGCTGGGGGATTTGGGGAATAGGGAGCATCCGTTAAGAGCAGGTATAGAGGGCGCGCAGATTCAAGAGGTGGGTCGTGACGGGTATCCCGTTGTTTGTATTGCGCACTCTTTTTGGACGATATCGGGCGATAAAGCGATGAGCTTGTGCTACGAAAATAATCTTCGGGCCAGGTCATTTACCCCTGCAAAGCAAACGGACTATATCAGTCCTCTTGTGGGTCTTAATGCGATTATCAATATGCAGTCTATAAAGTTGAAGAATATCTTTGAAAAACATTGTGATCGATATGGGCCATTAAGCTACGAAATCTCCGTCCGCTGGCTGGGCGCATATAAAATGCAGGTTGCAAAAAGTAAACGACAGATTTTAAAGCTGGCAAATGAGCTTTCAAGATCGCGCGAAGATTTTTTTGATCTTCGCGATGAATCCGTATTGAGGGGCGTTCGCAAAACGCTTACATTTAATTTAACAAATGCAAATTTTGTTGGGATGTCGCCAGAGGCAGATATCCAGTTTTATAATTCAATGGGCACAATTCCAACAGAAAACTGGCTGAACGATTTAGCCGTTTTCCCAGATTTCTTTTATGCAGATTTTCATAAATCTCAAGAAGAATGTGTGGGCGAGACAAAGCAGCTTGTCGCAAATATACCTACATCGTGTGGTCCGGAATGTGACTGGATGAAAAGTATTATTGCAGAACCGCCCAATATCCGAGACGAATTTCATTCGTCAATTGGTTACGAAAAAAACCCATGGATTATGGCCTACGTTGGGGTGTCGGCAAAG
>CAUJEF010000033.1 GCA_963169515.1 Bdellovibrionota bacterium
AGCAAAAACAGGCCCCAACGCAGAACAAGTGACTTTATTCACTGTGACCGAAGGCACCTCCGTCATAATTAAAGAAAAGGCAAACGATTGGTACAAAATTGAAAGTCCCAAATTAAAACTAGGCTGGGTTCCTGTTGAAAACATCTACATCACAACAGATAATTAGGGTGCCAGGCACCAGCCGTCCGATATGCGGACAACCGTGGCGGTGGGCACCTTAATTATGAAAAACTTGATTTGGGAAAATATTTTTAAAAAAGAAGCCAAGGAGCAAAGTGTCTCCAATGTTCTAGGCAAAAACAAAATCTTCAATACTCTGACAAAAAAAGAACTTCATTTCGTTGAGGGTTTGGTCCATGAACGTCATTTCCGCGCAAGCGAATACATTTTTAGACAAGGCGAGGTTGGCTTTGGTATGTATATCATTGCGAAAGGCAGCGTCGACATTACCGTTTTAAACAGCGATCTCAGTGCTGACGGGCTTGTTACTGAAAAACGAGAGATTTTAGTTACACGCTTGTTAAAAGGGGATTTTTTTGGCGAGCTTGCCTTAATTGAAGAAAACAGTCGCCGTAGCGCAAGCTGCATTGCCGCCGAAGACACTACGCTCATAGGATTTTTTAAGCCCGACTTGATTGCAATCACACAGAGAAATCCCTCTACAGGAACAAAAATTGTTTTACGTTTGGCCGAGGTCATCGGCAAAAGGCTTAAAGCGACAACAGACAAGATTTCGCAGCTTAGAATGGAAATGAAAGTGTTAACCGACCTTCAAAAAAGCGCACAACAAAACTACGACGATGATAAATCAAATTATTAAACGCGAACATCGCGTTCGAACAATCTCTGTTCTGCTTATGGTGATTTCATTTCTTGTTGTCTTAAGCTTGAACAAAGAAATATTGATTTCATTCTTGCTAGCCTCTGTATATGCTTATTTGCTAGGCCCCGTTGTGACATACATGGAGCGCTTCGGTCTTTCCAGATCCTTCGCCATTTTAATTCCTTATTTTGTAATACTTGGAGTCTTCATACTTATCATTACTATTTTTTCTCCGATTATCGTACAGCAACTCGCCAGCCTACAAACCAACTTCCCAGACTACATGGACGGTATCCGAGGACTTCTTGCGCGATGGGAAGGCGGCCTTAATAAATTATTCTTTAACCTTTACACTGTTGATATCAGTACAAAACTTGAGAAACACATTGAGTCTGGCGTAGCGGCTTCTGTGGCCGCAATTCCCTCTATTGTGTCAACAACCCTTACAACCTCACTGCTGGCTCCGATTCTTGCGTTTTTTTTGTTGCTCGATGGGCGAACAATGATGAAAAAGTTGCTTTCGTTTGTGCCGAATACTCTTTTTGAGCTCTCGTTGAACCTGACCCATCAAATCAATGAACAGTTTGGCGAGTTCATTCGGGCCAAAATTTTAGAATCTATAATCGTCGGCCTGGCAACCTGGATCGGCCTCTACCTTATTAATTTCCCCTATTCAATTTTTCTTGCACTTTTTGCTGCTGTTACAAATCTAATACCGTATGTCGGTCCCATTGTCGGCGCCGTCCCCGCCTTTATTTTGGCAGCCATTAATCCAGAGCTAAACTCTCTTATCGTATTTGTTGCCGTCGTTTATCTCACTGCCCAGTTGATCGATATTGTCTTTTTAATTCCTGTTGTCGTTGCCAGGACGGTAAATTTGCACCCAGTTACAGTTCTTTTAGCTATTATTTTAGGCGCCAAGGTGATGGGTGTATTAGGAATGCTTATAGCAATACCCGTTGCAAGTATCATTAAGCTTACTTTCTCTACCCTCTATAATCACCTGGTTCATTTTAGAACTTAAATACACCACCCGACTTGCCCGATTTATTGACAAAAAACATTTGACCCAATTACTATGCGGAAAGGTCATTATAGATATGAAAAAACTCTTCTTTTTACCTTTTTTGCTTTTTATTGTCGCGTGCTCGACCACCGACGAAGTCGCCAATACTCCGGAAGCCCTTTACAAGCGGGCCGCAGAGCTCGAAAAAGACGAACGCTATGAAGAATCTCTGGCAAAATACGAAGAGCTTCGCAATCGCTTTCCATACAGCAAGCTTTCAATCGAGGCCGAACTGAACGTGGCTGGTATTTATTATAAGCGCGAAGAGTTTTCGTTGGCCGCGTCAACGTATAATAACTTCAGAGAATTACACCCGACACATTTACAAATACCGTTTGTGACATATCAAATTGGCAATTCCTATTTTTATAATCTGCCTGGCACAATTGATCGCGACATTTCTGACTCCAAAAGCGCAATTAAAGAATTTGAAAGTCTTGTGCGCAAATATCCCACATACGAAAACGCAAAAGACGCACAAGAAAAAACCGCCAAGTGTTATGAAATGCTGGCAGAAAAAGAAGTTTATATCGCACACTTTTATTTTACTCGAGAGAAGTTCCAAAGCTCTATGAGACGATTTGAACACGTTTTAAAAATTCGCTCGAGTGATAAATTGAAGCGAACTGCGTATTACAACGCCGGCGTCAGCGCGCTCGAAATTGGCGAACGCAGCAAGGCTAAGGAATACTTGCAAACCCTTGTTCAAAGGTTTCCGACTTCGGAGGAAGCAGATCAGGCGAGATCTGTTTTGAGTAAAAATGGCCTACTTTGATTATAAAGAAATGGTGGATCAGGCGCGCGAGCATTTTATCGAAGGACATTACGCCCTTGCCGAGCCAATGCTTCAACAGGCCTTGCTCAAAAACGATCGTGATCCAGAAATCTACCATATGATGGCAACAATTTCGTATGATCGCGGGCAGTTTAACAGAGCCATTCGGACATTTAAAAAAGCGCTTGCGGTAGACCCGACATACACAGATTCCAGCGTGGGCCTCTCTATTGTGTTGAATGATTTAGGGCGATACGAAGAGGCCAAAGATATCTTTTCACAAGCAGAAACGGCCCTAGAGAAAGCGAAAACAGATACTGATCCATACATTGAACAAAAACTTTTTCAAAAACACCGAGAGCTTGGTGACCTTTATATGCAAATCAATAAATTCGACGAGGCTCTGGACCAATATTATAAAGCAAAAAAGCTCTCAACAGAAAAAATCTCAATAACACTGAAGATCGTAGACTGTCTTATTAAGACACAACGAATCCAAAAGGGAATTCAGGAGCTTCAATTGACCTTACGAGAATACCCGAACGCAAACGAAGCTAGACTAAAATTGGGAACTATCTATTACCAACGAAACAGGACTTACGAAGCCGTAGAAGAATGGGAAAAGATATTAATTCGTGATCCAAAAAACTCAGACGCTAAAAAATTAATACAACTAGCAAAAGAAGCCGGTATCACTGACATCATTGCCGATTAAAACGAGGTTGCAATGGCACAAAACAAAGAACATCTGATCCCCTACCTAACAAAAGAGGAAATTGAAGACCTTGTGGCAGGCCTTGCAGAAGAAATTGAGTCCGATTATCAAGGCAAGGAGCTTATTCTGATTTGTGTCTTGAAGGGATCTATACTTTTCATTTCAGACCTGATGAGAAAGATAAACCTTTCGCAAAAAGTAGATTTTGTAAGCCTAAAGACCTTTGTAAACGACGAAGGCAACACCATAACTTCAATTGTGAAGGATATCACAACCCAAATCACTGGAAAGCACGTCTTGATCATCGAAGAAATTATAGACGCTGGAAGAAAATTAAGTTTCTTAAAAAATCGCCTGCTCGCCTCGGCCCCAGCGTCGTTGAAGGTGGTTACACTTTTAGACAAACCCGCTCGTCGCGTGATCAACATCAAACCGGACTATGTCGGGAAAACTATCGAAGATAGATACGTCGTTGGATACGGCCTTGATGACGGCGAAATCGGCCGCAACTATGGCGATATTTTTTTCTTGAAAAACTAAGCGAAGATCGCCTGCATTAAGAAAAATATTAATACTGAAAAAACAAAAAACGTCATGGCTTCACGGGTGACTAACATATCGATGGTGCTCCAAAATCCTGGCTGTTATAGATATGAATATGGGGTTATTTAAAACCCAAGTCAACAATGGTCCCAACAAGGTCGTAATCCATTGCTTCGGTAATTTGAACTTTTACGATGTCACCTTGTTTGGCCGTCCCCTCATTTATATAAACAATTCCATCAATGTCGGGAGCTTGCTGAGACGTTCTCCCTTGAAGCAGCAGCTCTGATTCTTCCGAGATTCCATCGATGATGACATCCACCGTTTTCCCCACGAGTTTTTGCTGGCCATCCTTACTAATCGACAACTGTAAGCTCATCAGGCGGTGGAATCGATCTTCTTTCACGGATTCATCAACTTGGTTTGCCATTTTACCGCCCGGAGTTCCCTCTTCTGGTGAATACTTAAAACATCCTACGCGATCGAACCGTTGTTCTGCCACAAAATCCATCAGTTCTTGAAAGTGTTCTTCGGTTTCGCCCGGAAAGCCTACAATAAATTGCGTTCGAATGACCGCCTCTGGAATTTCAATTCGAATCATATCGAGCACCCGCACGACTTCTTCCCGCGTCATCTTACGATTCATAACTTTTAGCATTTCGTTGTTGATGTGCTGTAAGGGCATATCAAAGTACTTCACAAGATTTGCACGTTCTTTTATCAGCTTTATCATCTCTGGCGTAATTCCATCTGGGTATAAATACAATAAACGAATCCAATCCAGTCCTTTAACGTCAGACAGCTGGCGCAAAAGTTCTTCCGGAGACTCCTTTGCTTCCGCATTTTTACGTCTAAGATCCCAACCATAATCAGTAAAATCGTGAGAAATTACATCTATTTCCCGAACCCCACTTGCAACCAATAGCTTAGCTTCACTTACCACCCCCTCTATGTTGCGAGATTGAAGATTTCCACGGATCTTGGGAATTGCGCAAAACGCACAGCGCTTAAGACAGCCCTCAGAAATTTTTAAGTACGCCCGATGTGACAGTTGAGAGTTTACCCGTGGAGAACTGTCTTGTTGCAGGTACGTTGGTAAATTAAAAAATGTTTTTTCTAATGGATTGGATCGATTTTTATCTAAAATTTCCACAATGTTTTGAAATTCCCCAGAGCCAATAAACACGTCAGCCTCTGGCAAATCTTCAACCAAAGAATCCCTGTACCTTTGCGTAAGGCACCCCGCCACAACAAGTTGCTTTAATTTTCCGCTTCCTTTCAGTTCCGCCATTTCAAAAATGGTAGAGAGTGACTCTTTCTTGGCGTCTTCGATAAATCCACACGTGTTCACAACAACTGTTTCGGCGTCTTCTGCGCTGCCTGTAATTTGGTAGTCTGCATTTAAAAGTGAGCCGATCATGATTTCAGAATCAACTAAGTTCTTCGGACACCCAAGGCTTACGAAATGAACTTTTCTTTTCTCTGTAGAGCTGTCCATCTTAATTCATTTCCGATACTTCTGCGTTTTTTGGCGGCTTAAATGTGAATAGTTTTTTATCTACGCTCTGCAAAACCTTTTCATTTTCAAATGCGTAGATCGTTTCGTTTTCTAAACTATCCGTGTATGCAATTGAACTGATGATCTTGTCTGCTGGATCCACAACTACCTTCACTGTTTTTAGATCAACAACAGACCCTTTTGGGGTCAACGTATACGTTATCATATTTTTCTTATGTTCTTTTTTTGAAATTTTAAAGTGTTTCATAAAATCCCCGTCACCCATCAAAAACTTCAAAAGAACTTGCGATCGAATTTGGTCTTTGTATTTAGAATGGAGAACCTGCACTTTTGTATCTTCAAAATCAGGATAGTCGACCACCCAAACGTCTTTCCCGTCCATTACAATGAGCGACCGGCTGGGCTCTGTTATTTCAAGTCTAAACTTTCCGCTTCCTGAAAGATACAGCTTCCCTTTTGACGTTTTTTTCTTTTTTAAAACGGAAAGCTTGAGATCTTTTTTAACATCGATTTGAATGTTTCCACCGTTGGCGTAGCGCTCATGAACCTCGGATAAAACGTCCGGCCCCTTTGCCGCGTCTGCAACCGAAAACTGTGTGCCAATAATCTGAACGGTCATGGCTAGCGCTAAAAGCATCATATCCCCAACATACAAAGTAATTGCCGCGTTATATCAAGGCCGCCGGATTACGGCAAGCAAGACACCATAATTCGAAGTCTTTGGGTGATCCCAGCGCCTCATAAGCCTTTAATGCCGTTGACCCCGTGGTAATGATGTCGTCGACTAGTATAACCACCTGATTTTTCATTTCTTTTTTGTACAGCCCCCGCCCCACCATTCTTGCGCTCGCTCTGTCTTTTTTACCCTTTTCTCTCTGTTTTCCCTGTTTATCTTGCCATATTAAAGTATTTTTGGGGGTTGTTTTATAGAGGTGTGCAATTTCATAGGCCAAGTAATAAGCGTGATCTTGATCCCCCTGCCGAGTTGCCGGAGTCGGAATCACAACCGGGCGACCAATGAGGCCCCGCTCAAAAGTTAGAAGCTCTGCAAACCTTTTATGAAAAGCAGAGGTCCTCGGATTTTTTAAACAAATCAACAGTGAATTCAGTAGCGGGCTTTGATCCGCAACCCATTCAAACAGATAAAAAATAGGAAACGGAAGCGAGTTGTAATTGGCAATTCGTCTTGGGCGTTTAATTCGGTGAAGGATGGCCCAACACTTACGACAAAGAAGGCCGTCCACCTGAAATTCGCCACCACAGTAACAACAGGATCGAAGAGACAATGTAATTTTGAAATGCATATTGCTTTCTATGCATTTTCGCCGTGCCCTTGGGTTCCCGTTAAGGTTGATCCGCCATTTATTGGGTCCGAAATACGGATTTTTACGGCCGGATCAGTGAATGTCCCGTCATTTCTTTTGGAATGGGTATATCCATAATTTCCAGTATTGTGGGGGCAACGTCTGCCAAAATGCCATCTTTTAGGCTTTTTTTTCTACTGTCTTTTGAAATCCAAAGAAACGGAACGGGGTTTAGTGAGTGCTGCGTATGTG
>CAUJEF010000034.1 GCA_963169515.1 Bdellovibrionota bacterium
GGAGACGAAAGGCTGCGTTATAAAGTCAGAGCCTTTTGGACAGTTGTTTGAAATAAAATCTTTTAAACTAAACTGCGCCCCTCCGATCCTAACTGGCATTCTTTTTTTCGTCTTGTCTTTTAAAAGAGGCGGCAAATCTAGAATTTCGATAGTGGTCGTTTTTAAAGTGATTTTGCCTTCGACATGAGCAATAGCATCAGCTAAACCCTCAACTATTGTTCTAAGATATAGTTAACAGGATCCACTGGGATTCCACCGACGCGAACTTCATAATGCAAGTGAGCTGCGGTTGAACGACCTGTATTGCCGACCGCGCTTAAGACATCACCACGTTTTATTTTTTGGCCGACCTGAACGTAGAGCTCAGAGTTGTGGCCATAACGAGTAACCACACCGTAACCATGGTCCACAGATACCAATTTTCCATAGCCTCCATCATAACCTGCAAAACTTACAACACCGTCAGCAACTGCATATACAGGAGTTCCCAGGGCAGCAGCGATGTCTAAACCTGTGTGCAATGCCATAGCGCCTGTCATTGGTGAAGATCGATAGCCGAATGGAGACGTGTACCAACCACGAGTTGGCTTAATAGACGGAGTGGCTCGTAACAAGGATTGCCTTACAGATAATGATTCCCATAATTCGAGAACACCTTGCTCACGAAGAGCCGCGTGCTTGATCGCACGGTCAAATCGAATTGATAATGAGTGATAACCCCGATCATCTGTACGCGCCAACTCGCCCTCAGCGCTTTCCAAAAGTGGCTTTGCAAAAAATACGGATTCTTCTTGGTGGGGCATAATCGCAGCCGGATCGCGGCTGATATCATCTGCGGCCTCCAAAGATTCTGGGTCACGTGCAATTGGGCCAATTGCAAGTTTAAGAGATCTGTTCTCATCTTTGGTATCTGTAATCAAACGAAGTTTGGTGGTGAAAGAATGAACGCGGTCTAAAGCGGCCTCAAGGTTTTCTAATTTTCCTTCGATTAAATCGACTTGGTTATGAAGTCGACGATTTTCAACTTTAAGATGTTTTGTTTCCAAATCTTGAAAAAGAAGGCCAAAATAATCCACGACTACTGAAGCTAGAAGAATGAATCCAACAAATCCAATTGCGATCAAAGCCTTAACCCATGCGTCAGAAATCACAAACCGACGCGTAACGCCTTTTGTGTCTGACATGATCATGAATGTAAACTTTTTACTCAAGGTTGAAACTCCAAAGCATTCTTACCGTAACTAAACCAAAATTTTTTTTGTAAGTCATTATTTTTCCTTATCAAAAACAGAAACAATCATCACTGTAATGTTATCATCCCCGCCAGATTTATTTGCCTCTTCAACAAGCTTTTGAACTGCAATCTTTGATGGGTTCATATTCACAATTTCGGCAATTTTTTGATCAGAAACGAGACCTGTTAAGCCATCTGAGCACATAATTATCTTGTCACCAACTGTGGGTCTGCGCTGAATAATGTCGCATTCGACTCGCTTTTCAAAACCTACGCTGCGGGTGATCACGTTTTTTGCAGGAAACGCAGCAGTCTCAAATTCAGACCAAAGTCCTGCTTTGATTTGTTCATAGATCAAAGAATGATCTTCCGTCATCTGCCACATTTTTCCTTCACGAAATAGGTAAGCTCGGGAATCGCCAACATTGCCCACGTAGAGCGTTTCGTCACAAAAATAGGTTACAACCAGCGTCGTACCCATCCCACGCAGGTCCATATCCCGCGTTGACGTTTCATATATGTTTTGGCTCGCATGACCGAATGCTTTCTGTATAAGTTCCCGTGGTGGGTATTTCTCTTTATCTTCAATCGATTTTTGCACAACTTCTTGAATTGTTTCGACAGCCAAACGCGACGCAACTTCGCCGCCCTTGTGGCCACCCATTCCGTCAGCCACCATATACAGACCAAGGTCTGCATTTGTCAAAAAAGCATCCTGATTTTTTTCACGTTTCAAACCGACGTCGGTTTCTGAATGTACTTCGATCCTAAATCCCAAAAAAGCACCCCTGGGGAATGATACCAGTCCCCTAGTTCTTTCATCGTCATTTCTATTAAAGATATCAATAATTCCCTAAAAAATTCCGAAAACAAATTGGATGAAATTACGTAATATTTTTACAATTGCTTTAATTGTTTCCTTGCTCCTGCACTTAAGTACTTTTGTGGCTATGAAACTTGCTGAGCTGGAGCCCTCGAATCCAACCAAAGATCCGGACACAATTGAAATTAAAATCCTCAGTTCCCAGCCTAATGGGAAGCATATGCAGATTGTTGAACAAAACGCTAAGCCTCTAAACGATGAGCTTTCTGATAAAGCAAAATATTTGAGCCAATTTAACCAATCCGTCGTAAATGAAACCAAAGCAAATAATTCAGGCATATTCAAAAATGAAGCTGGGCAAGGGATAACCAAAAAAGGGGCCTCCGAATCTGCTGATACTAAAAAATCTGCAGTAAAAAAATCAAAAAAGGCCTTTACTGAGAATGGAACAATAACCGTACAGGATAAGTTTGCGCCCAAAATGAATTGGTCTGATCTTGCAAAAAAAAATGAAGTTCTTGGGGTTCAAAACCCAGGTGATGTTAGTCAAACACCCGATTATCTAAAAAATGTGGACGACGGACCACAAACATTGCTAAACACGCGCGAGTTTGTTTACTATTCATATTTCAATCGCATCAAATCACAAATTCAACAATATTGGGAACCGAAAATAAAAGACAAAGTACGCGCAATGTTTTTACGCGGTCGCTACATAGCCTCAAACAAAGATCGCATAACAAAATTGCTGATCATTCTCAATGAGAGGGGAACCCTGGTTGGCGTTCAAGTTATGGGCGAATCTGGCATTGAAGACCTTGACGATGCAGCTGTCGAAGCATTCCGAGCAGCGGCCCCGTTTCCCAACCCTCCTGCAGGAATTGTTGAAAAGGACGGGAAAATAAAAATTCAATGGGATTTTGTTCTTGAAGTCTAGGTTAACTCCAGATCCATGGATTGAGTCTACGAATTTGGCCTTTTCGAATTCACATTCAAAAGTGGCGGCAAGGCAAAATCGATTTTCTCTTTTTCAAACCGATCTCGAATATTCAACAGTAATTTTTCATGCGCATCCATATACAAATTATAAATTGGGCTATGAAAATAATAAACAGCTTCCAAATCAAACGAAAAATCGCCGATTTGAAAAAAATGAACTCGGTCGAGCGTGACATTTTGAAGCTTGCGGATTTCCTCTATAACTATGCTTTTTGCTTGTTTGATTTGTTCAATGGACATCCCATAGGCTAAACGCAATCGAAATAATATGCGCCGATCACTCATTCTTTTAAAATTATGAATACGCGCTTTTAGCAAATCTGAGTTTGAGAAAATCAGCTGTTCCCCCGACAAAGCACGAAGCCGCGTCGTTTTAATACCGATGGATTGTACTGTTCCCGAGACATCGCCAACCGTAATAGAATCTCCAATTTCAAATGGCTTATCTAATACAATGGTCAACGACGAAAACAAGTCGCTTAAAATGCTTTGGCTCGCAAGGGCTACGGCGACACCGCCCACACCCAATCCCGCGATCACCGTTGTAACATTGAACCCCAAAATATCGAGAGCCAACAGAAGTAAAAAAGCATACAAGAAAAATTTCGAGAAAAAATTAATTAAATGCCTGCTTGCCTGTGGATGCACCTCTGTTTTTCCAGAAAGATCCAGCAAAAATGTTCGGATAAGTTCATTACCCCAACGTCCAACTTGAAATACCACAACCAAAAGCGCAAGCTTTCTAACCCAATCCAAATAAGGCTCCGGAACCTTGAAATACCAAGCGGTGGCCCAAAGGCCCAAAGCCGCCAAAAAATAAACGGAAGTTCTCGCCAAATAAGCTTTCAGTCGTGGATAAAACTTTGTCTTAGATGCTTTAGAAAACAAGCCCATTGTTGGATTATATCGAAAAATCCACCATATGTCTTCGCTCTCTTTTTCGAGATTCCATCAACTGAAACCCCAATGGTGCAACGGTGGTAACTGCCAATTGAATTCGTTGTCCCGGTCTTAAACTGCGGAAAGTTTGATTTGAAACCCTTAAGAGCTCACCTTGAAAATTAACAATAATTTCATTTTGTACCAGCACTTCCTCAACGGTAGCCCAAACCTTTTGTCCTAATTTTAAAGACTGCAACATAGGCTTCATTATTTCAGAATCCCCTTAGAAATTTTGTCCAAGTTTTTAAATTCATAAGGCCGAATTACCTTTTTAGGACTTGTGGCTGTCTTTTCTGGTGCAGATTGTTGTCCGCTGACTTCGAATGCAGCTTTTAATGCTGATGGTTCCGGTGTAACCGGTTTATCGTTAGCGATCACCCATTTTTCTTTGGCTTCGACCACTGCTTTTTTCAAATCATCCACTAACTTTTGATTGGAATCACTATTCACCTTTGGGGCTTCAAAAATTTGGCTAATGTCTTTTTCCACAGAGGACGATCTATTTTCAAATACCTGTTCAGATTCAACCCACGCAGGGACCAAATCATTTGCAAACATAAGCTTATCTTTGTTCACCTTTACAATAAATTCCAGTTCACTCACCGGCAGGTCAATTTTTTCATTGATTTGTTCTGCGCTGTAACCTTTATTGGCCATGCGTGCCGCCTGAACGTATTTGCTTACATTTTGACGTTCTGCGTACTCTCCTTTTGGATTGTCACTCGAAAAAATCCTGGCGGCTTCAATGCTTCTGTCGATTGCATCGTTAACCTTTTGGATGTGATCCTCGACTGCTTGAATTCTATCCTGAACTTGGCGCCCCTTCTGGTCCATTAATGTCGTCAACTGCTTTACTTGGGCATCTGTTCGATCCGAAAGATCAGAAAGAATAGCAATTTTATTTTCTAGAAGCTGCAACCCTTTGCTTAATCTTGGATCGTCTTTCGGCGGCCTCCGAAGCTTTACGAACAATATTCCAATCCCACCAAAAAACGCTAAATTCAAAACGATTTGTGCTAAAATCCAACCGCTAATATGAACCCCCAGGAAATAGGTCTAATAAAGCTATTTTAGTATTAGACCACGGGCGTACAAAACTCGGTTATGCAGCAAAAGAAAAAACTTGACCTAGATCCAGGATAATCTTCCAAACCTTCCACTTAAAACTACGACAATTGACCCAGAAACTTGCCAATTCGATCCACAGCTTCTTTCATTCGCGACGCTTCGATAGCAAAACTTAAGCGCACATAACCTTCGAGGCCGAATTCTATCCCGGGAACACCGACTACTTTTTGATCTTCCAAAAGCATTCGTGAAAAATCTGTGGCATTAGCAATTTTTTTGCCCTGAAATGTTTTTCCAATTGTTTTTTTAACATTTACCCAAAGGTAAAATGCACCATCAGGGTCGAAAGAAGATATTGCCGTGAGCTTGTTGATTTCCGTTAAGGCTAAATTCTTCCTCTCTTTTAATTTCAGGCGAGCCATTTTCAGTTCTGCGCCCCCCTCAATAATAGCTTTAACAACTGCTTTTTGTGAAAATCCAGATGCACAACTCACCGTTTGGCTTTGATAATTGGACATGGCAGAAATAATCTGCGGCTGGGCCAATGCCCAACCAACGCGCCAACCCGTCATTGAAAATGACTTTGCAGCACCGTTGATGTTAATCATTCGATCTTTCAGCTCTGGAGCCACATGGAGCAAATGTGGCGACACTTCTTCATTATTGAATATTAATCGATTGTAAATATCGTCGCTCAAAATAAGGACCTGTGGATGTTTTAATAAAACTTGGGCTAGGTCTTTATATTCTTCTGCACTGTAAACCGCACCAGTTGGATTCGATGGCGAATTGATAATCAAAAGCTTAGTACCTTGGGTTATTGCGCTTTCAAGCTGAGTCGCCGTCATTTTAAATTTTTGTTTTTCTTCACATGGAATAATAATAGGCTTTGCATCCAGCATCTCTACCATAGTGGGATAACTCACCCAATATGGTGCCGGAATGATAACCTCATCGCCTGGATCTAAAACGGATTGAAGCGCCGAAAAGATTGCAAACTTTCCACCGATGGTTACCGTGACCTGGTTTGCCATATAAGAAACTCTGTATTCTTTGGAAGCGCTTTCTGCGATGGCTTTTCGCAAATCTTCAATTCCATTTGAAGGAACGTATTTCGTAAATCCATCCTCGATCGCCTTTATTGCCTCACGCTTTGCGACTTGAAACGTATCCCAATCGGGCTCTCCCACCGCAAGTGAAATCACGTCGTGTCCTTGGGCCGCCAGCTCTTTACTTTTTGCTGCCAACGTCAGCGTAGCAGAAGGTTTGATGCTTTGGATTTTTTTAGACAACATAGAACATCCTTTATTTATTGAATTTCTTTTGCACAGCCCTTACAACAGCATCTGGCACAAATTTTGATATGTCCCCACCAAAACTTCCAACTTCTTTAACCAATGTTGATGAAATAAAGCCCAAATTCGATTGGGTTAACACAAAAAATGTATCTATATTTTTATTTAAAGATTGATTTGTATAAGCCATATCCATTTCATACTCAAAATCTCGAACGGATCTCAGACCTTTTCCAACCAGATAGCACTTCTTCTTCTCGAGAAAGTCGACTAACAACCCATCCCAAGACTCAACGGTGATTCCATCATCATAGTCAAAAACGTCTTCGATCATCCTTTTTCGTTCATCGATTGTAAACAGGCTTTTCTTTTGAGGGGTGTTGGCAACTAAAACTGTAACTTGATCAAAATTATTTCGAAGTCTTTTTATAACATCGACATGACCATTTGTGATTGGATCAAAGCTACCGGGATAAACAATGTGACGCATGAAAACCTTCAGCTAGTCATTGCTGGTGAATAATGATAGTATCTTATCACCGAAGGGCCTTCTGTCAATCAAACGCAAAGAATCGTATAGATCTTCCATATGTTCTTTCTTTGCTGATTCTATAGCTATAACTGTTCCAGGCTTGAATAGTTTACTTTTAGCCAATTCCTGCAAAACGCTATGGGAAAATTTTTCTGTAAATGGTGGGTCCACCAAAATAACATCAAAAGGGTCTCCATTGTATTTTTTAATAAAATTAAAAACATCTGATTTTACAACTTTAATTTCATTTTCAATTTTTAAAAGCCTTAAATTCTCAAAAATAATTTTCAGGGATTTGGAATGAGACTCTACACATTCAACGTAGGCTGCACCACGGGAATATGCCTCTATAGACAGGCTTCCAGTCCCCGCAAACAAATCCAGCACTCGAGCGCCATCAATATCTTGCATTAGAATATTGAATAAGCTTTCCTTTACACGGTCTGTCGTGGGACGAATATGGTCGGCTTTGAAACTTACGAGCTGTCGGCCTTTAAACTTACCTGATATGACTCTCATTTTTTATCAAACAAAGATTTTACGGACTGTTTACTTTTTTTAGTAGCAACCTCATGAAGAAATCTTTCAATCATCTTGCCTGTTTCTTCCGTCGATTTTTTGAAATGAAGTTCTGCCATGTAGTGTGGCTTTCCATCTTTAAACTGAATGTAGATTTTAACGATAATGCTAATTTCATTTAGTGCTGTATTGGCTTCGTCCGGCAAGTTAAATTCAACAGTGACTTTATCCCCAGCTTTCAAAGATGGGGCGGTCATCTCTATCATGCAACCACGCGACTCAATATAAATGACTTGAGCCTTTAGAATATTCCCGTTCTGAAGGGTGACTTTTGATTCAATCGGATATGGTGGCTCAACCTTGTAGTCAAAACTCACAAGTTCTCCATCTGCTCTGCTACCGCGTAGATATCATTAAACGGCTTTTGAATAAAGGTTTCAATACCCAATTTAGTATAAGAACCGACTTCTTCATGCCCAGAGTACGCAGAAATCAATGCAACTTTTGCCCTTCTTTTAGGCCCCATTTCCTTCAAAACCTCTATCCCTGTCATACCAGGCATAAGAATATCTAAAATAACAAGATCTGGGTTGAATTCCTTCCATGCCTTTACTGCCGCAACGCCATCCTCTACGGACTGGACTATGTGGCCGCGACTTACAAAAATCCGCTCAAGAGCTCGACGAATAAGCATTTCATCATCAGCAATTAATATTTTCACCTAGTCTCCACCGGTAACATCACAATGAATGTTGCCCCTTTTCCCGGGACACTCTCAATTGCAATTTTGCCGCCGTACTTTTCAATTATTGACTGACAAACGCTTAAGCCAATACCTGTTCCTTCACCCTCTGGCTTTGTTGTATAAAAAGCTTCAAATATTCTTTCGTGTATGGTTGGATCTATCCCTGGCCCAGTATCCTGCACGCTAAAAGTGGCCGTCCCATTTTTCAGCGCTGTCCGAATGGTTACCGTGCCTGGTTCCTTCATGGCCTGACAAGCATTATTTATTAAATTGAAAATCACCTGTTGCAATAAATGTGGCTTTATCCTTACTAAAATATTTTTTTGATACAATATTGTCTTGGTATTGTGATAACGAAGAGCCGTTTTAAGTAACGGCAAGGTCTTCATGACAATTTCATTAAGCCCGACTGGCTTTGCTTCGGCCTTTTCATCAGCACTTGAAAATTGCAAAAGATCCGAAATGATATTTTGACATCTCAGTGCAGCTTTATCAATTTCTTGTAGATCCTCTACCAATTTTTTAACTTTGCCGTGCTCATGGATTAAAACCTGGCTTACGGAACGAATTCCCGTTAACGGATTATTCAGTTCATGGGCGATATTCCCGGCCAAAAGCCCTAGCGCCACCATTTTTTCATTCTGAATCATCTTGCCGTACAGTTCCCGTTTTTCTGAAATATCGACATAGTAATTTACAAAGTTTGTCGGGTGCTGATCTCCGGAAAATTTTACTGGATAGGTGTAAACCTCGAATATTTTGTTGGCCTTCTTGATATTGCTTTTCTGAAGCTGGCCAGACCTTGCGCTCCATCTAATAAGATTTTGTTCTTCCACTGATAGCACCTTAGAAAAAAAATCAAATGAGCGATTCATTCGTAAAATGTTAAAATCGATATCAATGATCGCAATTGGATTTTCCATAGAATCAAAAGTTTTTTCCCACTGCTGTGATTCAAACCTTAGCTTTCGATGTGCCAAACTCCGATCCACGGAAAGACTAATAACTTGCAATCGCTCTGTCAAAAAATCTAAGAGCGCTGTGAAGTCTGTTGGGCTTAGGTCATGTTCTAAAAAAATAACCGGGGTAAACCGATTTTCACTTTCAAATTTAAAAAGCGGGAATGCAATAATATTTGCAACGGGCCGCCCCATCAATCGCGCCAGAAACTCCTGATCTTCTTTTTGTCCATACTGAATATCGATTCGAGTTTTTACTGGCGTATCGATTTCTCTTTCAATTAGCTCGTTTTTTTGAAAGTATTGAAGTACAAATTTGTGGTTTTCTGAATAGTAAAGTAAATACAGCGTCGTAATATTGAACTTGGACTGATATTCCTTTTTAAAAAAGATTAAAAGTTCTTCGATGGATTCTGCCTTGTTTAATTCTTGAATAAAAAAGATTAGATTTTTTATTTGGCTATTCCGTAATTCGACTTCTTTTTTTGATTCAGAAAGACTTTTTGTCCTTTCAAAAACAATTTCTTCTAGACGCTCATTTAGAACCGTTAACTGCTTATTCTGTTCACGCACCTGAATGCGCAGATAATCTTGTTGAACCAAGGCAAGATGATGCTGAACTGCTTGATTGATATCTGAAATTAATTCTTCGTCATTCCATGGTTTAGTGATAAATCGAAAAACATTAGCCTTGTTGACCGATTCCTCAATAGTTTGGTGATCTAAAAAACCAGTAAGCAAAATTCGCGTGATAAGAGGAAAAGAAGCCTTTATCTCCTCTAAAAGTTGAATACCTGTCTTTTCTGGCATTCGTTGATCGGCAATAACGACTGAAAAATTATGTTTCGCAAGGACATCCATTACCCCCAGGGGGTTGTCGATCGTAATAAGTTCGATATTGTGATTTCGAAATAGACGCTTGGCTGTGGAAAGAACTAGCGGATCGTCATCAATCCACAATACAAAATGTTTGTCATCACCTGTGCCGAACATACAATTAACTGTAGCTTAAGAACGAAAAAAACCCAAAAGTTAAATTTTAACCGATGAAATCCAAGCTCTCCAGTTTTGCAGGAAATTCGTAAATTCGTACTCAAGCAGGTCCGAGACCAAAATGTAATCCTTTTTTTGGAACGCATCATGAGTCTCATGACAGATTTTAAGAAAGCGATCCCGAATAGACTGCCATTCCGTTCCTATAGATGCAGCTTTAGCTGTTTGGACCATATACGAATTTAAATCCAGCGCCAGCTGTGTTTTTTTAACAGCCCCATCAAATTTTTCCTGGCCCTTACCTTTAAATTCCATCATTCGGAAAAACTCACTGGCCACAATGTACTCTTCCTCAAGCGAAGCAAGAATTTCTTTAAGAGACTCTATTGACTCTGCTGTTAATTTTTCTTGGGTATTCGACTTAATAGTCACTTCCTTTACAAAATCGATGGTGTTTCCTTGCATTTGATTTTCATGCTTTTCGCTCAAAACCAAGCCGTTTATGGTAATTTCACAAACAAGCTCCCCTCGCTTGCTAAAAAAACTTTCGATACTTGAAATCAATTCTCCGACATTTTTACAGCCGTTAAACTGGGTTAAGATGTCGTGTTGGGTCCACTTGGTCACTTCCACTCAAAAACTCCTTGTTGGCTTTTTGTATTTTTAAAATAAGGTTTTTAAAAGTTAAATAAAGATTTTGGGTCTTTACCACTGCAGTCATAAAATCAGAGGGTGGAATCATAATCTTTTCTGCCTCAAACCAAAATATCAGGGGGCGAAAACGAGTATTTTTTAATGACTCAATTTTCTGTTCTGAAAGATTGATTCTGTCCATTGAGCTTTGATTGAAGCCCTTTCTAAGAACATTAACCCCACGCTCAAGCTCAAAAACGCAAGCCTTTAAAATATTCAAAATCTGACGATCAATTTCGTTAAGCACGGGACACTCGCCAGAAAAATAAATAAGGCGGACAAGGTCAGATTCAAAAGAGGAATTTCTACCAGAGATATACTTGCTTGTCGGGCTTTTTACCTCTATCGAATCTTTAACCACCTGTCCATCGTAGAGGCCATAAATGCCATCGGCCACCCGCTCGGCCTTCATTTGAGAGGGATAAGTTTCAAATAAAATTCGGCTTCCAGAAGATTTGGGGCCGGTCTCCCAATAGTTAACCGTTGCAAAACTTAAGTTCAAAGCTGGTGTCCCCATAAGAGATGCGATTTGGAGAGGGCTGCTATCACACCCGGCAAAAACCGAAGCGCTTGCAACGATTTCAAAAGTTTCTTTAAATGTTGTCTTGCCCACAAGGTTATCGACAGAGGGTGTGCGATCTAAAATATATTCCGCCAAACGGATTTCATCCTTATTCCCAATGAGTTTAATCGGAACCTGTTTTTTCACAAGTTGATCTACAACTTCCGACCAAGTATGTATGGGCAAACATTTTTTGGGGTGACTTGCGCCAAGGTGTATTGCCACATAGCGACCTGTCTGTGATCTTTGAAATAGGGGTTTAAAGTTCCAATCTTCGTTGCATAGCTCCGTTCCCGCAACCTTTGCAAAGAGATCGCACACGTGAATCTGGTTGGATTCACCAACGCCAGTTTGTGAATAAAAATATTTGCTATACGAATCTGCGAATGTCGGCGTTCCATCACGAAAGCGAACATATCCACGCTTTGTTTTCGATGATATTTTCGTGGTTAAAAATCCAGAAAAATTAGAAAATGTCAGATTGATTACTTGATCAAAGCCTTGTTCTGATAATTGATGTACCAGTGAATTTAATGATTCAACAGAAGCATAAAAGCCACCATCAATCAATGTACGAATGATTTTTTCGGAATCCAAAGTCCAAATCCTATCAACTTGTGGCAATAACGCAATAGCACTCTCGAATTTCGAGCGCACCAAGATGTGTATCTCACAATCTGGAAAATTTCTTTTCAAGGCATGGATCGTAGGCCATGTCTGAAAGATATCCCCAAATCTAGCCAATTGAAGCAAGAGTATCTTCATAGGGCAATTGTTCCTTAATAAACTCCACAAGCATTTGTATATCTAATAGTTCTTCTGTAATTCCTTTGTCTTTTTTTATAACATCTTCGAGCTTACTCAATTTTACTAAAGTATCTCTGAGGTGTTCGACAATTTGTTCATCCATTGCTCAAGCCTTTCAATTTTGAATATGGTTTTTATAATTTCATTCAAAACAACTAAATCGCTTTTCATCGATTCAAAAATAATATTTAAAGTCTGCGCATTTGAAATCTCACCTATGTCATGGAATCCATGAGCACGAACATGAAAATCACGGATTCCATTTATAATAAAATTATCTCTAGGCACACTCTTCAGCATTTGAAATGCAGATCCAGGTAAGCGAGCATCGTCTACCTCTGCTTTCAACTGAACAATCCTGCTGGCCCACTCCTGCTTATCGCTAATTGCGGACTCAATGTTGCTTATAAAGCCGTGTATATAGTCATGAGGATTCTTCCCCTGCATACTCGCAGATCTACAAAAAGTCATAAGTATGTCGTAAACGCTCGATACGTCGAGAGCCAGGGGAATTGCGAGCCAACCAAATTTGTAATCAATGAAGGTCTTGTACAAATCAATATGCTTTTTATATTTTCGAGCAATATGGTTTAAAGACATAGAGTCACGAGCATAAATACAAGATACTGTCCGCGCTACAAACTGGGGATCCAATTTACTATGACAAATTAGTTTGTGGTTACAGGCGCTTGAATGATCACATGGCGCACAAGCCTCTTTTGCCTGTAAAATATATGAATTTTTTTTATAAGCTCCCGTGAATTGTGGATGACTACTGCCCATGCTGAGCTCAACAATTCGCGTATGCGTCGCGGCCGCAATATGCTTAATGCTTGTGTCACCCGTTACGAGAACCTTTGTCTTTCGAAGCAAGCTAAGGGCTCCTTCAAGACTGCAAATGACAAGATAAACGGGTATCCGCATTTCCTTTAAATTATTGTAAAGCGCGTGGAGATCCTTTTTTTCACTTGGTGCACCCACTAACGCTATTTTATGATTGGGGTTGAACTGATGGTAATAATAAATAAATTTCTCGAAATTGCTCAAACCCCAGTTTTTTTTCACGTCATTAGTCAGTGGTTGTACCACAAGTTGAAAATCAAGATGTCCGACGGTGCCCTTGATCTCTGAAAATCCTTTTTCTGTTTCTCGCAGGGCAATGTGGCGAGGGGATGAAATATTTCCCGATCCCGCCATATACAGATCAGAATAATGAATAAGCCCTGCATTTCTAGAAAGCCCATGATCGTTTAAAAAGCGAAAGGCCCCGTTCCCGAATTCAGCTTTTTTGTCTTTCCCTATGGACAAACCAAGAGTGTTTGGGCAGCCAACGGCTCCAGCTATATACCCGCTCATCTTGTTATGAGTAAGATTTATAACTTGATCATAGTTTTGACTTTTTAAATATGAAATCAATCTTTTCATTGCATCAAAAGCACCGTAATAAGAAACATTTTTGAATCGCAGACACTTTTGCATTTTTGTGCGATCAAATCCTATGAATTTATCAACAAAGGGCAACAGCGGTTGGATATTTTTAAATTGAGAGTTAAAAAGAAGATGAACTTCACTTTCGGGGAAACGATCTTTTAGCGACCTTAATGCTGGCGCTGACAATATTATATCCCCAAGCCGAAGCATTTGCATGACAAGGATCTTGTTCAATGAATGAGCTCCCCAAGCGAAAGCCATAATAAATCTTCATCAGAAAGATCTACATTTTTTTTCTGGATTAGATGGACAATATCTTTAATTGATTCTTTCCCCGTAAGATTATATTTTTTTTGAAAATCTTGATAATACGGGTTTGTTTGGCCTTTAATTGCACTGATATAGCTTAACCCCTCCGTGCTGCGCCCGAGCAAGAAATCCTCTATGTCTTTATAGAACTCTGGATTGTTCGAAAATGAAATCGGATGTACTAATACGCAATACGAAGACTGTTCAACAACGCAGTGAAATGATTCGTAACTTTTTATATGGTTAATGCTTGGATTTGAAAGGACCGCGACGCGATCTCCCCAGTCGATAATTTTTTTCTCCAATCCCCTTACAAGGCTTGCCTCACGTTCAACCACTGTGATTAATGCTTCCGGTAAGGACTCAAGCAACAGATCAATATGATATCCTCCTCCGATACCGAGCACAAAAATGTGATCGAAGTCGTTCAGTATGTCTTTGTACGAATCAAACCATTTTTGAGCTTCTTTGATTGGATCCACCATTGAGCAAAGCGAAATTCCATTTAATACAGGAACAGGGTGACCATTTTTAGAAACAAGCCATTGGGTAGCCATATCCCCCCTAGTTTTCTAATTTCAAATCTAGAATTCTGATCAATTCTTTTGCGGGAGCAAATTCAGGTTGAATATCTAAAACCTTGTGCGCCTCGCGAAGCGCATCCGTCCACTGCCCTAACTGGAAATACATACCAGCAAGGGTATATGTCCAATCTGCATTTTGCGGTTCGACTTTTAGATACCGTTCAACTGCGTCGCGGGCGGGCTCATAATTCATATCTTGAAGGGCCCAGTCCACACAGAATTTAAGTGCAGTTTGATTGTAGATATTAATATCAATCGCCTTCAGTAGATCACCCCACGCCAGTTGAAAATCCCCACGATCACGGTATATGAGTGCGAGGCCAACCCATGCCTTATCATTAAAAAATTTCAAGTTAAGATCCTGC
>CAUJEF010000035.1 GCA_963169515.1 Bdellovibrionota bacterium
GCCCACATTCCGATTTGAGCAGGCCATTTTGAAACCATAAGTATTGCAAGTGCGTAGCGAAAAGCTTGGTGCCAATAGTTATCGCCACTAATTCCTTTTGTATATATCCAGACAAAAGACCAGGAAAAGATAAAATTTCCAAACCATGCAACCCACATCCATTTTTGCATTTCATCTTCCGGCTTCCAAAACTGCGCTGTAGATTGGTACAGACCACCTAACCACCATCCATGCAGAACCCAGTCTGTGACAAACATCACAAGCCAAACTGCGATGACAGAAAACCAAAATTTCTTATTTTGCATATACAAATCCTCCGTTGATTTTATTTTGAGGCCCTTCCTTTGGACCCATACCGAGAAGTGTATTAAAGAATGTGCAAATGGCAAGCCAATAAATCAGTTCAGTTTAGAAATTGCGAAATCATCGCGACTCTTTTTAATTTTTTCTGGTATAACATGATATGGCAGATGTAGTATACAGGCCATGAATACTACCGACTTAAAAAGCAGGTTTATCACATCTTTGAAAGCGACTATTAGCCTGCGTGAAAAAATGATGAGCAATGAAACATTTATCGAGAATGTTTTAAAAACTGTTGAACATATTCTAACCGCATACAAAAGCGATAAAAAAGTTTTGTTTGCAGGCAACGGTGGAAGCGCCGCCGATGCGCAACACCTGGCGGCCGAGCTTGTTGGTCGTTTCTATTATGATCGGCCACCCTTATATGCCGAAGCTCTGACGGCAAATACGAGTGATCTAACTTGCGTGGGGAACGACTATGGATATGACCATGTCTTTTCACGCGGAATAGAAGCAAAAGGCCGCACAGGCGACATCTTCTTTGCAATTTCTACCTCTGGAAACTCTGCAAATATTGTAAAGGCAGCTGAAGCCGCAAAGAAGAAGAAAATGACTGTGATTGCTTTGACCGGAGAAACCGGCGGCCGATTGTCTGAATATGCAGATGTTTTATTAAATATTCCATCAAAGGACACGGCCAGAATTCAAGAATGTCACATCACCCTTGGTCACTTGATTTGCGAATTTGTTGAAAGCGAATTGTTCCCTAAGAAATAATTTTTCAACTAAGACTTTTGCTCTGGAGCTCGGCTGCTATTTGCGGCGATAAAATTATTTGATTTGAAACAAGCTGTCTCAATATATCTAGTGCTGTTGAGTCAGATTCTTGCGAGAACTGAATTAAATTATCAATCGTTGTCCAGAATGAAGATACGTCCCGCAAAATATTTTCCAGCGCATGATCACCAAGCGGAAGCGTTAAAATGTCTGGATGTTCCGTACGAAGCTCGTCCCCACGTATATAAAGCTCTTCATACAATTTTTCGCCAGGTCTTGGGCCAATAAATGTAATTGAAACTTCTTCTTCGGTCTTTCCACTAAGGACAATCAAGTTTTTTGCTATATCAACAATCTTCACCGGATCGCCCATTTTAAGCACATTAATATCGCCCGGCTTTGACAATGTACACCCAGTCAAAACCAAAGACACGGCTTCTGGAATAAGCATAAAAAATCTGGTCATGTCAGGGTGGGTAACCGTGACGGGCCCCCCTTCGGCGATTTGCTTTTGCAAGATTGGAATCAGGCTACCGCTGCTTCCCAATACATTGCCGAAACGAACCGAGCAATAATTCTTTCGTGTAGCCAGCGCATAGGCCGTAACCATAAGCTCACACACACGTTTTGTGGATCCCATAACGCCGACTGGGTTCACAGCCTTGTCGCTTGAAATCAGAAGAAAATTTGAACCGTCAAACTCACTAGAGAGCTGCAAGAGATTTCGTGTGCCAAGCACATTGTTAATAATCGCAGAATACGGACTTGCTTCGACCAGGTGGACGTGTTTATAGGCTGCCGCGTGTATGACGACTTCGGGTTCGTGTGAATCAAAAACTTGCTTCAATATTTCTTGATCCGTAATGTTCGCCAAAACAGGAACTATTGCGCTCGATGAGCTAAGGGCTCTCAGTTCTTGATCGATTTGAAACAAGTTGTATTCGCTATGGTCCAAGAGGATTAGTTTTGCTGGATCAAATCCATAAATCTGACGTGCCAGCTCAGAGCCAATAGACCCGCCCGCACCCGTAACCAATACCCTTTTCCCCTGAAAATGCTTCCGAATTGGCTCTGAGCTTATTTCTTTGTGCGGCCTATTGAGCAAATCTGAAAGCTCAACAGAGCGTGCGATTTCTACCGCTCTGCGAGTGGCTTCATCACCCGTTGTGAATTTGGAAACAATTCGCGGTCGAATACTGTGTCTGCCACAGATTGTAATGATTTCTCTCATGGCATCGCCGCTTAAATTTGGGATAGCAATCACAAGCTGGCGGATTTTTAAAACTCCGATCGCTTGTTCCAAATCCTTTCGTGTTCCGAGCACTTTAAGCCCCAATACAAAATTTCCAACTTTGGCATCATCATCATCTATGAACCCCATGATATGACAGTTCAGCGATACATCGATTGAAAATCTCTGTGCCAAAACCTTCCCGTTTTGGCCAGCACCATAGATCAGTGTTGGAATCCCTGTTTTGTTAATTGAACGAGTTTGTTTGGATTCGCTTAGTAGACGCGCAATCAAACGAATTCCAAAAAGCAAAATTAAGCTAACGGCCCAATCAATCAGGTAAACTGATCGTGGAAGACGAATTAAGTCGCCAACAAGAAACGTCGATGCCAATACTAGGCCTGTCGATAGTGAATTAGCCTTAACAAGAGCTATGGTGTCTCGAGCGGAAAAAAATTTCCAAATTGTTCGGTAAATTCTAAAAAAATAGAAAACGCCGATCTTGATTACAAGAAAAACTGGGAGCGCATACGGCAGGCTTGTGCTGAAACGGACAAACTCTTCCCCGCTCACTCGCAAGGCGAGACTTAGGAAAAGACACACCACAAATATGCAACTATCTACAAAAATCCCACTTACATTGAACACAGGATGACCCACCCTATTTTTAATTCTAACCCTTGTTATCCGTAACAATTCGACGACTTAAAATCAAACCAAAAATAGAACCAGCCTACAACATAAAATAATAATAAAGCTATAATGTTTTAGCTAAGATATCTAAAATGCGCTCTGCCGCCCTACCGTCCCCAAAGGGAGATTCCCATTGGTCATATTCTGCCCTCGCCAACTCCGATTTAATCAAGTTTAAATCGTTGCCTACTATAACGTTTGCGCCGACCGTAACTGTTTCTGGGCGCTCGGTATTTTCACGAATCGTTATACAGGGTACACCCAAAATACACGCTTCTTCTTGAACCCCACCGGAATCCGTTAAAACTTTGCTTGCATTTGAAATTAATTGTAGAAAATCTACGTAACCAACAGGTTCTCCCAAAATTACGTTGGATGGCAGTCTAACATCAAACTTTTCTAGATTAATTTTTGTACGATAATGCACCGGCCAAAAAACTCGATTTTTTACCAGCGCTAAAATCTCGGATATTTTTTTCAGTTCTTCCCCCGAATCCACATTCTGCGGCCTATGGCAGGTAAATAATACATACTTCTTAGGCTCTAGATTAATTTTGGACAAAATACCACTTTGCGCTTTTGCCATACTAATATTTTTTTTGACTGCATCTGCGATGGTATTCCCAACTTTGAAGATTTTATTATTTTTTATTCCCTCATTTCTTAAAATCTGAACTTGCACATCGGTCACGGCAAATAGGAAATCAGACACATGGTCCGCCACAATACGATTAGTTTCCTCCGGCATATCGCGATCATAGGAACGCAAACCAGCTTCAATATGTCCAACCCTGATCCCCATTTTTGTAGCCGCCAAAGCTCCCGCCAATACCGTATTTGTATCACCCTGAACCAAAAGTATATTAGGGCTTTCTTTTTGAAGAACGGGCTCAAGGCCCGACAAAATAGATGCCGTCTGTATATTATGTGAAGATGAACCCACATTCAAATTGTAGTGTGGCCGGGGAAGATTCAATTCATTAAAAAAAATTACATCTAGTTTTTCAGAATAATGTTGATTAGAATGAATGAGGATAAAATCGATATTTCGTTTTTTACATTCATCGATTATAGGAGACATTTTAATAATCTCTGGCCGCGTTCCGACCAAAATCGCAATTTTCATATTATTTCGTAATCTACCCTGCCAAAAGTATTAATGACAGCCATGAAATGATGCAACAAACCAGTTGTTGCTGTGAGATCAGGTCTTTTCTGCTTCGATCGCAAAAAAACGGTGAAAACCTTTTACAATTCCAGGAAGAGAGTAGCCTTGTATTTTTATATCATTGAAATGGTTGGCCAGAAGTAGCCGTTCCCACTCACCTTGTGAATACCAACGCTCTCGAAAGGGACTGTCACTTGGGTACATCCACCGACCCGATCTCTCATAATACCGCTTCAAATACCCAAGGCCTGAGTGAATATTTCGATCAAATATAAAAACTTTCCCATTCGGCTTCAACACTCTTCGAATTTCAATTAAAGCTTTGTCCAAATGTTTAACATGCTGAAGCACCTCAACCGTAAAAAGAATATCAATTGAACTACTTTCAATTTTTTTCAAATTATACGCTGACCCCGCCACCACATCTGCGCTTTCTAAATAAAAATATGGGTCCACGCCAATAAACTTATGCCCTGGATACTGCTGCTTCAATTTTTTAATATACTTTCCACGCCCACACCCCAGGTCCAAAATTTTTAATTGCTCGTTTTTTGTGGATATATGTTTTTTTAAAACATCTAAATTCATGTTGTCTGTATAATACAGATCGTCCGACATTGACGTGCTCAAAAAAGAAAAGCAAGCCGCCGTCCATAACTCCTGCTCTTCTTCAAGGGGGAGCGATATTTTATCGTATTTTAACATTGCATCTATAAAAAACTTATTCCCCCAATTCACACAGCTGAATTGACTGTAGTAGCCTGATATAGGGATGCTCCCTGGAAATCCGCCACGAAGATTTTGTCCGGTAGTAAATTGCTTTGATTTCAAATAATACAAGTTTCTAACTGCTAATTCAAAATAAGATTTGTCATTTGTAATTTCAAATAGATCTAGGCAAACACCCGCCCATTGTGCAAGACCTGTGATACATTTTTCAGTGTTCGTAACGTCCCAGTTTAAATTATATTGGGAAAACAATATTAAGTCTCGTTTTTGATTTTTAATTTTTAATACTTCGGCAGACTTCAGGGCCGCATTTAAATACGCGTCCTCAGATGTCAAGTGATAGCTTTCAATAAGACCTTCTATAACATAGATGATTGTGTGCAAAACTGGATCTACGCCTTCCTGAAACTCACAATATTTAAAGAATCCATTTTCTTGTTGTTGGTTAATCGCCCAATTTAAAAAACGAGCTGCACTATCGTAGTATTGTTGTTTTTTAGTGATTTTCCATATTTTTAAAAGCGCGGCGGCAACCCGCGTATAATACGTATGCGGCCTTGATAGATATCCAACCCGCGTCCACGTCCCATCATTATCTTGGCTAAAACACAGCCAATCTGCAGCTCTTATTGCGGCTTCTAGAAAATTTTTGTCTTTGGTTTCCGTGTAGAGATAGTTTAATCCAATCAAACATTGGCCTGTATCAAAAGCGAGTGCCTTGCCAACGTCAATGTCACAAAAGGCGCCATCCTTTTTTTGAACCTCTAGTAACCATTTTCCCGCAGCAATAACGCTTTCTTTAAACTTTAATTCGCCGGTGGCTTTATAAACTTCATATAAAGTTGGGATGATGTAACCTGTGGTTTCAACATAAGCGGCATCCCAACTTTTTTTTAAAACATTGTATGCTCGAGAGTAACCGCCACTTTCTGACATTTGTTGGGACAAGAGTAGCCATTCAGAGGCCAACATTATATGTTCTCTATTTGACAAAATTAATTCGCTAGACAAAATTTTTTCACATTCTTGAAACTCAGAGTAGTTACTGATTTTAAAGAAAATATTTTTTATTTTACGCTTCAAGCCGTTTGACATAGACATCGCCTTCATTCAAAAGTAATTTTTCGTTCTATAAAAAATACTCTATGATAATCACAAAATTTAAATAGTATGCCGACTCACAATTCAATCACGATATTACCATCCGATTTTACAAGAAAGACAACATTTCTTCGACTCTTTGCTCCCAAGAGTTTTGCCGTGCAAATTTTTGAATTTCAGTTGATCGCCCCTCTCCAAGGGCCTTACCCAGAGCATTTAAAAAACTTTCGTGTCCTTTACAGATA
>CAUJEF010000036.1 GCA_963169515.1 Bdellovibrionota bacterium
TTTTTTACTTATATTTCTGTTTTTTATTTTTTTAATTTTATTGTTTACCTTATACCCTTTCCCCCCCCCCCCCCCCCCTCTTGCAAGGCCTCATGGAAACATGAGGCCTTGTTTTTTTTCAGAGGGGATTTGTTACCTGAACGCTGGACAGGATTTGTCATTGCACGGGTTTACATACATGAGAGCTTCCCCCTCAAGACTGTCGACAATTGATTTCGCATCTCTATAGTCGAGACCGAAACAACCCCTTGTGGTGGCATTGTATTCGCTTAAAGAAACTTTTTTACCGTTATCTAGCGTATCAAAGCTGTGAATGAAAACACCACGCTTAGCCGCATTAGCATTTGTTTTGTCCAAACCACTCAACGTAAGACAATCTTTAAACCGAGGTCTGCAGCTTGTACCTGTTGAAAAAAAACCATAAGTGCTTAAGTTCGATCCTCTGGGCTGCTGACCGTTATCATATTTAGTAGGGTAACCCCACATCGGATTTAGCTTATTTTTAAGTCCCGATTCTTCAGCATGTGTAACCTGGTAGGATTCGACCGTTCCGGGCAAGGTGCCCTTAGCTTTATCCCCTTCGAGATTGATCAGAAAAAACCGTTTTTTATCTGAGTGAATGCGATAGTCAACAACGGCCATGTACTTTTTATTTTTAAATTTACTCCAATTGTTATACAAATAATTCCAGGCCTTTAAAAATGCATCTCTGGGAATTTTACCCTCTGCTAGTACCTTATTTTTTACAGCAATAAGCATTGCCTCTGACTTCTTTCTTTGCCCAACACATCCCCCGCGGCAGGTGCCTGCCTCTGTCGCCGATTGCGAGGTGGGGGCAGGCCTTTGAACTACTGCCTTTATAGGCGATATGAGCGTTCGATGTTTGGAGCCAGTGCTACCAGACGAAGACTCTTTAAGTTCACGTGCTGACATATACATATCAATATCATAAAATGATGAGAGCCAGGATTGATTAGAAGGAAGCGCGTCCAGTTGAACTGACACCAATGCGTTCGGATCAAAAGATCCATAAAAAAGATTGGGATTTTGGAGCGTCAATCGGGTTCCGACGGGGAATTGATATAAAGAATTATCCATCACCGTTCCCAACGGGCCGAAAGGCATCATGTTTTGGCCCAAAAAAAATGGATTCACCAGCGCCGACCCTTGTGGTGGAAATACCGCAGGATAATAAAAATTCCCAAATTGAGAAAATTGCGCAGACGCTGTCAACGTAAATGCCAAAGCATAAGCCACAAGAAACATTATTCCTCCACGTATCCATATCGGGAAGGCCTCTGCTTTAATCAACAGACTTTGAGCCAAGAAAAACAAGTTGTTTTTCCATTTGAATGTAGAATACAGTTAATGTCTCAAGCTTTGGGGGCCAAATGAAAAAGATTTTTATCTTATTTTTTGTTCTTATTTCTTGTCAGTCCACTGGAACAAAGCAAATGACCGCGGCTGCTCCCCGCCTGACACAAACCGAGGCGCAATGGCGACAGTCACGAATTTCAAAAGTTCGATATGAGCCTTTGATTTCTTTGTACGAAAAGTCAAAAAAATATACAGGATCAGTCGCTATCAGCTTTAGTTTAAACGATAATAAAAATAATATTCCTCTGGATTTTCGAGATGGAAAGGTAAAACGTCTGATCGTCAATAAGACAGACGTAAAAAGCATTATCCACCATAACGGAAAAATTATACTTCCGAAAGAAACGCTACGTTTAGGTGAAAATGAGCTTGTGGTAGATTTTGAACAAAACTTTACCAATCTGGGTGTTGGAATTCATAAATTTACGGACCCAATTGATCAAAATGAATATATCTACAGTCAGTTTGAAGCCTATGATGGAAATCGTTTTTTTCCTATGTTTGATCAGCCGGATTTGAAGGCCACGTTCAATCTTACAATTACCGCCCCGAATTTGTGGGAAGTCGTCAGCACAACACTGCCAAAAAGTGTTTTGAAAGATACAAATGTCCGGAAGCGATGGATATTTGAAACAACACCGTTAATGAGTACTTATCTTTTGTCGCTACATGCGGGACCATTTCATGTTTGGAAATCACAGTATAAAAATATCCCCCTTCGGCTTTTCGTACGGAAAACACTCAGTCGATACGTGCCGTCTAACGATTGGTTTCAACTTACCAAAAACGGGCTTGAGTTTTATGAAAAATACTTTGATTATCCCTATCCATTTAAAAAATATGATCAAATTTTAGTGCCTGAATTTAGTTCTGAAGCGATGGAAAATATCGCAGCTGTTACTTTTACAGAAGACTACATTAAGCGCGGCAAAACAACCCGGGAAGAGCGCCTGCTTATAGCAAACACTTTGCTCCATGAGATGGCGCATATGTGGTTTGGGAACCTTGTCACAATGAAATGGTGGAGCGGTCTTTGGCTCAACGAAAGCTTTGCAAGCTATATGGCTTCGCTTGCCCTCGCAAAATCCACGCAATTTGAAGAGGCCTGGCTTGATTTCCACGAATTTAAGCAATGGGCCTACCACGAAGACCAACTCATCACAACGCATCCAATTGAAGCTTCGGTCCACTCCACAGAGGATGCCTTTTCAAATTTTGACGGCATCACCTATGCAAAAGGGGCGTCTGTCTTAAAGCAGCTATCGTTTTATCTTGGAGAGCGTGTATTTCAAAAAGGCGTCCAAAGTTATTTTAAAAAACACCAATACCAAAATACTGAATTGGCAGACTTTATCGGCGCGCTTAGCGAAGCTTCCAATATAAACTTGCAATCCTGGGCCACACTATGGTTGCAGCAAGAAGGCATTGATCGAGTCTATGCAAAAGCCATTTGTGACGGAGCCGTTTTAAGAGAAGTTTCCCTGGATCTAAAAAGCGACAAGAAAATTAAGCCCCACAGGCTCGAAATAGCATTGATAAACGAAGACAAAGGAAAACTGAAAGTAACGAATATCGTGTCGTCAGCTTTGATAGGCTCCGAAGTCGCCGTGAAAGATTTTAAAAATATAGCTTGTCCGATGATGATCTATGCAAACGCAAACGACAATGACTATGTAAAAATTATTTTAGATGAAAACACTGTTAAAATTTTAAAGACAAACATTGGCCGTATTCATGACGATCACTTGAGACTGATGCTGTGGAATGATTTATGGCAAATGGTATTGGATCAAAAAATGGCCCTATCAGATTACGCCGAGATGGTTAAACAAAATTGGGATTTAGAAAAAAATCAAAAGATTTTGAATCAAATTGCGCGTTCAACCGTCGGCCCTGATTCCTCTGTTGCATTTTTTTGGCCTGCAAGTACCTCTTCCGAAATAGAACGTCGCACACAGATCATAAGAGATTTTGAAATTCAAATTTACGATAATTTTTTAAAAAGCAAAACACAGGATCTAAAGTTATATTGGTACGATACTTTGGTTCATATTTCAGAAACGCCTGCGGGGTTAAAGCTTTTGGCGAACCTTATCACCAAAGATTCTAGTGTGTCGTTGGACATTGACAGGCAGTGGGCCGCTTATCTAAAGCTATGCATGTATAACTGGCAGGACATCTCACTCCTAGAGAAAAAATTTTTAGCCAAAGATTCTTCTGATCGCGCAAAGAATAATGTGCTTGCCTGCCAGGTGGCCAAGCCCATAGAAGATTCCAAAAAGGATTTTCTAAAAACTGTTTTGAATGAGCCCGAAAAGTACTCAATGGAGCAATTGAAAAATGTTTTAGGAATGATGTTCCCAAGATCACAAAAGAAATTTAAGCAAGAATTCAAATCGGAAATTTACTCGTATATCAAGGAGCGTATTCAAAAGAGGGATGAAGAATACCAGGCCCGATTCACATCTTCTTTGGTACCCACCCTGTGTAACGAAGCGGACAATAAAGAGCTCAAGAATTTCATTGAAGGCAACAAGGCGCTTTCACCGATAGTCTCAAAAGAATTAAAAATCGCATGGCAAGAAGATGAGCGCTGTGTAAAGATTAGCGAAATGGCTCGCGCCCAAACATTGGTCCAGTAACATTAAGAGACATTTTTGCCGATAAAGGGGGGAGGAGTCCCATGAACTTTTCCACCTCGGCCACCGCCAAAAGACAGCCCGATTTATTTAGAAAGTTTTTTGAACTTTCAGAAACGGTTATTATCGGAAAAGAGCGAGAGCTTAAACTGGCGCTCACTTGTTTTCTTGCGCGAGGACATCTTCTTATCGAAGACCTTCCTGGGATGGGAAAAACTACTTTTGCAATGTTGCTCAGTCAGGTGCTTGGTCTTCGCCTCAGCCGAATCCAATTCACAAATGACCTTTTGCCTAGCGACATAATTGGAACCACAATTTTTAATAATAAGACCAATTCGTTTCAATTTCATCAGGGCCCCATATTTGGAGAGCTTGTATTGGGTGACGAGCTCAATCGTGCAACTCCAAAAACTCAAAGTGCTTTTTTACAGGCAATGGAAGAGCACAAAGTCAGTGTCGACGGCCAAACTTATGATTTGCCAAAACCATTTTTCTTAATCGCAACTCAAAATCCCATCAACCAAACTGGAACTTATCCGCTTCCCGAATCTCAGCTAGATCGCTTTATGATGAGGATTCATCTTGGCTATCCCGACAAAGCAGCTGAAAGAAAAATTTTAATCGCAAAAGATCCACGCAAAAATTTAAATCAAATCAAAGAACTCTTCTCGCATCAGGAAATTTTAGAGTTACAAGAGCTCAGCCAAACCCCACACGTAAGTCCCGCACTCCTGGATTATGTACAAGAAATTCTGATATTAAGTCGGCAAATGGCTACTCAAGGGTCTGCGGGGCTTTCCCCTCGCGCAGGGCTATTATTAGTACAGGCAGCACGCGCTAGGGCATTCATTGAAGCTCGTGATATGGTGTTGCCTGAAGACATCCAGGAAGTAGCACCCAGTGTAATGGGGCACCGCCTTTCAGGCACCGAGCACGCACTGGAAATAATCCAAAAAGTCAAAGTTCCATGAAGTTCGTAACATCGAAATTTTCATGGAGAAATCGAACAATTTATGCAATTCCAAACCGATACGGGGGCGCACTCTTTGGGATGTTTATCGTTTTCATCATGGCAGGCGCCGCCTATAGTAACAATCTTATTTTCATGATGGGATTTATAATTCTTAGCTTTGCGTTTACGTCGATTTTGCAAACTGCACGCACGATACGAAATCTTGAAATTCTATCGGTCAACATTAGCTCTTTAAGTGTTGGCAAAATTTCGACTGGGCAGATTGTTATTCAAAATCCAACAAAATACTATAAGCCCAAATTTGAAATCGAATTAAAAGAGTTCAAAGCAAAATTCTCCGTGCCCGAACTGCAGCCACACGAAACTCGATCCATTTCCTTTTCATTCCAACTCCCAAAGCAACGGGGCCTTTACAATGTAAAGACTATCCGAGCGTCAACAATCTCTCCCTATGGATTATTTAAAGCCTGGATGTACATCAAGGTTCAAGATGTCTTCATCGTATATCCCAGTATGTACGGCCGATCTGAGTTGCCACTCGCAATGGACAATTTAGGTGAGGGATTCTCTGGACACAGACAATATGTATCCGGAGATACATATTCTCGGATCGATTGGAAAATATATGCGCGCACAAGAAATATTTTTATAAAAGAATTCAAGGACTCATCTACAAAAAAAGTGGTGATTGATTGGGACAAGCTGAAAATTTCAAACTTAGAAGATAGAATCAGTCAAATTGCGCTTTGGGTAGACAAAGCCTGCCAGCTTCACGTCGAGTTTGGCATCAAAATACCGGGCTATCAATCCCCTATTCAGACAGGGTTACAACACTACCATGAATGTATGAAAGAATTGAGCGTACTAAAACTATGATACGCAAAGTAGTTTTGTATTTCTTCCCATTTTATTTCTGGCCGTTCCTAACAGAACTTCCGGCTTGGGTCCTTGCGGTCTCTTTTGTTCTTTGGATTTTCGCACTTATTCAGAGCCACCGTACGCTTATCCAAATCAGAAAATGGCAAGTGAACCTTGCTACGGTTATTTTTTCATTTCTCGTGTACAAGGAATTTAAAAGTATTCTTGGCCCGGAAGCTGGGAGCAGTCTTATTCTTATTTTGTTGGGTTTAAAGCTCCACGAAATTCGAAAACCTGGTGATGTGATGACCGTTCTATTTACCTATATGATCCTCACTATGAATATATTGTTGTTTTCACAGTCACTGTTCATGACACTTTATGTTTTGCTTTTGATAGGGGTGCTGGTCTATGCATTTATGTTACTGAACGCCCCTGAAAAAAGCCTCAAACAAATTTGGAAAACAAGCCCAAGGTTTTTTAGCACAGACGCATTATTTGCATTACCCTTATTTCTTTCGATGTTTTTTCTTTTTCCTCGATTCAATGTTTCATTTGGCAATTTGCTGGCACCGCCAAAACCGTCTGTAGGATTTTCTGGAAACTTGAATCCAGGCGAAATGGCTAATCTTGCCACATCAGAAGCAGTTGCTTTCCGAGCCGTTTTCAATGGCAAAAAAGTAAATCCGAAGGAAATGTATTGGCGTGGGCAAGTGCTAACGGTCACAGATGGTTTTGGCTGGAAAAAGCCGGATTTGCGAGACCCCTTGTATCCAATCGAAGATTTTGCAACCGATGCCGTTTCATACAATATTGTTTTAGAACCAAAATATGAAAAAACACTTTTTGTGCTCGAACACCCCTTGGACGTTTCTTGGACAGATTCTTCGCGCAACCGCATCTACACATACAATGAAAAATATTATGAAACACAGTTTCCACTAATTCATAGAAGCTATTACCAAGGGGTTTCTTCCGTGTCTAAGTTGGGCAAAAAAAGCTCAGAAGACGTCAGCGATAATTTGCAACTTCCGACCAGTCTTTCAAAACAATTTCATCTTGTGGTCGATAAAATAAAAAGTAAAACACCCGAAGAAACTGTTCGCAATGGTCTTAATTATTTTAGAGTAAATCGATTCAGCTACTCGTTATCTACACCAAAAATGAGATCGATTGACGAATTTCTGTTTAGTTACAAGGAAGGATTCTGCGAGCATTTTGCTTCGGCTTTTGCGGTGATGATGAGAGCCGCAGGAATTCCTACCCGCGTTGTTATTGGGTTTCAAGGTGGTGAGTACAATCAATATGGGGACTATATCATTGTAAAAGAAAAGTTTGCCCACGCATGGACAGAAGTTTTTTATCAAGATGTCGGTTGGGTGCGCATTGATCCGACTGCGGTCATCAACCAGGTTAGAATTTTCACCGGCCAAGTCGACGCCCCAGGGACAGAATATAGCCGTAGCGAAATCAATCGTTTATGGATCAAGATGAGCCTGCTCGCAGATTCAATCAACAATGGCTATATGCTCTTCATGATGAGGTACAACTACAACAAGCAAGTCGAAATACTCAGCCGCCTGGGTATGTCTGATGTGAAACGATGGAAAATGTATTCTGTCCTCTTTGGAATTGGAGCGTTGTTATTTTTGACCTACCTTTATCTTCAGGCCAGGCCTTCTGTAAAAAACGATCGCCTTACAGAAAGCTATCAGTTCCTTCTGGCGGAACTTGAAAAGCACGGGTTTAAAAAAATGCCGCACGAAGGTTCATTTTCTTTTTCAAAAAAAATTCCAGACTTACCCGGCCAAAATTTATTGATCCTCTATACGAAAATTAAATATGGCCCACTGATCAATAAGCGTATTCGGAAAAAATTTATCCGAGCTGCACGTAAATACAAATTTGTCCCTGATAGGACCGCTTAGGGCAAATCAAACAACAGGAATTCGGCACCTGCCGACGCGGCAATGTTGAGCTCAGGCTCCGATTCGACGGCCGCACCATCGCCTGTTTTTAAAGCAGTTCCATTAATTTTAAGATCACCACGCACGACCTGAACCCACACACCCCGACCAACTTGAGTCTTGAAATGTATGGTTTCATCTTTCTTCGATTTACCAACATAGACGTTCACATCCTGATTGATAGAAATTGAATCTGAAACGCCAGTTTTTGAGGCAACAAGCACAAACGATCTTTCGTTTAGCGCACTCTTAAAGGATTTTTGACCGTAGCCAGGCTTGACGCCTTCCTTTTCTGGCAAAATCCAAATTTGTAATAAGTGCACGGACATATCTTCCCGCGGGTTGAACTCGGAATGTTGGACTCCTGTACCGGCGCTCATGTGTTGAACTTCATCTGGGTGAATGTGCGCCGTATTTCCCATTGAATCCTTGTGCTGAAGAATTCCTTCCAGAACGTAAGTAATAATTTCCATGTCTCGGTGGCCGTGGGTCCCAAAGCCCATTCCACTTTCAATAAAGTCTTCATTGATGACCCGAAGGTCCCGAAAGCCCATGAAATTAGAATCATAGTAGTCCGCAAAGGAAAACGAATGGTGGGTTTTAAGCCAACCATGATTTGCATATCCTCGATCTTCTGATTTTCGAACTTGGATCATTGTTTTGTTATACCGGATTTTCATTGATCTGTAGGGTGGAAGTTGTTAAATCTAAGTGTGTATAACGCCACACACCAGGGGCATCTATGAAGTCTCTTCTTGAAAAACCGACATAGGACATTGCGTGAGCCAAATCCCACACGAACTTATCAATGAAAGCCAAGACGTTGCCCAGACTATTCAGGAAGTTTGGTCCGCCCTTACCCACGAAGAAAAACTTGAGAAGTTCAAGGCAATGACTCGCCCGGAGGCTGAAGATCTTTTTATTTCG
>CAUJEF010000037.1 GCA_963169515.1 Bdellovibrionota bacterium
GTGCATAAAAGAGAAATATGAAAGGAAAGTTATGGCATTAACTCGTGAAGAAAAGGCTCAGACCGTTAAAAAATTTCAACGATCAGAATTGGATACAGGTAGCCCAGAAGTTCAAGTTGCGCTTCTCACAACGCGAATCAAAGACATTACAGAACATTTTAAAAAACATAAAAAAGATCATCAAGGACGCCGTGGTTTAATGACACTTGTTAATCAAAGACGAAGCCTTCTTGCCTATTTGAAAAAAGAAGACACAGCAAGATACGCAAAACTCATCAACGATCTTGGTCTACGTAAATAATTGCACCGATTTAACGAGATAGGAAAAATATGAAAAAAACAGTAACAGTAGACGTCGGTGGAAATACCATTACGTTAGAAACAGGACGTCTTGCAAAGCAAGCCGACGCTTCGGTCTTAGCGACTTGCGGAAATAATATGGTTTTAGCAACGGTTGTTGCCTCAAACAAAGAATCGGATGCAGATTTTTTTCCACTGACAGTGGAATTCCAGGAAAAATTCTATGCTACGGGAAAAATTCCTGGTGGCTATTTTAAGCGCGAAGGAAAGCCGACAGAAAATGCGGGATTAACGTCACGATTGATAGACCGTCCAATTCGACCTATGTTTCCGGATGGGTATAATACAGAGACCCAGCTGGTTGCGATCGCATTGAGCTCAGACGGACAATTTCCGCTTGAAACTTTGGCAAGCCTAGCGGCTTCAGCGGCTCTTCATATCAGTGATTCTCCGTTCAACGGTCCGACAGCCGCAGTTCGCGTAGGCCGTGTTGATGGGCAGTGGATTGCAAATCCAAACGCAAAACAAATGGAGCAATCCGACGTCAATATTATGGTTGCGGGGACCAAGGTCGGCCTTTTGATGGTGGAAGGTGAAACGAAGTTTATTACAGAAAAAGATGCTCTGGATGCTCTAAAATTTGCTCACAAATCAATATTGCCATTGATCGAAGCTCAAGAGCAGTTAAGAAAAGATACTGGATCAAAACCAAAGCGCGAATTTTCGCCAAAAGTAATTGAAACAACTATCCGTGAAAAGGCTGAAAAAATTCTTAAGCCAAAAGTTCACGAAGCGTTGCGAATAAAAGAAAAGGCAAAGCGCTATGATGCTTTGGATGCCGCAAAAGAAGCGGCGCTAGAAGTTGTGTTGGCTGGCATCCCAGAAGTAGAGCACGAAAAGTTGTCTAAAACCGTCTCATTTTTGTTTGAAGAACAAAAATATAAACAAGCGCGTGCGATGATTTTGGATGATCAAGTTCGAATTGATGGCCGTAATACGACTCAGATCAGGCCTATTTCGAACGAAGTGGCATTACTCCCCCGTGCGCATGGCTCGGGGTTATTTACTCGCGGTGAAACACAAGTGTTGGCTGCAGTGACGCTAGGAACGGGCGACGATGAACAAATGATTGACGGCCTTCAAGGGACGGTCACAAAACGGTTTTTGCTTCATTATAACTTCCCTCCATTCAGCGTAGGTGAAACAGGCCGTATGGGTGGGCAAAGTCGTCGAGAGATCGGACACGGAGCCCTTGCAGAGCGTGCATTGGCTGCGATCCTTCCGGACAACGAATTATTTCCATACACGATTCGTGTCGTGGGTGAGGTTCTCGAATCAAACGGCTCAAGCTCAATGGGTACAGTTTGTTCAGGAATGATGGCGCTATTGGATGCTGGTGTTCCTGTTAAAGGGAATGTCGCGGGTATAGCAATGGGTCTAATCAAAGAGGGAAACAAAGTTGAGATTCTTTCAGACATCCTGGGTGATGAAGATCATTTGGGTGATATGGATTTCAAAGTTGCAGGAACACGCGAAGGGATTTCTGCGCTTCAAATGGATATTAAAATTGACAGCGTGAGCTTTGAAATTATGGAAAAGGCGCTAGCCCAAGCAAAGCAAGGTCGTGTGCATATCCTGGGCGAAATGGAAAAGGTAATGAAAGTTCCTCGCAACCAGTTATCGGAATATGCACCACGAATTGAAACAATTGAGATTAAACCTGAAAAGGTACGCGAAGTGATAGGTGCCGGGGGCAAGGTAATCAAAGACATTATTCTTCGAACAGGTGTAAAGATTGATATCGAAGATGATGGGACCGTTCATATTGCTTCGACTGATGCGGAAGCTCGAAAAAAAGCAATTGAAATTATCAAAGGAATAGTTCAGGGAGCAGAAGTTGGAAAAGTCTATAAAGGTACGGTCCAAAAAATTATGGATTTCGGGGCATTTGTGGAAGTTATGCCAAATACAGTCGGCCTGTTACATATTTCCGAAATTGCGCATGAACGCCTTCGAAGTGTTTCTGATGTATTGAGTGAGGGCGATCAGTTGGACGTTAAGGTCCTAGATGTTGATCGCGCAGGGCGAATAAAGCTTTCTCGAAAAGTGTTGTTAGAGAAATAGAGCCATCTGTGCATTTTAAAAAAAGTGTTCTATCCAACGGTATCACGGTCGTTACAGAGGATCATCCGCACGCTATCGGTTTAACTGCGGGCGTTTGGGTTTGCACTGGTACTCGAGACGAAGATCCCGCCAGCATGGGGATATCGCATTTGCTAGAGCACATGGTTTTTAAAGGGACCAAAAAGCGTTCTGCATTTCAACTGGCGAAGGTGATGGAAGCCCGTGGTGGGGAATTAAATGCCTACACTACTCGAGAATATACTTGTTATTATGCGACTTCTCTAAGCAAAGATATAAAATTAAATTTGGATGTTCTTATGGACATCGTTACTAATGCCACCTTTCCAAAGCACGAATTTGAGAAGGAGAAGCAAGTTGTACTTCAAGAGATTGCAATGAGTAGCGATGATTATGATGAATATGTTTTTGATGTATTTTTCGAAGAGTGTTATCGCCAACATCCGTTAGGATGGCCGATCCTGGGAACCGAAGAAACTATTGGAAGTATTTCCCGTAAAAATATAGTCGATTTTTACAAGACCCGATACCGTGGACACGACCTGATGTTTAGCATTGCCGGTCGAGTAAATCATAATGAAGTATGCGATCTGATTGAATCCTATCTGGGGAAAAAAGTTAGAAAATCATTTAAAAAGAAACCGCGATCAAAGCCCAAATATCATGCTTTTACAAAGCTCATCGAAAAAGATATCGAGCAAACCCATATTTTGATGGGATTTGAAGCGCCGAGCCTGTCTGCGCCCGACAGATATGAGTCGCATATTTTCAATACGCTGTTAGGTGGCGGAATGACGTCAAAGCTATATCAAAGCATCCGTGAACGAAAGGGTTTGGCCTATTCCGTTTATAGTACTCTACTCAACACTACAGATGCGGGATTAAATTTGGTCTATTGCGCCGTTGATCCAGAGCAAGCGGAAGAGGCGGTCGATATTATTGTGCGCGATCTAAAAAAAATACGCCGTGAAAAAATATCTAAAAGCGAATTGAATTTCTTTAGGACTCAAGCCAAAGGTTATTTGGAGCTTTACTCAGATGACATTGAAAACCGAATGAATATTGTAGGACTGAATCAACTCGTATTTGATAAGTATCACACTATGGAAGACACTCTGAAAGGATTAGACGCCGTAACAACAGCCTCAATGAGGTCTTATATCGAAAAGTACGTTCGGCCTGATAAGTTTTCCCTATTAGTACTCGGAAGTAGCGATAATTCCATTTGGATGTTCTAACGGTGCCAGGCACCCGACGTCCGGTGGCCGGACAAAAGGAAGTTTTATGGAAAAGGTGACAGTTAAGGTAAAGAAGTTAGAGCACTTTAAAGGTGAGTTCCCTAAATATGAGACCACGTGGGCAAGTGGGCTGGACGTCCGTGCACAGTTGTCTGGGCAGACTGTAATAGTAAAACCACTTGAAAGAGTTCTGGTCCCGACGGGCCTATCTGTTTCGATTCCCGAAGGATACGAAATTCAAGCACGACCACGTAGTGGGCTTGCAATAAAAAAAGGCCTTACCCTTTTAAATACTCCAGGTACTATCGACGCTGATTATCGCGGTGAAATTAAAATTATTATCATCAATTTGAGCAATGAACCTGTCGAAATTCTTGATCAAGATCGGATTGCACAACTTGTGTTGTGCCCTGTAGTTCAAGCGCACCTGGAAGCCGTTTCTAATTTAGAAGAGACATCCCGTGGTGCGGGTGGCTTTGGTAGCACAGGAGTGTCTGGAGCCGGGTACCCTAAAAATTCTTATTAATCTCTTCCTCAATTTTATCGACATCGTCGATGTTTTGATTGTTGTTGAGGTCTTGCGAAGTGGAGCCTTTAAAGTGCAGCTCTTTACGAGATGAACTGATCTGTTGGAAGGCCCACAGAATAAAATAGGCTGTGAAGATCCCGCCAAAAACCTTGATAATAGATTTTTTTGGCAATTGAAAGTTTTCAACAAATCCGACTGTGAGTAAAATCAAGGTTATGGCAAAGCCGATCAAGTTTATCGGGGCAATCAGTGGGCTGAGAATTCTTAAAACAAGAACAGGAATCAGAGCTAAAAACACAAGAGTATAAGTTCGATGAAACGAAATTTGTCGGTTATAGATGAATAAAAATAAAAAGTAAAAAAAACATGCACCAAGAAAACAAGTGGCAATGCTGATTAATGGAAGGAAGATAATTTTTCGAACAAATGTTACGGATTGGCTTGAAAGCAGATCTGAAAGTGCCCCCAATACTATATTGATAACCAACTGTGCGCTGAGCATGGTTGGCCAGCTCCAATCTGGAGCGACCTTCATGCCTTGAATAGGGTTTGTAAAATAAATTTTAAAATAATTTATGGCGACAACAAATTGATTTTTAAGAGGCAGATCGTTCATGTTTGTTCTTTGTTAGTAAGATCTATAAATGCCCGTCTATTCGTAATAAAAAGTCGATTGCGCGATTTTCAGGTGAGTCGGAGACAATTGAGTTTTTTGCTCCGACCTCTGCGATAAGGCTTAATCTTGGCGCTATCTTAGCCTCAAGACCGCCAAAGATAACAGATGCCGGTGTAGTGAAGTTGTCAGAATAGCCCCCACGCTTTTCAAGATGCAAGTAGCGCGCTGCGAGCCCCGTGCCAATTCGAAATCCAATTAATTGGCTGAAACTGCCTTTGTATAAGACTCTAAGATCAAATTCTTGGATTTCAGTGCTAAAATTTGCGTGTTTTGCGCGATAATAGTTTGTATACCCGATCTCGGCATTCCATTGCGGAGACATCAAATCCATGCCCAACATTAGACTAAAACCATTTTGATCAATGGACGTGTTGATCTGATCGGAGGCAAGACTAAAGGCTGAATGTCCAAACCCGACACCCATGTGAAACATAGTGTTGTCCATGCTGTAACCGGGGGACTCGGTTTTGAGCTCGGTCTTTGCAGATAACCGAGAGACAATACTTTCATAGTTTTCCTCATCTTCTGCAGCAAAACAGAAAACGGGAATTAAAATCAGGACTACAAGTAGCTTTTTCATCTTCATAGTGCTTCCATTTTACTATAGAATGAAGCCATATGTTCAATAAAAAAGAACAGTTTTTTTGTGCTTTCTGTAGATCGCGCCGTAAAATATCCCTGAAAAAGAATGTGACGTTTGTCGAGGGGACTTATTGCGTTTTGGCTGCTATATTGCTGTCACTTCTATTTTGGCAGAATTTCGACGTGCGAATCCTTTTTATTTTTGGAATTTTGCTTGCTATTACAGAGGTGATTTTACAGATGAGGTGGCGTCTTGCGATCTCATGTCCATATTGTGGATTTGACCCTGTATTGTACAAAAAAAATAAGGTTCTTACGGCACAAAGGATTAAAAATCATTTGGAGCGTAGGAAAAAAGATCCTCATGCCCTGTTTTCAAAAAACTTTTACTTGGATCTGCCACGACCGCAAGCACCACCGCCCCCGACGAACATAGGCACAGTAAAAAAAGGCAAAAAACTCGACTTGAGTCTTTAAAAATTGTCTCAAATTGAGACCTGCGCCCTCCGATAGGATTGTAGGACGTAATCCATGGAGGGAAAGATGTCTGCATACGCAAAAGAGATAAAAAAAATTATTGTTGGAATCAAAGCTTATGATTCAGAAAAAGTAGAGCAGCTGGATAAGGCCCTAACTTTTGTTGCACAACATGGAACAGAGTCAGATCTTGCAGAAAGTTTGAGCGAAGTAGAAAAGTTTTTGTACGAAGAGTTATTAAATTACGACGTGGTTGGCAAAAGTAAAACAGCTTGAGAGTCTGGGACAACTTTAGTACCCTTCCGGAATGGATAAGGTACTGGTTGTTATTCCCACCTATAACGAACGTGAGAACGTGCAAAAAATTGCAAATGCCATTCGACAGCAGAGCCTTAGTGTGCATATTTTGTTTGTTGACGATACATCTCCTGATAAAACCTATGAAATCATCCAAGAAATGTCTGAAAATTCATCGGATGTATTCCTGTTGAAAAAAGAAAAAAAAGGGGGCCTAGGAAGAGCGTATGTTGCAGGCTTCAATTGGGGAATTTCGCGCGGATATACTGTCATGGTAGAAATGGATGCCGACTTTTCCCATCGGCCTGAGGATCTTTCAAGAATTATTACTGAAGTTAGAGGAAATCCCGGAGTAGATGTTTTTATCGGCTCGCGATATGTGCCCGGGGGAGCCACGCAAAACTGGAATTGGTATCGAAAATTTATTAGTAAAGGCGGCAGCTTTTATTCCCGTGCAGTTTTGGGGTATCCTATTAATGATTGGACGGGTGGATTTAATGCCTACAGAAGCCCTGTTTTGCAAGCCATAGGTCTGGAGAACATAAAATCTGAGGGATACAGTTTCCAAATTGAACTAAAATATAGATCTATTAATAAGGGTTTCAAATACCTTGAAATTCCCATCATCTTTGAGGAACGGCGTGCGGGAAAGAGTAAAATGTCGTCGAAAATTTTTTTTGAAGCTGTTGCTCGTGTCTGGGCTATTCGGTTTTCTCGGATCTGAAGCGTGGGCTGCACAAAGTGCTCTCGTCGTAACAGATGGGGCTATCGTTTACAAAAAAGCAGATTTTGATGCACCAATAATTGGTTATTTTAGAGCTGGAGAAAAGGTTCGCATCTCTGAAAAAACTTTTGGTCCTTTTTATCGTGTGAAATTTAAGCAAGGAATTCTTGGGTACGTTGCGGATATTGATGTTGCACCCCAGAAGGATGGAAAGGTATCCGCAAAGCCCGGAAAAGCCAACAAAGGGAAAAAAGCAAAGCAGGCAAAAACAAAATCTTCAAAGCCGATAGCAAATCGCAGTTTGTTGAATCGCTCACTTTATGGATTGACCGCCGGAATGGTCCAATGGTCTGAGTTGTTTAATCAACGTGAATTTAGTGATTCGATGATTTTTTATGGTGCCAAAGCAAGTCTTCCATTCAAATCAATTTTAGACGGCCCTTTCACCCTTGATTTATCTGCAATATTTAGCTTCTCTGCTCCGAGCTACATTCAACAGGCGAGTACGACGCCCGTTTCGTCTATGATTGCGATCGTAGATGCAAGTATACTCTATACATTTTCGGAAATGATGGGACGACGTTTGATTTCATATTTTGGAGCAGGCCCCGTTCTGACTTATAACAGTTTCAAGGGAACATTCTCGGCGACATCACTCGACATACTGGAGGTAAAGGTTGGTGGCGCAGCTGTGCTTGGTGCTGGCTACCAGATTTCACGGCGGCGCTCAGATATGGTCGCAAAAATTGAAGGCCGCTACTACTTTACAGAGTCAAATCAACTCGCAATACTTGCCGCATTTCAAGTCGGTCTGTAAATAACGCAGCACATAAATACCTCTAAAAAATGACCGCTCCTCAGGCATAGGCTATAGCTAATGACCTATGTCGATTCAATTACTGGATGCTGATACCATCAATCAAATTGCGGCAGGTGAGGTTCTTGAACGCCCGGCTAATTTAGTCAAAGAACTGATAGAAAATAGCCTTGATGCAGGCGCAACTCAAATCGACATCGAAATTGATCATGGCGGGCGCTCTTTGAAAGTTTCTGACAATGGAAAGGGTATGTCTGCAAAGGACCTAGAGCTGTCCATAGCTAGGCACGCAACGAGTAAAATTAATAAATTTAGTGATTTATGGTCCCTAAATACTTTTGGGTTTCGGGGTGAAGCTTTGGCTTCGGCATCGGCAGTATCACGAATGACCATCACTTCGCGCCTACAGGGAGAAGGCCATGCGTTCCAATTAAAAAATGAATTTGGAAAAATATCAGCTGTGATTTCTGTGGGGGGAGAGCCGGGGACAGAAGTTTTTATTACGAATTTATTTGAAAATGTTCCGGCGCGGTTGAAGTTTTTGAAAACTGATAGTGCAGAAGTTTCTAACATCTTAAAGTCCATAAGAGCCATGGCGCTTTCGACCCCAACCGTAGGTTTTAAAGTGAGGCAAAATGGCCAAGTGAAGGCGTATTACCCTGTTGCAAAGGATTTTGTTTCGCGAGCTCAGGATGTTTTAGGTTTCGAAAAGCTCTATGTTGCCAGCAAAAAAATTGATAATTTTGAAGTTGAAATTATTTATTCGAGTCCGAATGATGTTGCACACTCAAGCCAAAGTATCTGGATATTTGTTCAAGGTCGTTGGATTCAAGATAGGGGCATTGCAAAAGCCATTTTTGACTCCTATCGAAATCTGCTGATGCATGGGGAATACCCAATTTGTGTTATACATTTAAAATGCAATCCAAACGTGATAGATATCAACATTCACCCAACGAAGTCTCAGGTGAAATTTCAAAATTCAAGCGATGTTTTCCGCCTGGTTCACGGGACGCTTCGTAGTGAACTTGAAAAAGCACCTTGGCTTGAGCAAGTCTTTAATAAAGAGCCCACGCGTGAGATTGCTTCTGATTTTACACATTATAATTCAGAAACTTTACAGGATTCTGCGTTTGCCATAACAGCATTCAGACAGAAGAGCATCGAGGCCTCGCCGATGCTTTCTGGAACTACGCTTCCGACGGCCCAAACTGTCGAGCCAATCCAAATGGAATACTGGGGAAATTTGCAAATCCTAGGTCAAGCGAATCTGACATATATTTTGGCCCAGTCTCGTCACAGTTTGATTTTGGTCGACCAACATGCAGCCCATGAACGAGTGGTTTTTGAAAAATTATTTAAATCTTGGAAAGAAAATAAGACTGAAACTCAAAACCTATTGCTTCCACTTCCAATTGTAATGGAGCCGCATTTTATCGAATCCATTTTAAAATTAACGGCCGAACTTATGCAAGCGGGAATTCAAATTGAGCGAAGCGGCCCAGACGCGATTTATGTGACAGGAATTCCTGCCATCATCAAAGAATCAGCTGTTGAAAATATTGTAGAGAAAATAGCGCGAGACTCTCACGAATATGGTGGAAGCTTTGCCATTGAAAAGTCCATAGGTGATATTTTTGCGTCTATGGCGTGTCATTCTGTTGTTCGAGCAGGACAGGCTTTAAGCAATGACGAAATGAAGGAGCTTTTGGCCCAAATGGATGAATTTCCTTTGTCCAGTTTTTGTCCTCACGGTCGCCCAGTTTACAAAGAGTATACATTTAATGAATTGGATCGCGAGTTCGGTCGTATCCTATGATATCTCAAAATTCAGTTGATTCAGACAAATTTGTTCTTCCGCCCAAATCGTCTTTGAAAACAGTTTTTATTCTGGGGGCTACGGCAACGGGAAAATCTTCCTTTGCGATGGAATGTGCTCGCCGCTTTGGCGGCGAAATCCTTAACTGCGATAGCATTCAGATGTATAAATCCCTTGATATTGGATCTGCAAAGCCATCTAGAAGTGAAAGGCAATCTATCCCGCACCATCTTGTTGATTTTATATCGGAAGGGCAAAGCTACACTGCTGGCCAATTTCGTAGGGATGCGCAAGCGATTCTTCATGGTGCGAGCGTAAGGAAGGTCTCGACAGTGTATATTGTTGGAGGCAGTGGGTTCTACGTTCAGGCACTTCAAAAAGGCCTATTTGAGATTCCGGATGTTTCTCTTGAAATTAAGAATGCTGTTCGAAACGAATCAATTTCGAAGCTTTATGCCGAGTTAATAGAAAAAGATCCTGATTATGCGAAGAAAATTAAGCCGCAAGACAGTTATAGGATAGCTCGAGCAATAGAAGTAATTCGGGAAACGGGCCAAACAATGACCAGTTTTCGCCGCAATTTTCGTCCCGAAGACTTTCCTTATCTTAGTTTGAAAGTGGGGTTGCGGTTATCCAAACAGCAATTGGTAGAACGGATAAAACAACGTGTTGTTGAAATGCTGGCAAAGGGTTGGGTTGAAGAAACTGAAGCAATCGTAAATAAGGGGTTAGGGGACTGGCCAGCCCTCAGAAGCGTGGGATACCGGGAATGTGTACAGCGCTTGCGAGGCGAAATTGATGAGACTGCGCTTTCGGATCGCATTGTGCAATCTACGGTTCACTTGGCCAAAAGACAAAGTACTTGGTTTAGGCGAGATCTGGATATACAGTGGGTCGACCCCAGCCGAGAGCTGGAGTTAGCGTTTAAACAGATAGAGATATTCCTCGGGAGCCGTGTGTAATGTTGAGTATGACGGGCATTGGCGTTGCCACAGCGAAAGCAAAGGACCTCTCCGCAAACGTGACGGTGAGGGCTGTTAACAGCAGGTATCTTGATCTTCGTTTGTACCTGCCGGACCAGCTACAGCTTCTAGAGTCTGATGTCCGAAAAATAGTTTCTGAAAAGATGAAGAGGGGAACGGTTTCTGTTTCAGTTGAACTTGCATCTGATGCAGCGTCAGGCTTGGAAATTGACTTTGAAAAGGCAAAAAAATTTTATGAACAAGCTAAGATCCTTGGGAAAAAATTAAAACTGGATACCGATATTACTCTAGATTCTATAGTGAAAACGCCTGATCTCTTCAAAAGTAACTCGCCCGTGCTCTCAGACGCCCAGAAAAAGTTAGTTGTCGGGGCTGTTGATGAGGCGGTTGATTCTTGCAATAAAGAACGCAAACGAGAAGGGCAGGCAACTCTGGTGTTATTTAAGAGTCTGCTGGCAGATCTAAAGGATCATATAGAATTTGTTCAAAAACGCGCCCACCCTGAGGGAGCAGAAGTAACAAAAAAGATCTTGGAAAGATTAGAAAAATTGGGACTTAAAGGTGAGATCGACCCCGGTCGTATTGCACAGGAAGTGGTCATGCAGCTCGAAAAGGCAGATGTTTCCGAAGAGGTAGAACGAATTTTGGAGCACTTGAACGGCATGGGGAAGGCCATTCTGTCTACAGATCCCGTTGGGAAAAAACTCGAATTCTATACTCAAGAACTGTTTCGCGAGTTCAATACCGTAGGATCTAAATCACAGGATGCTGAAGTCACAAAAGTTATGATAGAATCGAAAGTAATAATCGAACGACTTCGAGAACAGGTACAAAACATCGAATGAAAACACGTCTTATAGTTGTGTCGGCGCCGAGTGGCGCAGGAAAAACGTCTTTGTGTGAACGAGCACTGAAAGACTTTTCACTTTTGGAGGACGTGATTACATATACAACGCGGAGTATGCGTCCCGGTGAAAAAGAGGGAGAGCCCTACCACTTTGTAGCCCATGAAAATTTTGAAAAGCTAAAAAACGCAGGTTTCTTTATTGAGTGGGCTATTGTTCACAACAATCAATATGGAACTCCAAAGCATGTGTTTTCTGATGCGTGGGAAAGAAGTAAGCATCTTATTATGGATGTCGATGTTCAAGGGGCCGCGACCTTGCGCAAGGTTTTTCCTGATGCGACCTTTGTATTTATATTACCCCCGAGCCTTGACGAGCTGCGCAACAGACTTACAAAGCGTGACGGATCAAAGTCCAAGGACATCGAAGTGAGGCTCAAAAATGCGGAACTTGAACTGAAACACGCAAGTGAGTTTGAGCATAAGATTGTGAATGATAATTTTGATAAAGCCTATGACCAATTCAAGAAAATCATTGAAGATTCCCTGATTTATAAGTAATAAAAATAGCTTACCCTTAGCCCCAGGAGGAATGGATGGCTCGAATTACTGTCGAAGATTGCCTAGAACAGGTGAACAATCGATTCGCATTGGTGATGTTGGTTGCTAAGCGAGCAAAACATTTGCTTAAAGGGGCCTCTGCCACCGTACAGGCGAAGGACAACAAGAAAATCGTTCAGGCACTCCGTGAGGTTGCTAAAGGTACTGTGAAATATGACGGGGTTACAGAAGAGGTAGCCATGAGGGACATTCAGGCAGATTTGCTTCGCTAAGCTTATGCTTTCACAGGAAATTACCGAATTCTTCTGATGTGTGCTACTTGCGATTGAAGGACTAGGTAATGGCTAAAGCCGCTCTCCAAGAATCTAAAAATTTAAAACCAATAAAGTCCATTGAAGACCTTCTAGTTCGCATTCAATCCTACTATTCGAACGCTGATTTGGCTTTCATTCGTAAAGCATATGATTTTTCGGAAAAATGTCATTCAGGGCAAATTCGTCGAAGTGGTGAAGCGTATATTTCACACCCACTTTCAGTGGCGGGGATTCTGACAGATCTGAACCTAGATTTACCATCAATCGCAACAGGGTTGCTACACGATACTGTTGAGGATACGCACGCAACGCTTGATGAAATTGAAAAACAGTTTGGAAAAGTTGTGAGCGAGCTTGTGGACGGTGTTACCAAGTTGTCTCAAATGGAGTTTAGAAATACACACGCAAAACAGGGTGAAAATATCCGCAAAATGATTGTGGCAATGGGTCGCGATATTCGTGTGATTCTCGTCAAACTTGCGGATCGCCTGCACAATATGCGGACGCTTAATCATATGCCTTACGAAAAACAGTCCCGAATTGCTCAAGAGACCTTGGATATCTATGCACCGCTGGCGCATCGGCTTGGTTTGAATGAATGGAAAATTGAGCTTGAAGATTTGAGTATGCGCTATCTAAAGCCAGATATTTATTATGATCTTGCAGAAAAAGTCGCTAAGAAAAAGAAAGAGCGCGAAGCTTACATTGAAAAGGTAAAAAACATTTTGCGAGATAAATTGGGCGAAGCAAATATAAAATGTGAAATTTCAGGTCGACCTAAAAATCTATTCTCGATTTATAAAAAGATGCAGACTCGGAATATTGGGTTTGATCAGGTCCATGATATTCTTGCGTTTCGAATCATGGTCGAAAATTTGGCCCAGTGCTATGAGGCGCTTGGAATTGTACATTCGCTATACAGACCCATTCCGGGACGATTCAAAGACTACATCGCAATGGCCAAGGCCAACAATTATCAGAGCTTGCACACCACCGTGATCGGACCGGACGCGGAGCGGGTAGAAATCCAAATTCGTACCCAACAAATGCACGAAATCGCAGAGCGCGGAATTGCGGCCCATTGGAACTATAAAGAGGGCGGGACTGCGGACGCGACTGGAATTAATAAGTTTAATTGGCTTAAAGATCTTGTGACAGCCCATCAGCAGACAAATGATTCGAATGAATTTTTAGAGAGCATTAAAACTGAGTTATTTGAATCTGAAATATATGTTTTTACGCCTAAAGGTGACGTATTCGAACTGCCAGAAGGTGCCACCCCGTTGGATTTGGCCTACACCATTCACACAGATCTGGGGCATATGACCATCGGTGCAAAAGTGGATGGAAAAATTGTTCCCTTGAGACATGCCTTGAAAAACGGTGATACGGTTGAGATTCTATCTTCAAAAACCCAAAAACCATCTAAGGACTGGTTAAAGTTTTGCATCACCAACAGAGCAAAATCTAAAATTCGTGCATTCATTCGCATTGAAGAGCGAAAACGTTCGATTGAAATTGGAAAAGAACTTGTTGAGAAGGAATTCAGAAGCAAGGCTTTGAGTACTCAAAAAATATTTAAAGATGAGAGCTCAGAAGAAGTGCAAAAGTTATTGAAGGCAATGAAGGTTGCAAACCTCGAAGATATGTATCTGCAGTTGGGATTTGGAAAGTTATTAGCCTCACAGATTTCTGAGTTCATTGCGCCCAACGCAAAAGCAACGGGTGAGCCTGAGGTGCCAACATTTCTCAGTAAGGTTATTAAAAGTGTAGTGAATAAACGCAGAAAATCTGGGTCCATGATTGAAGTTGATGGCATGGCTGACCTTCTGGTGCGTTTTGCAAAGTGCTGCAACCCAATTCCTGGCGATTCAATAATTGGATTTATTTCAAGGGGACGTGGCGTGACGGTTCATACGGCCACTTGTCCGAAGGCCTATGCCGTAGATGTTGAAAGACGGGTTGACGTTGCGTGGAATTCATCGGTGGACACGGCCCGAACAACAAAAATCCGCGTAGTTTCAAACGATGCCCCAGGCTTGTTAAAGATGATGTCAGAGGCCTTTGCTACTCAGGGCGTAAATATCAACAACGCAAAAATAAGGACAAACAAAGACCACAAAGCGATTTGTATTTTTGAAGTTTCTGTTAAAGACGTAAGACAATTATTGGATGTGATAAAGAATCTTCAGAAAATCAAAGGTGTCATTCAAGTGGATCGAGTAACACAAGCCTGATTACTGCCCCAACGTCCCCAAGACTATAGATCTGAAAATAAATCCGTACTCCCCGGTGGTCCCGCTTTCAATGATGCTTAATACGATATTCACAGAGGGGGGCAGCGTGAGGACAATCTTAATTTCCTTTCTATTATTTTCATTCAATGTATTTGCAGGGACTGAAAACCTAAAAATTTCTCCAAATGGAATCGTATTTTCAAAAAGTGCAGCTTTTTCGAAAATTAGTGTTCCTGGTTTTGAACTTTCAAAAAAGGTTGGTGCGCCAGAAGTTCCAGTGAAAAGCTGGCTTCTAGTTGGAAAGCCGACTGACATTCAAGTTCGTATGAGCATCACCAAAACATTAAACATACAAAACTTGAAGCCATTTCCTACGCAACCGCAAGATTGCCGATGTGAAACAAAAGAAAAAAAGGCGTTTCAATACAATCGAGCCGCGTATGAGCAAAATCAGCCGTTTGAGCTTTCCTATGTTGGAGCGTTCCGAGGAACTCCAATTACTCGGTTAGATGTCTATATGGCTTCCTATGATTCAAGCAATAATTCGACACGTTTTTTGACAGATGTGACTGTCGACTATTCGGCCGAAGAGTATGATTTAAAAGCCGGAAGTTATACAGACTACCTTATTGTTGCCACTGAAAAATATGCAAATGGAACCAAAGCTTTTGGCGATTGGAAAAAATCTCTTGGTTACACTGTATATACAGAAACTGTAAAATCAGCGACAAGTTTGGATGCGATTGCAGCTTTGATTAGAAAATACTACACCGAAAAGGGCATAGACTTCGTGATTCTTGTTGGTGATGAAACAGAAATCCCAATGTACAGGGTTTCAACGTCGGGCAGCAGCGACACCCCATCAGATTTGCAATATTATACGATGGACGGTGCGGGTGATAATGTTGCTGATATGTTCAGTGGCCGTATTGTTGCGACAAGTGAAGCAGATGTTGCAGCTCGTTTGGATAAAGCAATTGAATACGATAAAAAGACTTATAAAAACGCAATGGGTTTGGAACAAATGATTGGCGTTGCTTCAAACGAAGGTTCCGGTCCGTCAGACAACGAATATATTCTGAGCATAGAAAAGGCTTTTAAAGACGCTTGGAACATAAGCTCTACCCATTATTATCAGAATAATGCGGATTCAACTGCAGATAATTTAACAAAAAGTTTTTCTGAAGGTGCTTTGTGGATGTTCTACCTTGGACATGGTTCAGGGACAAGCTGGCCGAGCCTGCAACAGCCTTATTCAGTTAGCAATATTCCGGCTATGAGCAACCGTGATTCTGTAAAATCAGTAATCATTGACGTTGCGTGCATGAATGGAAAATTGAAGCGGGGATACCTTGGCACTTCATTTTCAGCAGTTTCAAATGAAAACGCCTGGGGGGCTGCCGGATATTACGGTGGTAGCGTGAATATTTCGTGGCATCCGCCGGCTGTTATGGCTCGGGGTATTGCATTTGAACACACTAAAAATAAATATCGTCATTTAGGTGAGGCACTTCTTGCGGGTCAATTGTACTTGGCGGCTAACTGGAACGACCAAGAAGATGTCGTTGATAATTACGAGTGGTATCATCTACAAGGCGATCCAGGAATGCTAATCGGCGAATAGATAAGGGTGCCAGACACCGAGCGTCCGAATTACGGACGCTCGGTGTCTGGCACCTTAACTGTGGGAAACTTCATAAAAAAATCATGATGCGTAAAATCAATATACAGTGATTTCAATATGTTACATATTTTTTAGCTTGAGAAACTTTGGTCTAGTCCGATATACTATATACATCTAGAACTCCAATAACCAGCTGTGGGATAGTTAGCGGATGGATTAGAAGGAGTAATATATGGCACGCGAAAAGAGACATTATTTTAGGCGATGCCATGTCTGTAATGACGTGACTAGTTCGCAAAGTCCCGTCCAATACTGTGAGCACTGTGGGAAGGCGATTGCGGCTTATTGTTATTTTAATGAGCAAGACGTGATTGTAGCAAGCGACGATAAGGAAAGGCCGCGCTATAAGGGCGCTCAGGTGATTCCTATTGTGGGACTCTCCGCATACTGGGGAATGTTCTAATTATTGCCCTCGGCTTGTAGCCGAGGGTAAAGTATCTTCATGACAATCACATTGAAAGACATCCAAAACGCACGCGAGGTGATTAAAGGGTATGTGAAGAATACAGATTTGGATCGTTCACGAAGCTGCTCAAGCCTTGTTGGTTCAGATGTCTATCTTAAATTTGAAAATTTACAGGTCACAGGAAGCTTCAAAATCCGGGGAGCAACAAATAAGATCCATTCGCTTAGCCCAGATGAAAGAGCGAGGGGCGTTGTTGCAAGCTCTGCAGGGAACCATGCTCAAGGTGTGGCCTTAGCGGCAAAGATATTCGGAGTTCGTGCAAAAATCGTAATGCCAGTCAATGCCCCCATGGTAAAAGTTGAAGCGACTCGGGCTTATGGGGCCGAAGTCGTTCTCCATGGAAATTATTATGATGAATGTTATCAGTACGCGCTAGAATTAGAAAAAAAAGAGGGCCTAGTTTGTGTTCATCCTTATAACGATCCTAAAGTCATTGCGGGACAAGGAACTGTTGGTATTGAAGTCCTGGAACGTGTTTCAAACCTGGATTCAATCGTTGTTCCAATTGGCGGCGGGGGCCTAATTAGTGGTATTGCAACAGCAGCCAAGGCGATGAATCCAAAATGCAGAGTGATCGGTGCCGTAGCGACAGGCGCACCAGCCATGTATGATTCTTTTAAAAAAGGTAAAGTTATTAACTACGACAAAACCGTTTCTACGATTGCAGATGGCGTTGCAGTTAAAAAAGTAACCGAGGAAATTTTTAATTCCTATATTTCAAAAATTGTGGACGATATTGTAACGGTCACAGATGACGAGATTGCCGAGAGTATGGTTTTTTTGATGGAGCGAAGTAAATCCATAGTTGAAGGAGCCGGAGCAATGTCTTTGGCGGCGGCACAAAAACTAAAATCTTCCTTAGGGAAAAAAACCAGTCTGATCGTTTCGGGCGGAAACATAGACATGAATGTTATTGCAAAGGTAATCGAGCGTGGTTTAAAAAAGGGCGGTCGTTTGACCCGCGTTCATGTTGCCGTCCCTGACAAACCAGGCGTTTTGCGAGACCTGACCCAAATTATTGCAGAGTCTCGGGTAAATATTATTCAGGTGATCCATGACCGTACGCTTGAAGGTCTTTACATTGGAGAGACTGCTATCGAGTTTGTTCTTGAAACAAATGGTTGGGCCCACATTGAAGAATTGGAAAAAAAGCTTGCTGCTAAGGGACGCATTATTAAAAGTACGGTCAAAGCATGATTAAGATTTCCGATTCTATTCTTAATCTAAAGCCATATCTCCCCGGGAAATCCATAGAAGAAGTGCGGCGTGAATACGGTTTAACGGACATTGTAAAGCTTGCGAGCAA
>CAUJEF010000038.1 GCA_963169515.1 Bdellovibrionota bacterium
AAAATTTAGGAATTGCCTTTCAAATGATTGACGACATCATCGATTATGAAGAGTTGGGCGGCAAAGATTATTCCAAAGACTTTAAAGAAGGATTAATGAACTTTGTTATTGCGGATATGCTGAAAAATAACCCACAACTGAAGGTCGCGTTGGCAAACCACCTCGGACAAGGCTTTGATGACGAGCCATGGGCGAGGGCCCAACTGGAAGCTTCGAAAGAAAATATTCGTGTTCAATCCAAAATGTATTTGGATATGGCGGAAGAAGGCTTTGAGACGATCAAACGCTTTAGCAATAATGACTCAGTAGATTGCGTTCAGTCGATCGAAGGATTGCTAGAGTTTTTGCGGATGAGGAAGTTATGATTATCGTATTAGATAAAAGGCATACTTCTGAACAAAAAACACGCCTAGTGAATTTTATCCGTGAGCGTGGTGGCAAGCCCAGCGAAATGACCTTGCGTGACCGTTTGGTTGTTACGTTTAACGAAAGTTTAAACGGGAAATTGGATTTCTTAGCTTTTGCTGGTGTCGAGCAGGTGGTTACAACACAAACAGAATTTAAAAAGTCATCATGGGAAACCCAATCCGAACCGACTCGAATCAAAGTTGGGAATGCTGAAATCGGGCCGGGTCGATTTAATGTGATTGCGGGACCATGTGCCGTCGAATCTGCAGATCAATATTTGCGTATCGCACATAAAGCTAAAAAGGCGGGTGCACATTTCCTGCGCGGCGGTGCTTTCAAACCGCGAACCTCTCCATTTTCATTTCAGGGATTGGGGCGTTCAGGGCTTGAAATTTTAGCTGAAGCTCGAAAAGAAACTGATCTTCCAATTATTACAGAAGCTCTTGATGTCCGCGACGTTGAGTTCGTGTACAAGGTGACCGACGTGATTCAAGTTGGGTCTCGCAATATGCAAAATTTTCCGTTGTTAAGAGAGGTCGGAAAAACGGACAAGCCAGTCCTATTAAAACGAGGGTTGGCAGCGACAATTCAAGAATGGTTGTTGGCAGCGGAATATGTGCTAGAGGGTGGAAATTCCCAAGTTGTGCTTTGTGAACGTGGTATTAGATCGTTTGATCAAGAAACTAGAAACTTTTTGGATTTAGCGGCCGTCCCAATTGTGCATGGTAAAAGCCATCTGCCAGTCCTGGTGGATCCATCCCATGCTCTTGGACGAAGGGATTTGGTGGCACCGATGACAAAAGCTGCGTTAGCGGCTGGGGCCAACGGCGTCATGATTGAAATTCATGACGAACCTGAAACTGCTCTATCCGATGGATTCCAGGCTATTCATCCTGACAATTTAGAAGATATCATCAAAGATTTAAAAAGGATGGGGGCGGCCTTAGATATATACGTGCCGTGATGGAATTAAAAAACGTAAAACTTCCTGGTGATAAATCTCTTTCCCACAGGGCTCTGATCCTTGCGGCCCTTCGGACTGGTACCACCGAACTTGAAAACATATCTACGGGTGAAGACGTTAAGAGCACTTTGAATTGCTTGCGCAGCCTTGGCGTTCAAATAGAAAATTTAGATTCAAAGCTGATTGTAAAAGGTGTCGGATTGCAAGGATTTAAAAAGCCTTTAGCACCACTGGACTGCGGAAATTCAGGCACAACCATGAGACTATTTATGGGTCTTCTCGCTGGGCAGAATTTTGAAACTGTTCTTATCGGGGATAAATCTTTGTCTTTGCGACCCATGAAACGCGTCGCTGAGCCGCTTCGACAAATGGGGGCCTGTATTGAATTGACCAACGGGAACTATGCCCCGATTCGAATCCTTCCGGCACAGCTGGGACCATTAAAATACGATCTTCCGATGGCATCGAGCCAGGTAAAATCGGCATTGATGTTGGCAGCTATAATTTCAAATCAAAATGTGGTTTTGGGTGGCGAATTGCACAGTCGTGACCATACCGAACGTATGCTTCCCTATTTTTTTGATAACAGTGACAAGATGCTGTCGTGGAAGGTGCCCGGCGATATCTCGTCAGGAAGCTTTTGGATTGCAGCTGGGTTATTAAGGGGAGTTAAAGTAAAACTTGAAGACGTTCTTTTAAATCCAACGCGCCTTGGTTTTATAAATGTATTGCGTGATTCAGGGGTGAACATACACCTGGACCTTCATTCGGAAGAACCGGAACCACGTGGTGATATTACAGTTCAGCCAAGTGCCATGATGCCTTTTCGTTTAGGCAAAAACCAGATCCCGTATCTGATCGACGAAATTCCATTATTGGTTTTGCTCGCAACACAAATCAGTGGACGGTCTGTTATTACGGGGGCTGAGGAGCTCCGGTACAAAGAATCTGATCGCATAGTGAAAACGGCCGAAGTTTTTCGACAGCTAGGGGGATATGTAGAAACGACCTCAGATGGTTTCCTTATCGAAGGCAAGCAATCTTTAAATGGCGGTCTCATTGATACTTTTCAGGATCACCGTTTGACCATGATGGCCGCCGTTGCGGGGTTGGTGTGTGAAAATCAAGTGAGTTTTTCTGAAACGGATTCAGCGAAAGTGTCTGATCCTTATTTCTTTAATGAATGGAAAGAGTTTTTATGAAGGCCGGTTTGGTAGGTTATCCAATTTCCCATTCACTTTCGCCGCAGATTTTTTCTATTTTGTCGAGAAACTACGATGTGCCACTGCAGTACGACACAATAGAAATTCATCCATCGTATATGGAGTCTTTCATAAATGAATTTCCATGGAAAAATTATTTGGGCTTCAACGTAACAATTCCATATAAAGAAGTTTTTAAAAACTACATGACTAGACTGGATCCAATGGCGGACACAATAGGTGTCGTCAACGTGGTTAAAGTTGAGGGTGATGAACGCATTGGCTATAACACAGATGTGTTTGGTTTTTTAAAATGTTTGGAGGAAGAAAATATTCAACTATCGGGCAAAGACTGTGTGATTTTTGGAACTGGTGGAGCAGCAAAAGCGGCCATTCACGGTTTAAAATCTTTGGGTGTGAAATCCATTACGGTTGCAACGAGACATCCGGAACAGTTGAAGTATTTGGGAGTCCCTGTTGAAAACTATTCGGCCGAGATGGAAGCGGATCTTTATGTGAACGCCACTCCGCTTGGAACTAAAAATTTTCACGAAAACGAGTCCCCCTATATGGGGACATTTAAGCCGGGCGCCATAGTTTTTGACATGGTTTATCAGCCAACAAAGACAGTGCTTATGAAACATGCCGAAATGAATAGTGTGCGAGCCATAGGTGGGCTCAATATGTTAATTTGGCAGGCGTTGAAAACTTGGGAAATTTGGTTTGATAAGGAAGTACACCAGTACAAACCAGATGTTTATAAAAAAATTCTTACAGGGGTCACATCATGATTCGATTTTTAACAGCAGGTGAGTCCCATGGGAAGGCTTTGATCGGAATTATCGAGGGTATCCCTTCCGGTCTCGGAATTTTGAAATCCGAAATCCAGTCGGAACTTATCCGGCGAAAGCAAGGTTATGGACGCGGGGACCGTCAAAAAATTGAAACAGAAGAGCTAGAAATTCTTTCGGGAGTTCGAGCGGGGAAGACATTGGGAAGCCCGATTGCTATTCAAATTCCCAACCAGGACTGGAAAAATTGGCAAGAAATAATGTCTGTGGAATCAGAGTCGCAGGAGGGCAAGATTGATGTTCCCCGACCTGGGCACGCAGACTACGCTGGCGCTGTTAAGTATCGACATTTTGATATGCGAAATGTCCTTGAGCGCGCAAGCGCACGTGAAACTGCAATGCGGGTAGCGATTGCAACCATCGCACGGAAGTTTTTATTTGATCTGGGCGTTCAAATTACAAATTGTGTTATTGAGATCGGCGGCGAAAAGGATTCCTCAAAATGGAATGATTTGATCGATCTTGCCCGTAAAGAGGGAAATACTTTGGGAGGAATATTCGAAGTGTGCGCAACAGGGCATATCATGGGACTTGGAAGTTATGTGCAGTGGGATCGCCGTATTGAGGGCAACATTGCAAAAGCGTTTATGTCTTTGAACGCGATCAAGGGCGTAGAAATTGGTCTGGGATTCGAAACCGCACGCCTGATGGGGAGCGAGGTTCATGATGAATTTATCCTAAGGGAGCAAGGCGTTGGGTACCGCTCTAACAATTCAGGCGGTGTTAATGGTGGGATCACAATTGGCGAACCGCTTACTGTTCGTGCAGCTATGAAGCCGCTGTCCACCTTGAGGAAACCTTTGAGCTCCATTTCTTTAAAGACGAAAGAGAAAATTGAGGCTCATTATGAGCGTTCTGATGTTTGTGCTGTATGGTCAGCCGCAGTTATTGGGGAATCGCTATTGGCATTGGTCCTTGCGGATGAATATTTGACAAAATTTGGCGGCGATTCAATGACTGAAATCAAAGAAAGAGTATTTGAATGGAAGAAAAAAGCGGAAAAAATATTTTTCTGACCGGCTTCATGGGAAGTGGCAAGACAACGGTTGGTAGGTATTTAGCCAAAAAACTAGCCAAGACCTATGTTGATTTGGATCAGACGATTCAAGAGCGCTATGGAATGAGTATCGCTGAAATTTTCCTAAAATATGGCGAGGAATTTTTTCGCGAAAAAGAAGCTGAAATTTTAAAACTTTTGTCTGCAAAGAAAAATCAAGTTGTGGCCCTGGGCGGCGGTTCGCTGATCCGGTTTGAAAACTTGAAAGCAATAAAAGACAAGGGTACCGTTGTTTATTTGCGTGCAGAACTGTCCACTCTTTTAAAAAGGCTGGCGTTTGAAAAAGAGAGTCGACCTCTTTTAAAGAATAAAACTGAAAAAGAGATGGAAGAGCTGTTTAATAAACGTCATTTGGCTTATAAAGATGCCGACATTTCGGTTAACACAGATGAACTGTCGGTTGCAGAAGTGACAGAGCTTATTGTGGAAGGGATCAATAAATGCCAGAAGTATTAGAAGCCACAGGGGCGAGATTGAGTGGATTGAAACCAATTGAGCATTTAAAGTATCCCATCATTATTGATCCATCTTCATTGCTGGAATTTCATGAATTTCTTCGAAATAAAAACTATTCAAATTGTGTTTTATTCGTGGATCGCAAATTAAAAACGCACAAAGCGCGGGTCCAAAAGCTCATTCAGCATGTTTACCCGAAATCGATGACCATAGATTTAATTGGTAATGAAAGCTTGAAGTCATTCAAGGCGCTCTATCCGCTATACAGTAAGCTTTTAAAGAAAAAAATAGACCGTAAATCGGTTTTTGTATCCCTTGGGGGAGGCACCATAGGGGACGCCATTGGGTTTTTAGCGTCGACGTATTTGCGTGGAGTGGATTGGATAAACATCCCGACGACACTACTAGCTCAAGTGGATTCGTCGGTTGGCGGGAAGACCGGCATCAACCATGAACAAGGGAAAAATTTAATCGGGACATTTTATCAGCCCAAGGCCGTATTTATTGATCCGCAATTTCTCAAAACCCTTCCCAGGCGCCAAATGATGTCCGGTTTAGCGGAAACTCTGAAATATGGATTGATTTTAGATAAATATTTCTTTTATGAATTCTATAATTCTATGGAAATGGCAATGGGCGGCCAGGCCTCTGTATTGTGCGACTATATTTTGCGAAGTGTGCGTTGGAAATCCCAGGTTGTTGCGCAAGATGAAAGAGATACTTCGGGAAGTAGGCAAATTCTGAATTTTGGTCATACGTTTGGACACGCTTTAGAAAAAATCTTTTACGGAAAAATATACCACGGCGAAGCTGTTGTTTATGGTATGAAGTTTGCAATTTTGATGTCGCACTTCAAAGGCTTGTTAAATGCAAAGGAACTGGCCGAGTCCTTTGAAGTTTTGGGCCGCTTTGAGGTTCCGAAACTACCAACTTTGAATGAAGGTCGTTTGTGGAAGCTTATTTTGTCTGATAAGAAGAACGAACGTGGTGCGGTTCGAATGGTTCTGCTCAAAGGAATTGGGTGCGCTGCTCCCAATCAAGAAATCAGTCGGCCTGAGTTTTCAGAGGTTTTTAAAATCTTCAGAAAGTTGGAAGTGTGAACATTTTAGTCGTGCATGGGCCCAATCTAAATCTTCTGGGTGAGCGTGAACCAAATATTTATGGAAAATTAACGTTAAGAGAGATCAATCTGCGATTAAAGGCCATAGCGAAAAAAGAGAAGGCAGCATTACGCGTGTTCCAGTCTAATCGTGAGGGCAACATTATTGATTTTATTCATAGAAATCGAAAGTGGGCAGACGGGATTCTTATTAACCCGGGTGGATTGACCCATTACTCGATTTCCTTGCGGGACGCGATTGCCGCAGTAAGTTTGCCGACGGTTGAGGTTCATTTAAGCAATATCAATAAGCGTGAGAAGTTTCGCAAAACAAATGTAATTCGTGATGTGTGCGTGAAACAATTCATGGGTGAAAGTGACGAATCTTACATCAAGGGGCTTCTCTATTTAAAGCGTTTATCCGGGGGTGTTCGATTTGGAGAAAAGATATGATTTGGAAAAAAAATGCGACACTAGAACAGCTTAATTCTGCCAACAAACATACAATGATGGAGGCCATTGGGATCGTATATACCGAGATCGGCGAGGACTATATCACTGCAAAAATGCCGGTCGATAAGCGAACGCATAATCCCGTTGGATTACTTCATGGCGGAGCGTCGGCTTCGCTTTCAGAAACCTTGGGCAGTATAGCGTCTTATTTAATTGAAGATGCATCAACGCCGGTGGGTTTAGAAATAAACGCCAATCACTTGCGTTCAGAGACCGCGGGTTATGTCTACGGGACGGTTCGGCCGATAAAGTTAGGAAAAACAATTCATGTTTGGGAAACAAAAATCACAAATGAAAAAAATGAATTGGTTTGCATCAGTCGCCTGACCGTTTTCATTAAGAAGTAAATTTATTTTTTTGCCATTTCGTAACAGCTTTCAATCTGTTTTGCGATCAAAAGAACTTCATTGTTTTTGATCTCGATGCAATCAACCCAGTCATTTAATTTTATGGGGGCGCCTTTGCTTTGTATTGTTGCTTGGAATTCGCGATATTTCTTATTACATTCTTGGGCCGGATAGGAAAATGGAACGTCTTCAGGAACTTTGTCGGCAGCAATAAGTGTTATTATTTGGCCCGCGATAGATTTTTCATAAAGTAAATTTTTGAGGACATCTTTTGAGATCTTTTTTATTTTTGTGTCGATGAATTGGTCAAGAGAGATAAGATGGCCACGAAGTTCCTTTAATGTATCGGGGCACACGCCTAAATGTTTTGCGTACGCTGATTTGAATTCTGCTTCTAACGTCTTGGTGTCAGGCGAATCGGACGCAGTTTCAGCAGCCGGATTGGGTAGGAGCATAAATTGCAAGACTAAAAACAATTTTATCATCTTCGGCCGCCTTGGTTCTGTTGTGGCTTGTACGTTGGTACGTTTTCTGCCGGTCGCGTCACTGGCTTGCGTTTGCTTTCTGGGCAGGCACCGCAAACGTCTTCTTCTACCCCTGTTGTTTCGAGACACATACCCTTCGCTTTTGAAGAAGCCGTACATTGGCATTGTCTATCATTGCAGGCAGTGCCATCACCAATCCAAATGGTTTGCTTTGGGTTATCTGGGTCTTGGCATTTCCACCTCATTGGGCCCCGACGTGGGGCTGCGCTTTCTCGTATACGATCAACTGATGAATTTTTTCTTGCATTTTCATTAAGCATGCATCTTTGAATTCCGATTGCGTGCTTTTTTCCTTCAAATGAAATTTTGCCGTCAATTAAATTTTGGGTCCAGTCGTCCATAGATTTGGATTTTGCTATGACGGCAAGAACGGGGCCTTCCCCGGTATTGTATGCGGTCACGGCAGCAGTGTACAATTGGACCTTTTCTTTGTCAGAAAACATCGCTAGTTTTTTTCCCAATGGCATATTTAAAACTTTGAGATCTTCATTTTTCTTTTCTACATTTCTGTTTTGCTTAAATTCAGCTTCAATTTTATTCTTTAAAACTGCATTGATTAAGATTTGCAATTTATCGGCAAGAAGTGCGGTGCCTTGTCCGATGGCTGCTTTTGGATCTGCTGTAATGGCAGACGCCAGCCTGTCGGCCTCACCCACATTCTTTCGAGGTGGGTTGAACAATTTTGAGCTTATATATTTGGGTTCAAGACCCACCTTGGCTGCATATTTTTCGTATTTATCAATAAAGTCTTTTAGATAAGGTTCGTTTTTCATTTCCTTATGAAATCTTTTAAACCCCACATATGTTACCTGCATAATGCCTGAGGCACCGGTCGAACTTTTAGCGGAGACATCAAATCCCTCACTTTCTTGGAAGCTCAAGCACGCAACAACCGTATAAGGCAAACCAAAAGTTATTGATGCATGGTGAAAGTAGGTTTTTAGTTCAGTCCTGTATTTCTCAAAATCCTCATCTTGGCATCCGTGTCGAAAGGTATTGAAGTAGCTGTCTAATTCGGAGTACCCAGATCCTCCATAGGTTCGAAACATATAACCCGTGCTCACGGTCGGTTTTGATATATTATCAATGGGAGGTAAAGGGACGTTCGTCGCATCGGCATATCTTTCAACTGTCGCACTGGTTGCTTGAATTTCGCATTCGCGCGGGACGCATTCCGCGCCCTCGGCATATTTTCCGCGAATTTTATAAAACAATTTTCCAGGTGCTTCAGGATTTCGAGTATCAATTTTACTGTAACTTTCTTCAAAGAAAAACTCTCTAAAGCTTGAATCTTCGGGCATGACGATGGATTGTTCTCCGCCCTGTTTAATGCGTTGGATGCTGGCGTTTGGTTTGACGGTAACAGTTTCTAATTTTACTTTTGGATGTTTTTCCAACGGAAAAATAAGCTGGTATTCACGGCCTTTTTCATCTTGGACCTGAATGTATTCTTCCCTGCCCAAATTGCATGAGACGAAATTTTGTCCGGTGGCCACAACTCGCACCGATTTTCCATTTTTCAAGCTCATAATGATATCGCCGTTGGCCTTATAAAATTGCCGTGGGTAATTACACTTCACTGCGGGGCCAGGGTTTGGAATTGGAAAGGGACTCGAGCTTTTGGATTTTAGTGTCCAAAAAACAGCGAAAGGAATGATCAAAAAGACACGGCTCAAGGTCATCCTATTGGATCGGTTAAACTGTGTCTGGAATTGAGGTCTAAGTATCGAATACTATTGGGTAATATACTGCCAAGGTCGAGGTGTTTAAGGGGCGTGCAAACCATGAGGTTTTTTCACTGTAGACAAAGGGCTGGACTGTCACTGTTTCCTAAGTCATTTCAATACTGTGACCGTTTTCGCGGAATGTTTGTAAAAACTTCCGGTGGGAAATATTCAAAACTCTCTAAATCGGTCAATAGCGATGGTACCCGAATTGCTCTGCTTTGATTGACACTAAGAAGGGGTAAAAATGTTTTCAAGATTCATCAGTACAGTCACGGCAATTGTTATTGGCTGTAATATTGCGTTCGCCGATGAGAATACGCAAGCGATGATTCTTGAACCAAGCAAAGAAGCAAGTCATCATTACAGCTTTGACGTGGCAGATATGCTAAAGCCGGGAAAGGCTGGGTACTTTGCACTATCGCCAGCCCATAAAGTGATTGGGCCAGTATATTCTAAAGAAAACGCTTCTGAATATATAAAAGAAATTTTTGGTCTGTTAATTCAAGCGGCCGATTCTATCGCAAGCGAATACTATAAGGTTGGCTATGACGATAATGTTACCTATTGGACGTTTTTAGTTACGGCGCTTGCAATTCCCCATCATGAGAGCAAATTGATGCACGCCCGCCTTGCAGATCGCGACTTAAAAAGGCTGCCAATGTGTTCAAGCGATTATAACGAACTTCGCGCAATTAATTCTTCAAAAGTACTTTCTGTATTGCAAATGATTTACAGAGAACCAACAGATCCGATTTTGCCAAACTGCTCTGTGATCAATAAAGAGCCGTCCGTTCAGCAGGTTTTAATTTCTACGGTGAATAAAGAGGACGTTGGGTTCATGCAACTTAATGGTCGTGCTTTTCGAGAGGCTTTAATGCCTGATGTTTATCTGAACGTGAATAACTCTGCGCGATTCGGCACTTACCATTATTATGATAAATTCAGGGAAATTCGGTCCAATTTTGCAAAATACTCTTGTATGAAGGGATTGAATCCGTATTCGGACCATGAGCTTACAAAAGCATCTATGCAATTCCAGTTGGTTCAGGGCACATGGGGATCCTACAATATTGGCAATACATTGAGCGCATCGGTTTGCCGATTTTCAAACAAGGCTGCGCGAAACAACGAATACGATCAAGATTTTAAAAAACATCTCGAAGCTTTGGTTATTTTGAATACAAGTATCTATCATAAATATTTGCCAGAGAACTCCGTAGAACGCAGGGCGCTTGACGAGATCATTTACAATTTTAGAAGTATTTTTACTAAGGACAGCGAGGTCGAGCGTAATGAAAATGTACAGGCCGTTTTAGAGACGGACTATATTTCAAAATATTCTGGCGGATCTAGCAAGACTGTTTTCACCCCAAACTATTACATAAACACACCTACACTTATATTGCGGCATGCCCCCAGTTTTGATCCACAATGGGCATGTGGAAAAGCACACGTAAGTAGCTTAAAGGTAGCAAAGAAAGCCCCGAACTTACATGTCGAAAAAGTCTGGGATTTTCTGAATCCGACCACAAAAAAACATGAAAAATGGGCTCAAGTGCGCGTTTCCAAATACGCCGACAATATTGAAATGACCTCAGAAGAAAACTATTGTTACATCTATGGGCGAGATGCTTTTTTTGTCGATGCGAATTTGATTTCAAAGGTGCAAAACAAAGGGCTAACAAATACCGATCTTGTCGGTACGGTCACACAAAGACCCCGAAATCCAAATATTCTTGAGTTTTACTCGTGGGATTCGTCGATTATTGGGCAGGTCAAGCCACTTTCTAAATTAAGTATTGTGGAAATGGCGTTGCAAGAAATTAAGGTTCGAGATCGGATCTCGGGTGATCTTAAATCGCGAAATATAAAGTGGTATAAGATTTTAATTCCAGACGGCAGTGGGCGATTTGGCTGGGTTTCAGAGCAAACATTCGATATTGTGACGGAGAAATAGTATGCGCAGTTGGTTTTATATCGCATTTATTGTGGCGGTAATGTGGTTTGCAATATCTCATTTTTCAGATACAAGCGCTCGAACCAACAGGATCAAAAAACTTTTTAGTTCTAAGAAGACAATGGTTGCCCAAGCGTATGTAGAACAAGAAGTGAAATTATCTGCTCCGGAAATTGCAAAACCTAAAAAACAGACAGAAGAAAAAGATGTGCTGTCAGAATTGATTTTATCTCCTGAGCAGCAAGATATTTACACTGTTTTGGACGAAAATAAACATTTGTGGGGTGAAATCTTTGATCAATCAAAAGGAGCAGTTTCTAAACTGGGAAAATGTTTGAAAACATTAGACCGATGCGGAGAGCGTCGCGACAATGGGTATTTTGACCCTAATCGTACCTCAACTCATGCCGATTTGAATCGTGTTTTGATGGCGATGCAGGAAATTGTACGGCAAAGTCCAAGTTTCTATAACGATCTTAACCGCAATGAAATTATCGGATTGACTGAAATAAATAACAACAATACCCCGATCTTGGCAGCCCAGCTTTTGCTTACTGGAGATGTTAGTGATGGTGAATTTTCGCAAATGCTTAGCAACGCAAAAAGTTTAACAGGTCCAGTGCGAGCAATGTACTTGAGTGTTTTGGCAAACCCTCCGGCCCCTTTGAAACAAGCCCATGTAAGCGCCGTCTTTGCAGCCCTGGCCAACCGTAACGACAGATATACAGCGATGGAAGTACAAAAAAAACTTGCACAATACAATTTAACACAAAGCCAATTTGTAGCTGCAATCAAAAAATCCTGTTACCTAAGTAACGATGGTTCCGGTGAAAATCTGTGGCCAATCGTTCGCCGCAATATTGCCGTTCAAAGCCAGGCCATGGGCTACATCCTCAACCCCGATAAATTAGGGTGCCAGGCACCCATTGTCCGCTAGGCGGACGCGGACTGGTATCAGATGCCGTTTAAAGGTCTTTGGAGGTTTTCAAGTTTTCTGGAAGTTGAGAGAAGGGTAGGATTTCTTTGGGTATGTGTAGGCCTGAAAGGCGTTCTTTCAAATAATCCTGTAGATGATTCGAATTGAATTTTTCAGCCTCAACGTAGGCCAGTGGGACATAGCCGTATTCAGGATCAGGGATTGAAATAACTCGCGTTTGAAACACGCCAGGATAATTTAGCAAGATTTTCTCAATCGTTTCGGGTTGGATATTTTCACCGCCGCAGACAAACATACGGTCTTTACGTCCAGTAACGATCAAATTTTCCCGTTGGAAATGTCCAAGATCATGAGTGTGGTACCAACCGTCGGCGTCAAAGGGCGAGGTGGCTTGATCAAGAAAGCCTTTAAACAGAGTTTTGCCACGAACCAATATTTCACCGTTTACAATCTTGAGCTCGCGACTTGCAAGCAGGCGTCCAGAAGTGTCCAGATCAAGCCCCATTTGGGTGGTTGTGATCTGTGAGGCCATTTCTGTCATCCCATAAGATCGGTATATAGGAAGCCCGGCTTGAGCTGCTGAATCAACCAAGGCATTGGGGAACGAGCTTCCCCCAAGTAATACGGCTTTAAAATAAGTTTGGAATGGATTTTGAATATAGCGAAACAATTGCGTGTGCACCATAGAAATATGTGAAATGGCAGGATCATTTATGGATGAAAAATACGCACATCCACCTCCGACAAGTGCTCTGAAGAAAACCGAAATGCCTCCGACATGGTATAGAGGTAAGTTTACAAGCCAATGATCGCCGGGACCAAACGGGATATTTTTATTTGAGCCCAACGCATTTTCGATAAAATTTTGAAAAGTCAAAACCACGGCTTTGGGAACAGTATTTGTGCCAGAGGTGAACAGTACTATTTCGCTTTCATGTAAATCATGTCTAAGGGATTTCTTGCCCTCTGTATATGGGGGGAGTGCTTTCAAAACAACTGGAATGTTGTACTGATCTAAAATGTTTTGGATCTGTTCGCTTCGAAGACGGGTTGGGATGAGTACAGGAATCGCCCCCACATTTGCAAGCGCGAAAACTGCGACAAAGTATTCGATTCCTGACTGCATTTGAACGGCAACATATTCACCATCAGTGATTCCATATCTCCGGATACTGTCTGAAACGCCTGAAACTGTATTTTGAAAATCAATTCCGGTTAATTTGCATTTTTGATTTTGTACTAAAGTTTGATTTTGAAAATCCAATTAAAACTCCAGCGCAGGTGATAGTGAATTTGTGAGGCGATCAAGGTGTTGTTTGATCTCCTCCATTGATGGAATTAACAGTGTTCCATTTTTTTTTGTGATTGCGAATAGCGGCTCTGCAAATATGTCTAAAGTATCAAGTCCGTGTACTTTGTTTAGATTTGCGGCATGCGCAATATGTGCAATCCCCAAAGCCGACTCATAGGCTGAGCTGAGTATCGCATTTTCAGGCGCATGACCTACTAAAGTAGGTTTTATAATATGAGATTTAGACATCGGAATATCTTCCACGCTATCAACGGCAAATGGAATTTGTAATTGACAGAGGCGTCGATAGTTCTCTTGGTTGTGAATAAAAGGGTCTTCAAAATAATCAAAGCGGTCAGAGGGAATTGCTTGGGCGAGATCGACAGCTTCATTAAATGTCAGTTTCTGGTTGCCATCTAGCCGAAGCATAAGATGTGTCTGTGAAACAATTTGCTTTAATATATGGGGTGTGATCCCGTGATTTGTTTTAATTTTTATATGTGTGTATCCTTGAGCATCGAAGGTTTTTGCTTCTTCCAAAGCGTTGGCATTTTCTGTAATCAAGCCATTAATTCTAACGATTCGAGCGGGTGCCTGTGAAATCATTTTGATCGCACAAGCCATTCCCCATTTCAATGATGGAATAAAATTTTTTGAAAAGCCAGGAAGAGGGCTCACTTCACCATAGCCAACGCGGCTCCGGTCATCGGTGAGTTTTAAAATTCCAATGGAACGTGTTTTTAGGCCGAGCACCAAGCGCTTTAGCGGAAGATCAATGTGATATATTGCTACTTTAGCCATTATAAAACCATGCTATTGAATTTACGATAGAGAATAGAATTAAAAACTGTGCTGTATGCGAAAGAAGAGAATTTAATTGAGCTCGGTCATTAAAGGTCCAAATAACTTTAAGCATGGGGATGGCGAAAACAAAAAGGCCTAATGCTAAGAGAGTGCTCCGTGGCGAAAGGCCAGAGTAAAAATACACGATAGATAAAACAAACGGAATCAGAATACATACGGTGTATTGGGCTTTACCAAAAACTTCTCCAAAGCGGACAACAACTGTTTTTTTGTCTGACTTTTTATCTTCATGGACATCGCGCACATTATTCACAGTTAAAATAGCAACTGTAAGAAACCCTAACGGGATGCTTAGCAGAAACGGAAGGGTCCCCCACGTTTTGGTTTGCAAATAAAAGGTCCCCATAACCGCTACAGGGCCAAAAAATATAAATACAAATAAATCACCTAGACCGAGATAAGCGAGTGGATAAGGTCCCGCTGTATACGATATTGCACAAAGAATGGATGCAATCCCAATGGTAATGATTGGAAGGCCGCCGACCCAAGCCAGAACGCCTCCACCAAGCAGTGCCAATCCAAATACAATTTGGATTGCAGTTTTCATTTGAGGAACTGTTACAAGGTTTGCCGACATCACACGGGTGGGGCCTTTTCTATCTTTTGTGTCGGCGCCATGCTTGTGGTCATAGTAGTCATTCACAAGGTTAGATCCGATTTGTAAAAGTGTGGCCGTTACAAGAATAAGAATAAAGAGTGGGTAGCTGATTTGTACATAAGGGTTGGCCATGGCAGTTCCAAGTAAAACTGGAGCCAATGCCGCGCCAAGAGTTTTTGGTCGAACTGCCATGAGCCAAACTTTAACCATACTTATGGACGCTTTGGAAATTGGTCAAAATTTGGTTTACGCTTTTCAATATAGGCATTTTTACCTTCTTGGGCTTCTTCAGACATATAAAATAATAACGTGGCGTTGCCCGCAAGTTCTTGTAATCCAGATTGCCCGTCACAGTCTGCATTGAGCGCGGCTTTCAAACAGCGAATTGCAAGAGGGGATTTTTCCAAAATTTCTCGGCACCATTGAACCGTTGTTTCCTCCAATTGTGCGTAGGGGACAACTGTATTTATCAGTCCCATATCTAAGGCCTCCTGAGCGCTGTACTGACGACATAGGAACCAAATTTCGCGCGCTTTTTTTTGCCCCACAAGGCGAGCCATGTAGCTTGCCCCCCAGCCACCATCGAAAGATCCCACTTTTGGACCTGTTTGGCCGAATATGGCGTTGTCCGCAGCAATCGTGAGATCACACATCATATGTAAAACGTGCCCCCCACCGACAGCATATCCTGCCACCATTGCTATGACAGGTTTGGGACAAGTTCGAATTTGGCGTTGGAAATCAAGAACATTAAGTCGGAATTGACCAGATTCATTATCTTTGTAACCCGCTTCTCCGCGGATGCGCTGGTCGCCCCCAGAACAAAAGGCCTTTTCACCTTCGCCGGTGAGAATAATTACGCCAACACTTGCATCAAAACGTGCATCATCGAGCGCATTCATCATTTGATCCACGGTCTCAGGACGGAATGCATTTCGAACTTCAGGACGATTGATGGTGATTTTGGCAATGCCGTTGTATTTGTGGTACTTGATATCTGAATATTTTTTTGCTTCTGTCCAATCGAATTTCATATGATCTCCCAAATCTAGTTCAACGAATTAATAAATCCCTTCAAAAGCTGAGCATAATTCTGCGGCTTTTCAAAGTGTCCATTGTGGCCGGCGGAATCCATAATCTTTATCGCAATTTTAGGGTTCTGAGCACCTATGCGCTCTGCAATATCCCTGTATTTCTGATCGCGCTCCCCAGCTAAAAACAAAGTTGGTATGCCAATTTCACCAATGATTTGCCAATGGTTAGGGTTGGTTGCGGGACTTGAGTCAACCAATAACTTGGGATAGATCGGCAGATGATGTTTGATTCTTTCTTGGACCATGGCGCGATAAGCGACCCGATGGTCCTTATCAAATCCAAATATAGGTTGTTGGTACCATTCGATATAAAAGCGATCGGGGTTTTCATGCAACAGCATGGCCCATTTTAAGTCTGAATCCAGCCGAGATTTCCGTTCTTCGTTTGTCTTAATGCCGGGATTCACGGATTCTAGGGTCAGGGATGAAAAAAATTCTGGTCGTTTACTATAAAGCTCGAGAAGAATGCGCCCTCCGAGAGAATACCCAATAAAATGGCTCTTCCCAAGCGACCGAGTGTATTCGTAAATCGAGTCCGCCAGGGATTGAACATCATATCGATGCAATTTGGGGAATGAAATGGGAACGCAGTTAAATTCATCCAGATAGTTAATGACAGGAAGCCATTCCATGGGGGAGCCCAGAAATCCATGAACAAAAACGAGGTTAGGCTTCACTTTTTTGAAAGTCCTGCAAAAGTTTTTTATGAAACGTGTAGTTTTCAGCACGATTTGTTTCGATTTCGATTATTGAACAAAGCGGTGAGTGCTCAGCCATTTCCAGGGCGTCAAAAAATTGTTTCGGAGAATGTGCCTTAAAAAAATTGGTGTCAAAGCCCGATAGCAATTTTTCAAAATTCTGGTTATGTGGCATGCCAAAATACTTTTCGAAAGCCTCTTGTTCTTGTGCTACTGGAAGAAAAGAAAAAATTCCGCCGCCGTTATTGTTAATAAGGACGATTGTAATTGGACTCTCAGTCTTTTCGAGCAAGGCAAGGGAATTGAGATCATGAAGTGCTGCTAAATCCCCAATCAGCGCGTAGGTACGTCTGTTCGAGGCCAGTGCCGTCCCCGCCAGTGTCGCCAAGTTTCCATCGATACCACTAGTGCCGCGGTGTGAAAACGTATGAATTTTTGTTTCGGTACAGCTTCCATAGCGATCCATGTCCCGCACGGGCCGCGACGAAGACAAATAGAGATTACATTCGGCCTGCGAAATGAACTTTGACAGTGCAAAGGCCACGTAAGGTTCGGTCAGATTTTCCGGCGATTCAAAATAGGAGTTCAAAAATTTTTCAGTCTTATTTTCTAGTGTCTTCCATACGAATAAATCTTTAGCGGATTGCACATTTTTAATATGTGCATTCAGTTTGGCGACAGTAGCATGAAGTACCGTTTTCGGCAGATGCAGCGGGTCCATACGTTCGGTGGATGATGTTACCTGTACTATTTGTGCGGACGTATTTTTTAGGAACTGAGTTAAATTTTTAGAAGTCGGTGCTCCACCGATTTGCAAAATGACATCCGGAGAAAGGTCTTTTTTAATCTCAAGAATCAAATCACAGTGAGATATAATATTGGATGAAAATCGGAAACCCGATTGAATGTCTGGTAGAACGGGCCACTGTAATAGATCAATTAATTCCTTGACTGCGGCAAATTCAGAAATCTGTGATCCAAGAACCACCAATCCATTCTGTGCGGTTGAAATCAGATCGGTATTTATTTCTGCTGAAATTGTATTTCTTGAGTATTGTGTGTAGGGAGCAGATGAATTTAGCCAGTCTTGAAATTTTTTAGAAGGAGCGAAGTGGAACTCCGAAACTTTTGGCGGAACAAGTGGCTCCTGAAACATCCAATTAAGATGAACGGGACCCGGCTGCAATTGGCTTGATTTATAAAAGCTTGTGTCCATTGTCGTGAGAAGGCTTTCTATGGGGGTAGTTGCATTTGGGGATGGAATATCTGAAAAGAAGCGAACATATTTCCCAAATATTTGATTTTGGTCGATAGCCTGATTTGCCCCACTGTCGCGCAATTCGAAGGGGCGGTCAGCACTGCAAATGATCAACGGAATGTGACTATAAAAGGCTTCGATCACAGCGGGGTAAAGATTTGCAACCGCAGTCCCAGATGTTGTAATTACCATTACAGGCTTTTGTGTAAATCGTGCGCATCCAAGAGCATAAAAGCCTAAGCCGCGCTCATCGAAGTGAACATGCTTCTTTAATTTTTTGTTTTTATGAGCGGCGAGGACCAGAGGGGTGGATCGCGATCCTGGTGCAATAAACACGTGCTCGCCACCGAGACGTTGAAACTCCTCTAAGGCCACATAGGAAAAAAAATCATTGAAAGAATTAAAGTTCATTTTAATAGCTCCATGTATTGGGCTGTTTTTGCATCCAATTCATCCCACTCTTTTTTAGGGTCAGACTCATCCACAATGCCACAACCTGAAAAAAGGCGAATATGATTATCATTGGTTTGTGCCGACCGAATATTCACAAAAAATTCTGAAAAATGCTTCGTCACAACTCCAAATGGGCCACCATAGTATTCACGCTGTATAGGTTCGTGTTTTTGTAAAAAACAGAGTGCACTATCCGTGGGGGTGCCACCGAGTGCTGCCGTGGGGTGAAGGTTACGTATCAAATCAGAAAAACCAGTATCGTATAATTCGGCGTCAACTTGAGTGACCAAGTGTTGCACTTTTGAAAGTTTTCGGATGCTTGTTTTAGTGAAATTGGGGTTTAAAGAAAGTCGGCGAAGCTTTTCAGCAATATCTTTAACGACAAGATCGTGTTCAAAACCTTCTTTTTTTGATCCTAAAAGCTCTTTTTCCAAAAGAAGGTCTTCCTCATGATTTTTACCCCGTGGGCGGGTTCCGGCCAAGGCCTCTGTATAGAGCGCGCCGCCTTCGATGCGAAAAAGGCGTTCGGGGCTTGCCGAGATCCACTGGGTTTCATTGTCCCATTGGAATAGAGATTTATAGGTGTCCACATTCAATTTTTTAAGCAGATAATAAGGTAGTTGTTTAGTTTCTGAAATTTCGATATCGGTCACTCGTGCGAGAACTACTTTTTTAAGTAAGGCATCGGATTGGGCTAGTCGGACTATCTTGGCCCAGGTTTCAAACTTCGGGTGTTGTTCGGTTCTGATAATTGAAATGTCTTTTTTTTTAACTTCTGAAATTTGCAAATTTATTTGTCCCTTGAAATCGTCAGGGGATTCGGTTTTCCAGCGCCGCGCAGTCAGGGTATAGTCAGCCCCATCTTGTACGAACTCAAAACGAGGAATTTGAAACTTTATACTCTCGTTGCGGAGGAAATAGGGCGCCCCAACAAAAAGTTTCAAGTCCTGATCCTCTTCGGAGTTAAAGAAATCTTCATAATCTTCCAGTGTCCAAGACTCAAATGGAAGGGGCGATTTTGGGGACTCAAGCAGGTTTCCAAATCCAGCAACAGACCAGCCATGATCACGCAGTTTCAGATAAACTTTACTGTCAGCATTCTGTGCGGAAAGCCAGCTCAACAAATCAGTTCCAGGAACTTTTGATGAGACGCTTATTAATTCCATGCTTTTTCAGTTGGCTCCATGGGTTTGACACCAATGTATATTGAAG